>DAWDYI010000010.1:0-48444 GCA_052344885.1 Collinsella aerofaciens
CGTGCTGCCATCGCTCGTGAACGTGGCGACCTGCGTGGGATAGGCGAACACGCTGCCCGGCGTTCCCGTCTGGAGCCAACCGTCAGACGCATCGCCAGCCGACGCCGTTAAGGTAATGGGCGACAGCAGGTGTGCCGTCTCGTGATCGACAACGGCCCGCACAAACACGCGTACCTGGGACTTTACGCCCACGGCACGAACCTCAATCTGTTGCTCGCGCACATCGCCGGGCATTAGATCTTTAAAGGCGGGAAACAGATCGGGCTCCCCCAAGGAGCCCGTCGCCCCCGATACCGTCAGCTGGTGCGCATTTCCGTCATAGGCAATCGCGGGAGTCTCGGCAAACGCGCGGGCAGGAACGGCGAGCGCGACCATGCAGAGAATGGCCGCGACCACGCAACGCACGGAGCGCGCAACGCCTTTGCGAATCGGGAATGCCATACTCACGCACCTCCGTGCGGCGGCACCAGCACGCCATCTTTGACCGTACAGTTCCATGCCTCGGTGACCGCATCGTCGGGCGTGGACTGAATCGCCTGGGTCGAAATGTCGACGACTAGGTTTTTACCGTCTGCCTTCTTCTCGGACACGCTCTTGATGAGCACGCCCGTCTTGTCGAGCGGCTTAACAGAAGACGTCCAGTAGTAGAACCCGTCGCTCGCAAGAACCCAAGACGAAGGGCTGTTAGTGGCGGCGGCATCGCCTTTATCGCCCCACTCAATGGTGTAGTCGGTGCCGGCAACCGGCTCATCCCACAGGCGCGCGCCATCCTTATCCTGCCAGTAGATATCCACCGCGATACGCAGGTATGCCGGAGCCGAGCCCGTGTTTTTTACCGAGACATCCCTTTTCACGTTGTCCTTGAGCGTCTCGTCCACCGAAGGCGCCACCGAGCCAAAGCCAAACTCGTTGACCAGCACGCCCGTAACCGAAAGCCACGCAAAGGTGCCGACGACGCCGGCCAAAAGGAGGACGCCGACAAGGAGGGCAACGATCCGCTTGCGCTTAGTCATCCTTGTCCTCCCTCCTCAGCGTGCCGTTTTCCCAAACATTCTTGGCACGCGAGCCGCCATCGACCCATTTGTCCTTCGCGCGCGTGTTGACGCACGTCACCACCGCATCGCCCGCGCTCGAAGCAGACGAAATCGTCAGCTCGGCAGATTTACCGGGCGCTTTGCCCGGCGTGCTCAGCTCGCCCTCGTAGCGCCATGCCCAATTCGTGTCTTCCTCGACGGTATAGATGCCCGTCGGCGCGGCAAATTGCACGCTGCCGACATACCAGGTCTCACCGTTTTCCTGCTGCCGCTTATCTACCTTCACCTCGGCCACGCGCGTCTCGGGAGAGGCTCCCTCCGCCGTCTTCGTCACCTTAAAGCGGAACGTCTGTCCCATGGCGCTGGCATCGGTGGTCTTTTTGACGATCGTCAGCGCATGGGTCTTGGCGAAGTCGAACACGGCATTGCCGTCGCCTTGCTTGCCTTCGCCCGTCTTCTTGGACTCCAGGCGGTTGGCCAAGTCGAACGAACCGTTACCCGAGCCCAAGCTGTAGAGCGAGACTAACTTGCCGTTTACGGGCTTTTCCTCCGCGGTAACGCCCTCTGCACCAGGGCCGTAGCTCGCCTGCGTCACCGTAACGGTCAGCTGCGTTCCCATAAACGGCTCGGCAAAACAGACCTTGAACGGCGCCTTATCGGCATTGTCATTGACTGTATTGTCAGCAGTGGGATCGAGCAGCCACTTAAGCTTCGCGGTCATAGGTACGGGGTGCGCGGAATTGGATGTATCGTTGGCGACTACACGATACGTCACCGGATACAGATCCATGTCTCCCTTGACCGGCTCGCCCTTAAACTCATCCCAAGACTTCGCAGCACCATTGGCAGGCACATATCGCCATTCCAGGAAGAGTTCGCGCACGTCACCGTTAGCCGCCGCCCGCTCATCAAGCAGCGCGACGATCTTGGAGTAGGCGTCCGGGTCGTACGCGACGGACTTTTGCTCCATCTCGGGATTGCCGTTGTTGTCATAGACCGGTTTGCCGCTCTCATCCACCTTGGGAACCTCGACGTTATGGACAAAACCAGCGCCTGTCGCGCGATCGTCGCCCGAGTCGACCGTCGCCGTAAAGATGGGCGCGCCGTCAACGCCGTGATAGCACACCTTATACGGCGTAATCTTATACACCGCGGTATACGTTACGTCCTCAAATGGCTCACCGCCCTCGAGAGGGTACTTCTCATCGTCGGTCATCAGGGTGTATTGGCTATCGGATTTATAGTCGCGCGACCAGCCGACAAAGTCGTACTTGGTGCCGTTTTTGCCGACAACCTCGGTTGCAGCTTTTACCTCCAGCGAAATCTGATCGCCAGAGTCGGTGCGCGAAAGCAAGCGTACGGATTCGGGGCTATTCAGATTGCCATCGATATTCGATTGGACTTTTACCGCGCAGGCACGGTAAACCGGGTACAGCTCCATGGGAGCCTTGACCACAGTGTTTTTGTTCACCATGGGAAGACCGTCTGACCAAACGGCATAGCCGTTGCCGGCAGTCGGCTTGGTTTCCGTTCATCCCGCGAACACGTTGTATGCACCCGTTGCGGCATCGATTTCGTTAACCTTATACGTTGGCAGTGGGATGCCATCCTTAAGGCTGCCGAGCGTATCGTCCGGCTGGGCTACCTTGCCATCCACATCCTTGGCATTGAGGTGGTACACAACCGCCAACGGCGAATAGTACGCCACAAATGTATAGGCTCCGCCAGGTTCCACCTGATGGGAATACGAGTTACCGTCGGCAGAATCGAGCTTCTCGACCTTCCCGTTCGGAAGTTCAATCTCGACCTTCTGCAACTTATACAGCTCACCGCCTGCTTTATAAACCGACGTCGTAACGTCAGGGGTCACCGTTGCCGTAGCAGGATCGGTGTCCGCGTTGATAACGGGAGCGATGTTGTAGCTAGGCACATTGACCTTGTCCGTGCCATCGAAACCTGCGCGATGCAGGTTGGTGGTGTAGCTGACGTTGTACTTTGCGTATACGGGATACGCGTCCTGCCACCGCGTGACCGTGGAGGCATCCGTCGCTAGATACGGCCTGGCCTTGTCCGGATCAGACGTGGTGAAGTTATCGTCCTTGACATCGTAGATGTAGTTCCAGACGGGAGAGTCCTTCTCGACCTCAGCCGTAGAGATCCAGCCCAGGAACTTATAGCCCGGCACGGCCATCTCGGCATCAGTCGGCGAAGACTCGAGGGTCAGATTGGGATTTGTAATTGTGTCGCTGTCCCCGCCGGAATTCTTATCAACCGTATCATTCGTATAGATGAATGGATACTTGTACGTGTAACGAGGATCCTCTTCGCCACTCTTCTTTTGGAGCAAATTGCTCTCGTAGCGACGTGTCGTTTTCTTGCAGACCGTGCCATCTTTCTTATAAAAATCGACACGCGTCGTCACCATCGCACGCATGCGGTATTTCGAAGTGTAATCGATTGAAGCCTTTACGGGATTATTGAGATACGTCCATCGACCGCCGCTTCTCTCAAGCGTCCAAAACTTCAAGCTATAACGATCGCTAGATGGCGTAAAAGTGTACTTCAACGCATTAATAACCTTTTCATCGTCAATCGTTCCAGAACCTGGGAAATCTGTATCCACAAGGACATTCTTTAGGGTATCCGCCCCCGTATCGTTTCTCACGTTATGCGAATATGCGCTCATGGGGGCCACGATTCGCTTATTGCTGTCGTAGTACCCCTCTGCACACTCGCCCCTATAGGCATTCTTATCGCCATGATTAACGTGCTCGGAACCCCAGTGCACCACGTTCTCTCGAACATAACTTGTGCCAACCTGATCGTTAAACGGTGTATTGTACTCGTTCCATACAGAGCAAAGGAGTTCCGACTTCGTGTATTCATCGTTCGCGTACGCGCGGACGTAATAATCCACGCGGTACTCAAAGCGGGCGATGTAGGTGTGCGGCACGGTTAGATCGACATCGGCAGGGAGTTTATAGCTGGGGTCGCGGCTTACGCGCACCTCGAGCGGGGCATCCTCGGTCCCCTTGTTTTCATACCAACCCAAGAAGCGGTAGCCGTCGGGCAGGGTGCCGCCATCGGATAGAGGCTTATTGTTCACATCGCGTACCTGCACGGTATAGGAGCTCGTTCCATTCTCGCCCGGCTGCACGTCCACATGAGTATTGCCCACGTCAACGCGCTGGGTCACATCACCGAGTTCATCCTGCTCATTGCCTTCGAACACCGTCATGATGTTCGAAACGTAGTCGCTGTACACGGGATAGAAATCGGTGGGACCGACCACGGTGATCTCGCTACCCGCAGGATAAAAAGCTCCCTGATTTTTAAGATCTGCCAGCTGAGGAGAGGTAATGGCAGCATAGGCGCCGTTCATGCTCTTATCGTCGTTCGGCTGCGTGGTCCAGCCGATAAACGTCGCGGTTTTCGACAAGCCGCCGCGATCCGCGGGGGCAGCGGGCGTCAAACCGACGCCATAGCGGTACCAGTCCGTGGACTGATCGTGTGCCTTGCCGTCTTTCCAATTGAGCGTCTCGCCTTTAACGTTATAGAACAGCACCTGCGCCTCGTATGAAGCGATAAAGAGGTCATTGCCCTTGAAGCCCTCACTCTTGGCATGATCCTTGCCGTTGTCGGCAGTGTAGCTAGACGTCGTCTCGTGCTTCGTGTTGTCCTGAACGCGCTTGCCATCCTTCACCGCAGCGTCATCGGTCTTGCCGTCAAACCAGCTGTTGTCTTGTCCAATTCGGTTCACACGCACGTCGGGCTCGCGGAACCAGCCCATAAAGCGGTAGCCGCCGTTCGCCTCGCTCAGCCCCTCAGGCCTTGCAGAGGTCTCCTGCTTAAACGTCACCGACGTATCGCCCTGGGCCAAGCCCTGAGCCGTTCCCGCCAGCACGGCGCTCACGGCAAAGGTGTACGGATCCGTGGTCTTCTGATCAATACCGAGTTTGGTCGCCTCGATTGTCGCGGTGCCCGCGCCGGGAAAATCAATCGTCGCCTTAACGCTCTGGCCATGCACGGGGATATTCAGCTTGTAATCCATCGCCCACTCATTGGTGTGCTGGCCACCCAGGGCATCGTCGTTAGCGGTCGAGCGCATGGTACCGGCACAGAAGTCGTAGTCGTGCTCTTCCCATAGCTCACGCGTGATGTAGCGCTCGTCATCCCACGGACCATAGCTGTCGCCCTTGGTGGTACCGTCGCCGCCAAACGAAGGGATCTTCTTTTTGGCAGGATTGCCCTGGCTATTGCCAGAAAGGCTCACGCTCGGCTTAAAGTAGCACTCGGTGACCGTGGCGTCGCCCTTGTTGGCGCGTGCAGCAATACCGCCCAGGTTCACATCGTTTTGAATAATGGGGATCACGGCGATGGGGTTGTACTGACGCGAGCTCAGATCGCCCGCAAAGTGGCTTCGGACAAGCTCATTGCCTTCTTCGGTTAAAATACGGCCCGCCAGTCCGCCTGTCCACGCGCGCGTCACGGAAATGACGCCCACGTACGACGCGGCATAGCTGTAGCACTGCGCCGTCGAGAAGCAGTCGATAATCTTGGCGTTACCCGCCATACAGCCCACAAAACCCGAGGCGTACACGTTGTTGCCGCCCAGGGCGCCAATGGCCACATCGTATTTATTGGTGACGTCGGTCATGCCCTTCTCGGCAATCGAGCCATCCTTTTTGCGCGTAGGCGTCACGCGGCAATACTCGATGGTCGAGTTCTTAACGTAGCCGGCAAACGCCGCCATATACAGGCCCTCGCCACCGATTGCCTGTACGCCCGAAGTCGTGTTGTTAACGGCGCGACCACCACGGACCTCGCAGTTGTAGAGCGTGCAGCCGTCGAGTTCGCCGGCAATCAGGCCCCCCTCAAAGCCCGCATTGGTAATCACGTTGAGCATGTTGTTGGCGCACGTAACGTGCAGGGTGCTCTCCATGACCATAACGTTTTCGAAGCGAGTGTTGACGGCCTTGCCCACGATAATGCCGCCGCGAAAGTCAGCCCAAATGTTGGCATCCTTGACCAGGAAGTTCTTGATGGTAGCGCCATCGGTCTCGGCAAAAAAGCCCGTATCGCGCTCGGGATCCAACATATTGTTGGCGTAGTCCAGACCTTTAACGGTGTGGTTCTGGCCATCGAAAACGCCCCTAAAGGGATGCTCCTTATTGCCAAAGGAGAGGTGCTTGACCGTGTTTGAGACGATGGTCTTCATGTCCTCACCATCGAGCTCAATATCGTTATCGAGATAGACGTGCCAATCGCGCGTGTCGCGCTCGCGCGAAAGCGCCACGCATGACAAAAAGTCAGCCTCGTTTTTGATGTGGAATTCGGTTTTATCCTCGGCATGCGCCACCGCCGGCAGCACCATAACGCAGCAAAGGGCAATCGCCGCGACGGCAATCAGCCTGCTGAGCACACCTCGATTTCTGTTCTTGATCTTCATAGGCTAGTTCGCCTCCGGCCAGCCCACGACGTCGAGCACGTCGAGGACGGTATCGTTTGTCTGCTGGTTTTTGGCCTGCACGGCCTGGACGTCGATATCGAGCCTGAACGAACCGTCGCGCGCGGCATCGTGGTAGTCGCCCACAAAGCGCAGCGAGTCCATGAGGCTTTCCGTCATGGCGCCGGGGTCGAGCATGCCGCCACGACCAGCCAATCCGCGGTAGTAGTACCACCCATCGCCGCCATCGATCCACGGGGACCCCTCGCCCGCGTTCACGTGAAAGGCAACGTTGCCCGAGGCATCCGCACTCGAACCGTCGGGCGCCACCGACGTCATGCGCAGACGAGCGCGAACGTACTCAGGCTGCGCGCCGGCGTTCTCCACGCGCACGATGCGGCTGATGTCAGAGCCCCCGGCCTTGGTGTCGGGATAGTCCCCGTGCTCGTTGGCCTCAAACGGAATCTCCTCGCCCTGCTCGTTTAGGGTGTATTCGCAGACTCGTACCTTCACGCTGCCAAACGATAGGACGTTGTTCGCCGGGACCATATCAACGGTAAAAGCCAGCGTGCCGCACAGGCACGCCAGGGCCAACAGCGCCATCGCCGCAAGCGCCAAGGTGCGTTTCTGATTGTCGGAAAGATTGTTGAGCATTACGTTCGCCAATCGTCGATCAAAGGGGGATCGAGATCCCGACCCGAATATAGGGGTTGGGGAGCGGGTCGGGATCTCGGTGGAAGGGGGATTACTTCTTGGTCACAGCCCAGGCCTTGGCCTGAGCAACAGCGTTGGCGGCAGGAGTAGCCTCCTCGCCCTTCTGGCCGTCGCCGAAGATGTAGGCGGAAACCGTCATCTTAGGAGTGGTGGCAACCATAGAGCCCTCCAAGGTGCTGGGGAACACAACCTTGCTAAAGAGCTCGCCGGTGTAGACATCCTCGGAGGCATCCTTGGCTTTCAGAACGGCAGGAACGCCAGTCGTGGAGCCCTTGGCATACATGAACAGGCCACTCAGATACTTGCCATCGGCGGACACGGTCACCTCACCATCGACCGGCTTCCAGTTGTCGTTGAGGGTGAAGTACGGGGTGTTCGCGGGAGCGGCGGTGTCATTGACCATGGCGTTCTTCACATAGATAAACACGTAGGCGTCATCGGAGCCCTTCCTGATGCCGACGTTGGGGTTCTTATCGGCAGTTGCGCCGGGAACGATCTTGGAGTCGTCGACCCACTTGGTCTCGAACAGGTAGGCCTTGCCAGTGTTCGGATCATTGGGTTTCGGCTTCTCGGGATTGTCCGGATCAGGCTTGTTTTCCGGGTGGCCAAAGCTACCAACCGTAAACACGTTATCCAGCGACTGCGTGGCCGTCAGCCATGCATAGGTGCCCACGCCGGCAGCCAGTACCAGCAGCAGCAAGGCGGCAATGATGCCGTAGCGCTTTTTCTTCTTGTTTTCCATCGTTCTCTTCCTTTCGAAAATCGACTTCCCCGGCAACGGCCCTTGCCGTTGCCGACGCCTCTCCCCTGCCGCTATGGACGCCGCTCCCCCGCATGCGCGCGGGCATGATTGCCCGCAGGCTCGTCGGGAACCATCCGATCGAGCACAATCGACGCCGCGACCAGCAGCGCCAGAACAGCCACCACAACAAGCAAACCGGGCATCGTCGTGCAATATGCGTTAACGAAGCCCAGGTAAGGGACACAAAAAGAAACGACGCCGATCACGCGTGAAAAAGGCGTCTGCTCGGCGTCGTGCATGATGGTTCCATCTGCATTTTTGTTTGCGATTCCCTGCGTGCTAATCGTCTGCGCCACAGGGTCGACCTCGTACACCTGGTGAGTCACCACGGCGCCGTCCGATCGGTAAAAAGTTGCATTGTCGCCCACGGCAATATCCGTTGGATCAACCTGGTGAACAAACACCATGGAGCCGACGGGAAGCTCGGGCTCCATAGAGCCCGAAAGCACTGCAAAAGGCGTGTATCCAAATGCGCGGGGAGCAAAAGAAACAACGGCAAGGGCTATGACAAGCGCAAGCGCCAGACTGCTAAAAAGTGCAATAAAACGTTTGAGTCCGCGAGTCATCAAAACGATTAATCCATCCCCATCGAAGCCATATTCGATCCATTCAAGGGCCCGCCACTTTCCTCAAACGCTACAGGGCCCTTGAAAATGAGATTCGGAAAAGCCAATTTGAAATCTTTTTCATGGCATATACCATACTGTTGACCTTTATTTTTTGCAACACTTAATACCGAAATGCCCAGAAATTGGCGTGAGCAGTCTTTAATACCCGTACCGGCCTGCCTTGTTCGATACCTGTAACCAACCCCCCTATGCTATTTTTTCACGCTAAGTATGCTTTGTTGTACAACGCAAATGATACTATCACCCCCCCCCAATTAAAATTTCTATTCAATGTTTCATTTCATTCCAAGCTTCGCCATGTATCAGAATCTTGGCAAGATTCGGTCACTCCACACCAAAGCTTTCCGAAAAACCGTCCCACCCTGTCCATATCAGGGAATCGAACCCTCAGCTTATTAGGCCTTCCATCAATAAAGAGGCGCCCTCCCGGGCGGCGGGCACGAAGTTCATCGCGAGTTCCGCACGCAACGAAGGCCACTTAATGTGGCCTTCGTCTTGCGCAAGACTGTAGAGCAGGGAACTTCGTGCCCGCCGCCCGGGAGGGCGTTGCGTTTAGAAGATGGACCTAGCCCTCCGCTTTCATGGCGTTGTAGCCAATCAGCACGGTCCAGACGTACGCGCAGGTCTTCGGAATCATCAGCATGCCGATAGCCGGGACAACCTCGGCCCACAGGACCACGGGAATGTAGAAGCCAAAGCTCAGCACAATGGTGAGCCACATCCAGCGGAAGGCTTCGTCGCCATCTTCCTTCGCACTGCGGTAGAACAGCACGATGACCATCAGCCCCATGATGGCAAACGGGATGTTGCGCAAGATGCCCCACTCGAGCGGGGTCTGGTTGGTGAGCCACTGGTTCTGCGGCAGCATGCACAGCGCGACACGCATGGCGGCAGGGGCAAAGATCGCCGCGGTCGTCGCGACGTGGCTCTTAACCTGATAGCGCTCGCGCCACACGTAGTACAGCAGCACGTAGAAGACGGTCATGGTAATCGAGGTAATCCACTTGCCCAGGCCCATCTGCACGGCATAAGCGTCAAAGCCAGTCGTGCAGAGCGCCAGCGCACGGGGCACCAGGTGAAATGAATCGCCAGCACCCAATACGACCGCCATCCAGCCAAACAGCCGGAACTGACGGTTGCCCTTGCTGCCGCGAATCATGCGAATGCCGAGGGTAATGACCGTCACCAAATACACGATGTCAAAAAGCGTTTCGAAGATAGCCCGCATATATATGTCTCCTTAAAAGAATGGTTGCAAAGTAGGGTTTGGCTTCCTGGTGCCTGGCATCGTCTCCTTAACATGAACGCTGTTCATTTTCTTGCCGTAAAAATCCCCGCCTTGCGCGGGGACCGTTAGTAGAGGGTTCGACGCGTGATCTCGAGCACGGAGCTCGGATCAAAGTCTTGCCGGATCAAGGCAGAGAGCATGAGCGAGAACAGGACCTCGGCAAATTGCTCAGCAGAAAACTGATCGGTAAAGGCGTCCGAGCGCACCCGCGGATCGCGCTTGAGCACCACGCACAGCTGGTCGAGAATGTGCTGCCAAGCATGATGCATACGGCGCTTGCCGTCGGCAGTATCCTGCTGCATGAACCCCAGCGAATGATGCGTAAAGAAACCCGGATACTTTTGACAGCTGTGCTCCATCTGGCGATACATCCAGCGAACGCATGCGAGCGTGTTGTCCAGAACGGCCTCGTCATCGGGGTGATGGAAAATGTCACCCCAAACGTTTGCTACGGTTGCGCCCACAAGTGTCAAGAAAAAAGCCCCGAGAATTCCGAGGCTTTCACATTTGTATTGTTTTGCACGAAGGACCGCGAACGGCGAAGCTACTCGCCCAGCACGGCCTTCTTGGCCGCCGCCGCCATATGGTCCAGATCATCCTTGGTGGGGTGATCCTTTGCGGCAACCCAGTTGTCGAGCAGCAACTTAGCGCGGACATTGTCGGGATCTTGCTCGAGCATGGCCTCGTAGCGCTGCTTGACCGCGGGACCCATCTTGCCCTGGCACATTGCCCAACCCACAAGCTCGGCATCCTCGGCCAAATTGGAGGTCACGCGATTGATAATCTGCTGATAATAGCTCTGGTCGGCGCCAAAACCGCAGGTACCAAAGAGGAAAACGCGCTTGCCGTGCAAGGCGGAGAGCAACGCCGCGACCGAAGGCGTGCACGCGCCCTTGTCGCACCAAAAACCGACGAGCACCGTGTCGGCCGCGCAGGCGCCCTGCGCCTCGAGCGCAACCTGATCTGCATCCGCATCGTCGCTCAACGCCGCGGCGTGAATAAACTCAACGCCCGCAGTCTGCAGAGCGCGCTTAATCGCGCCCGAAACCATCCTGGTATTACCGCTCTTGCTGTTAACCACCAAAGAGCATGTCATAGTCACGTTGCCTCGTTTCCCCCGAAACTCGAGCCATTAATGCAGTTTATTAGATGAATATCTTAGTACTAACGACGCAGATGTAAACCATCAGCCGTCAATCGGTGGCCCCTACTGGGCAAACTGGCTGCGGTAGAGCTCGGCGTAAAAGCCGTCTGCCGCCAGCAGCTCGTCGTGCGTGCCGCGCTCGATAATCTGCCCGTCGCGCATCACCAGAATGCAGTCGGCGTTACGAATCGTGCTCAGGCGGTGCGCCACGACAAAGCTTGTGCGGCCAGCCATGAGCTCGTCGAATGCCGCCTGCACCTGCAGCTCGGTACGCGTATCGATGCTCGAGGTCGCCTCGTCCAGCAGCAGAATCGCTGGATCGGTGAGCATAACGCGCGCGATGCACAGCAGCTGTTTTTGACCCTGGCTAAACGTGCCGCCGTCCTCGCCGATGACCGTATCGTAGCCGCCTGGCAGCTGCACGATAAACTTGTGCGCGTGCGCGCGCTTGGCCGCCTCGACAACCTGTTCGCGCGTGGCATCGGGACAGCCGTAAGCGATGTTTTCCGCCACCGTGCCCTCGAACAGCCAAGTGTCCTGCAGCACCATGCCAAAGGCGCGGCGCAGGCTTGCGCGCGTGTAGTCACGCGAGGAACGGCCATCGACCATGATGCGTCCGGCATCGATATCGTAAAACCGCAGCAGCAAGTTGATGAGCGTTGTTTTGCCGCAGCCCGTGGGGCCAACGAGGGCAAAGCGCATGCCGGGCTTGGCCTCGATGCAGATGTCCTGCAGCAGCTTGCGATCGGGCACGTAGCTAAAGTCCACATGCTCAAAGGCGACCTCGCCCTGCGGGGCGGCAAGTTCCACGGCATCCGCCGCATCGGGCTCCTGCTCGCGGGCATCGAGCAGCGCAAACATGCGGCGCGCCGAGGCGTACGCGGTCTGGATCTGCGTAATGACGTTGGTGACCTCGTTGAACGGCTTGGTGTACTGGTTGGCATAGGACAGGAAGATCTGCACGCCGCCCACCGTAAGCGCCGCGGGCACGCCCGTGATCACGCCCACGCAGCCGATCACAGCGACCACGGCATAGATGATGTTATTGATAAAACGCGTACCGGGGTTGGAGAGCGAACCCATAAACTGCGCGCGCTCGCCCGCGGTGTAGAGCTCGGCATTGAGGGCATCGAAGCGCTGCTGGGCGTTCGGGCCATAGGCAAAGGCGTCGACAAGCTTTTGCTCGCCTACGTACTCCTCGATATGACCACCGAGCTGCCCTTGAATACGCTGCTGCGCCGTAAAGCTCTTGTTGGAGAGCTTGGCAATAGCACCGGCTGCAAAAATGGAAAGCGGCGTGACGAGCACCACCACGAGCGTCATGGTCAGATTAATGGAGAGCATAAACGCGAGCGTGCCAACGATGGTGATAACGCCGGTAAAGAGCTGGGTAAAGCCCTGCAGCAGACCGTCGCCCACCTGGTCGACGTCGTTGACCACGCGGCTCATGAGGTCGCCGTGGGCATGGCTGTCGATAAAGCTGAGCGGCATGCGGCTGAGCTTATCGCTCGCCTCCACGCGCATGTCGCGCACCGTTTCGTAGGACAGGCGGTTGACGCAGTAGCCCTGCAGCCACTGGAAGGCCGCGGCACCTACCACGACGAGCGCGAGTTTGGTAACGAGCGGCAGCAGCGCGTCGAAGTCCACCTGCCCGGCGGCGACGATCAGGTCGATGCCCTCGCCGATAAGGATAGGCGTGTAGAGCTGCAGAATCACGGAGATGGCGGCACTCACAAACGACGCAACAAACGAAATGCGATGCGGACGAACGTAGCCCATCAGACGGCGAGTCACCGCACCCACGGGATAGCGCTCGGGGTCGCCGGGCTGGCGCGGACCGTCGCCCAGGTCGTTGAGGCTATCGTTACCGGACACGTTGGCCGTCATCGTGGCGACCGAACCGGAGGAAGTGTACGGATTCATTTAGCAGCCCTCCTTTGCGCAGACGGATGCGGAGGCGATCGGGGTGGACGCGGGCGTCGTACTCCCCTGCTGGCCCTCGAGCTCCTCGCGGCGCAGCTGCGACTGGCAAATCTCGCGATAGAGCTGACAGGCCGCGTACAGCTCATCGTGCGTGCCCAGGCCCGCGACCGAGCCGTGATTGAGCACGCAGATCATGTCGGCGTCGCGCACGGTCGAGACGCGCTGGCTTACGATCACCGTCGTCAGCGGCAGACCGCCCTCGGCGGCACCGCGCACGCTGCGCTCGCGAATGGCATGACGAAGCGCCGCATCGGTCTTAAAGTCGAGCGCCGAGGCAGAGTCATCCATGATTAGGACCTGCGGCGAGCCCACCAGGGCGCGTGCGATGGTCAGGCGCTGGCGCTGGCCACCGCTAAAATTCTTGCCGCCCGCCTCGACCGGGGCATCTAAACCCTGGGGCTTGTTGCGCACGAACTCGCTCGCCTGCGCCATATCGAGCGCCGCCCAAAGATCCTCGTCGGTTGCCGCCTCGTCGCGCCAGGTCAGGTTGCTGCGGATAGTGCCGCTCACCAGCGACGCACGCTGCGGAACAGTCGCAACCACATGGCGCAGCTGGTCGAGCGGCCAAGCGCGCACGTCGGCACCCATCACGCACACGCTGCCGGTGCCCGCATCGTACAGGCGCGGGATAAGCGAGACGAGCGTGGACTTGCCGCTGCCCGTGCCACCGATAATGCCGAGCGTTTTGCCCAGCGGCAGTTCCAGAGTCACATCGCTCACGGCATTTGCCGCGCCGGCGCCAAACGAGAAGCTCGCATGGCTCAAGCTCAGCGCGGGAACTGGAGCAACATTGCCCGGCTCGGGCAGCGCGGCTGGCCCGTTGCCCTCGTCGGTAATGCTCGGCACGCAATTGAGCACCTCGTTGATACGCAACGCACTGGCGCTCGCCTTGGTAAAGACCACGACCAGGTTGGCGACGTACACGATGGAGGTCAGGGTCTGCGTCATGTAGTTGACGAACGCCATGACCTGGCCCTGCGTGAGCTCGCCCACGTTGACCTGGATGCCGCCCACCCACAGGATGGCGCACACACCCAGGTTCATCACAAGAAACGTGACAGGGTTAAGGACCGACGAGAGCTTGCCCACCGCGATGGCGGTATGGGCCTGGTCATCGGCGGCTTGGGCAAAGCGCTCGCGCTCGTGATCTTCGCGTACAAAGGCACGAACCACGCGGGCGCCCGAAAGCCCCTCGCGGCAGATAAGCGCGATGCGGTCGAGCTTTGCCTGCAGCTGCTTGTAGTACGGAATGCAGCGCGCCATGACGAACCAAAACACCAGGCCAATGGCGGGCGTGCAGATCAAAAAGATCACGCCGAGCTTAAGGTCGATGGCAAGGGCCGCGCACATGGAGCCCACCGCCAAGAAGGGCCAGCGGATGAGCATACGCACGCCCAGCGCCACGGCAAGCTGCACCTGGTTGACGTCGTTGGTGATACGCGTAATGAGAGACGGCGTGCCAAAGCGGTCGAGTTCGACATAGCTCAGCTTATTGATGTGCTGGTAGAGCGCACCGCGAATGTCGGTGCCCATGCCCTGCGAGGTGAGCGCCGCCATCTTTTGGCAAACAAGCGTAAACGAGATGCCGATCACGGCCATAGCGCCAAGCACCATGCCGTAGCGGACGACAGCGTTCACATCGTGTGCGCCAATACCCTTATCGATCATCTGGGCAATCACGAGCGGCGTCAGCAGGTCAAAGATCACTTCGATCAACTTGCACGCTGGGCCGATCACCATATACCGGCGAAACTTACCACCAAAACGCCTGAGCAGCTCAATCATGTATAGGCGCTCCCTATCATCATCTCTATTCAATCTGATTCATGATAGTACGGAGAGCCCTGGAGATGCGTAAGCAACTCGTTACAGATGTAAGGGCGACGGTCGCTAGCGCCCAAGGCATGTAGCAGCCGATGTTTTGGCAACGCCAGCGAGCGGCATAACGCCAGGGATTCAATTATCAGATAAATGTGACCTTTCAGGCGGTTTTGGTCGGCTACCCGCGAGTGCCGGCAGGGCGTTTGGTAGTCGAGCGATCCCGCAGGCGCAGCCGAGCACCAGCGAGACACCAAATGCCTCGCCGCCGGCCGGGCCATGCCGCGGCACCAAAAAAGCGCCCGTGCGCTCGATGGATCCGGATGCCCGACAGAGGCTCCTTATGGCTGCTTCCTTCCGGACCTGACCAGATTCGGAACATGTCGTCATCCGAACCCATCGAACGCGCTAGGCGCTCGGTATATCTTACCTGCTCCTGCCCGATGGGGCAAGGTAGCTAATTTGGGACAGGGCCAAAAGACCACTTTTGAGTTGCGGTGGAATAGTTCCTGTTTTACGACCCAAGGCCAAAAACAGGAACTATTCCACCGCAACTTATTGAGACTTGCCCGGAAAGACT
Source organism: Collinsella aerofaciens (assembly GCA_052344885.1). Taxonomy (GTDB): domain Bacteria; phylum Actinomycetota; class Coriobacteriia; order Coriobacteriales; family Coriobacteriaceae; genus Collinsella; species Collinsella aerofaciens_CC. Next base: position 15,439 of record DAWDYI010000010.1, read on the forward strand.
TAGATACGGGCGAGGTCGTAGGATCGGGCGGCGGCTTCACCGGCGCAGATGAGGTTGATTGTGGCTTCCTGGGGGTCGAGCGCTTGGTCAAGGGGCATGGGTCTGCGACAGACCGGCAGAACTAAGTCGACACCCTGCCCATACGCCGCATCCAGGTTGTCGGCACGACCGCCCACGACGGCGACCACCGGCTTGCCATATCGCTTCGCACGACGGGCCACGCCCACCGGTGCCTTACCGGCGGCGGATTGCTCGTCCATATTACCCTCGCCTGTAATGACCAGGTCGACATCGCGTACGCGCTCGTCAAACCCAATCAGATCGAGCACCGTCTCCACGCCCGAACGCAACTCGGCACCGAGCGCCAGCAGCGCGGCACCCAGGCCGCCGGCAGCACCGGCACCGGGCACGCCGAGCACCGAACCAAATGTCCGTGCACCCTCGGGCACGCGCAACAACCCCTGAGCCCGCACCCCGGTAATCGCCGCATCGAGCAGGAGGCCATAACCGACCATCCAGCTGTCGTACTTGCCCAGGGCCTCGGCATCCCCCGTCGGCAGACCTTTCTGTCCACCGAACACTGCCAGTGCACCGCGGCGCCCCACGAGCGGATTCTCGACATCGGAAAGCACCACAAGACGCGCGCCATTCAGTACCCGAAGCGCTGGTGTCAAATCGATACTCGCCACATGTTCAAGGCCCGCGAGACCGGGGGCGATATTGCAGCCACACTCATCAACAAGGTGGGCACCCAGCGCCTGCAGCATGCCGGCGCCACCGTCGTTGGTGGCACTGCCGCCCAGACCAATATAGATAGTCTTTGCCCCCGCGCGGACCGCGCGAAGTATGAGCTCGCCCACGCCATAGGTCGAAGCCGCAAGCGCCGCCGATTTCGTGCAGGGTGAATACCCAATACCCGCCGCCTCGGCCATCTCAATTACAGCCGAGTCGTGCTCGTCGTCCACCAGCATCCGGGCAGACACGCGATAGTCCAAGGGGCCTGCAACATCACAGGTCGAGAGCACGCCGGCGCGCGCGGCGATGGCATCGAGCGTTCCCTCGCCACCATCTGCCAGCGGCAAAGCGCCCAGCTCGGCATCGGGCCACACACGGCGCACGCCTTCGGCAACGGCCTCCTCCGCCTGCGCACTCGAAACGCTGCCTTTAAAGGAGTCGATCGCCAGCAGCACACGGCGGGGCCGCCGCCGCACGGGGCCAAAGTCGACCGTCTCGTCGGCGAGATCTCCAACACCCGCGAGCGCCTCGGCGTGAGCCGCATGCGCCTCAAGGTTCAAACCGCAACCGACGCCGTCGACACCGCGCAGGCCAGCAAAATAGCTGCTCAGCACTTCACGGCACTCGCCTGCCAGCACGCCGGCGGTCACATTAAACCGATGGTTCAGGCGCGAATCGGCATTGAGGTCGTACAGCGAACCCAGCGCGCCCGCCTTGGCATCGGTCGCGCCATACGCGCAACGCCCCACGCGCGCGTTAACCATAAGCCCCGCGCACATGCAGCAGGGCTCGAGCGTCACGTAGACCGTGCAATCGGAAAGGCGCCAGCGTCCAAGCGCCTGAGCGGCGGCACACAGGGCCGAAAACTCGGCATGCGCCGCAGGGTCCTGGTCGAGTTCTCGGCGATTATGCGCCCTCGCGACAATCTCGCCCGCGCGCACTACCACGGCGCCAATCGGTACCTCGCCCACCGCAGCGGCGGCGCGCGCCTCGGCCAGCGCCTCGCGCATGAACTTCTCGTCGATTTCGGTGCTCGTCATCGTTCGCCTTCCCTGTTGCAAATTCAAAACGATGCTATCATTACGACTCACGGAGAGATGGCAGAGCGGTTGAATGCGGCGGTCTTGAAAACCGTTGAGCGCGAGAGCGTTCCGGGGGTTCGAATCCCCCTCTCTCCGCCACTTCTAGTGATTCACCGGCGTCATGGTGCGCTCAAACAGTGCATCAACCACGTCGGCCATCTCGGGTCGACGCTCAAGATCGTGACCCGACTCCCACCAATTTGTGAACAGTCGAATAATGCCACCGGCGATAAACTCCGATGTCGTCTCGAGCGAAACGGGCGCCAGGGCATCCTCGGCAAGCACGTTCATCACACGCTCGCGAATGGAGCGGGCAATGCGGTCGCAAATAACGTTGGTCAACATGCCCGACATGCTGCTTGCCAAAATGTTATCCATGAGCTGCTCGTGCGCCAAAATCAAATCCATGGCATCGTCCAAAATCGCGTGTCGAAGCGCGCGCACGTCCTCGGCAGACACTGCGCCGGCCTCATCGGGCTGTTTTTGCGGCAAGCCCGTCATAAGCTCATCGATATAAAAGGCAAAGTAATCGTTTTTATCGCGAAAGTGCTTATAGAACGTCGTGCGACGAATCAGGGCACGGTCGCAAAGCATGGCAACCGTCAAATCCTCAAACCGATGCTCTTCCAAAAGCTCGGTAAAGGCATCGAACAGGGCACGATAGGTTTTCTTGATGCGAAGGTCCATCCGTATCGCCATCCTCAAGGCGTAGACAGCATTCCTTAATTTGTCGCATATCTTACACCTGTACCACCCGTTCGTTATTGGCGCCCCCTCCCTGGTTGAAACACAACGCTTACCGGAAAGTTCGGCACCGCCAAAGGTTGCGGGTATACTAGATGTGTTATACCAACAACGGCCGGCGCAAGACGCCGCTGCCATTCGAAACGGAGACATCATGCTTCCCGTCATCATCGGTATCGTTGTTCTCGTTGTGATTGCCTGTGCCATCGCCGGCATCTACAACAACATGGTCACCAAGCGCAATCGCATCGATAACGCTTGGCAGAACATCGACACGCAGTTGCAGCGCCGCAACGACCTGATCCCTAACCTGGTCGAGACCGTCAAGGGCTACGCCAAGCACGAGCAGGACACGCTCGCCGCCGTGGTCAACGCGCGCAACGCCGCCGTGAGCGCCACCACCCCTGAGGCCAAGATGGAAGCCGACAACGTGCTGACCGGTGCGCTGCGCCAGCTCTTTGCCGTCGCCGAGGCCTACCCCGACCTTAAGGCGAACACCAACTTTACGCAGCTCCAGGCATCGCTCGAGGACACCGAGAACAAGGTGAGCTACGCGCGCCAGAGCTACAACGATTGCGTGCTCAGCTACAACAACGCCATCCAGACGTTCCCGGCTGTTATCTTTGCCGGCATCTTCCAGTTTAAGGAGCGCCAGGGCTTCGAGGCCGCCGAGGCCGCCCGCCAGGCACCGACCGTCAAGTTCTAACAATCACGGCCGAGTCTTAAGCCAGTTCATCAACCCTTTGAGGTCCAAGGCACAAACCTTGGGCCCTTTTCTTATCCACGCACAAAGCGCGACCAAACAAAAAGCGCGGCCTAAAAGGCCGCGCACCATATTCAATTCAGCCAAGTAATCCCCTGTCGCGACAGCGCCGAGCCGCAGGGCAGAGAGCAAGTTCCCTCCCAGCGCACTCCGCAGGACGCAAGAAGCCCTCGCCGCACGAAGTGCGCAGCGAGGGCTTCTTGCATGTCCGAGGACGCGCTGGGAGGGAACTTGCTCTCTGCCCGGACGTACTCGCCAAGAGCTGTAAGGCAGGTTACGCCACGGTGTAAACCCAGTTGTGCTTATCCTCGACAGCACCGGACTGGATGCCAGTCAGGGTCTCGCGAAGCTTCTTCATCACGGGGCCGATCTCGGTGCAGCCAGCCGGGAAGGTCACGGTCTCATCGGCACCGTAGACCTTGTTGTCGATCTCGCCCACCGGAGAGATGACGGCAGCGGTGCCGCACAGGCCGCACTCCACAAAGGTGCCGGCCTTGACCTCAGCCCACTCGACGGGACGCTGGTCGACGGTCATGCCCAGGTCCTCAGCGACCTGAACGAGCGAGCGACGGGTGATGGAGGGCAGGATGGAGTCGGTGTGAGACTGCGGAACGACGAGCGTGCCGTCCTCCTTCACGAACAGAACGTTCGCGCCACCGGTCTCCTCGACATAGGTGCGGGACTCGGAGTCGAGATACAAGTTCTCGGCATAGCCCTCGCGGTGAGCCTCCATCGTGGGCTTAAGGGACATGGCGTAGTTCAGGCCGGCCTTGATATTACCGGTGCCGTGCGGTGCGGCGCGGTCGTACTCGGAAACGCGCAGCTTGACGGGCTTGAGGCCACCCTTAAAGTACGGACCGACCGGAGTCACGAGAATACGGAACGTGTACTCAGGAGCGGGAGCCACGCCAATCACGTCACCGGAGCCGATCATAAACGGACGGACATACAGAGTCGCGCCGGAGCCGAAGGGCGGAACCCAGGCGGCGTTGGCAGAAACGACCTGCTTGACGGCCTCAACAAACTTATCCTTGGGGAACGGGGGCATCTCGAGGCGCTGGGCAGAGTTATACATGCGCTCGGCGTTCATGTCGGGACGGAAGCAGACGATGCTGCCGTCCTCGGCGGTGTAGGCCTTCAGGCCCTCAAAGACCTCCTGGCAGTAATGGAAGATGCCACCGCACTCGGAGACATGCAGGGTGTGGTCGGTGGTCAGGCCGCCCTCGTCCCACTCGCCATCCTTCCAATGAGCCTCGTAGCTGTAATCGGTCTTCATGTAGCCAAAGCCGAGGCTACCCCAATCGATATCCTTCTTCTCGACAGTCATATGTCGCTCCTTACATACACAGTTGCATACTCGCGAACTCGCACGCAAGGACCGAGGCCGACCGCGTCGCAACGTCGCACGCCCGGAGCGTAGAGCCGGACGGGACACGCGGGCAACACCAAAGCCCATGGCACGTCGATTCGCATGCACGAGATTGTACTCCCCGCACGCGCCTGATAAAACGCTTTTCTTTAACTAAGTAAAGTATTTTCATTCAACCGAAGCTAAAGAGGCCCGCCACCGTAAGCAGTGGCGGGCCTCAACGGCACAGTTTGTGCGCCGACTCGAGCTATGCGTTCTTCTTGCCCAGCTTAGCCTTAACCAAGCCGACCACGGTCGGAATGATCGACACGGCGACGATGCCGATAATCAGCAGCTCAAAGTGCTCCTGCACAAAGGGAATGCCACCAAAGAAGTAACCCAGCAGCGTAAAGACCGTCGACCAGGTAATGCCACCCAACACGTTAAAGACGACAAAGTTGCGCCAATGCATGCCGCCCATGCCGGCGATAAAAGGCACAAAGGTTCGGATGAACGGGAAGAAGCGGCCGAGGAAGATGGCCAGATGGCCCCACTTATCCAGGAAATCCTCCGACTTTTTGATGCGCTCGGGCGTCATGGCCTTTACCTTGCCCGAGGCGATGATCTTGCGGCCAAAGAAGTGGCCGATCATAAAGTTGCACTGATCGCCCAGGATGGCTGCGGCCCATGCGGTGGCCAAAAGCGCCACGATGTTAAAGCCGCCGTTGTGGGCAAAGAAGCCCGAGGCGAACAGCAACGAATCGCCGGGAAGGAACGGGAAGAACACCACGCCCGTCTCGATAAAGATGATCAAGAACACGCAGCCGTAGGCCATAAGCGGGCCGGCGGCGATCCAGCTGGCAATCGCGGTGCGCGGATCTTTGAGCAGCTCGGCGATAAAATTGATGAAACCCATGAAGTAAAACCTCTCAGTTGTGGGCGCGGACACGTCCAAGTTGACCAGTATACGGTTGCAGCGCGAGTACGGGCCAAACCCCTCAAAAGTCTTACGTCATTACCAGCAAGTTTGCATAACTGACACCTGTCACGCAAAGCCGCCAAGATTGTCCTTCCTAATCCCTAGCGAATCGCTATACTTTATTGAATCGCATTGCCATGGCGCTAAGGGAGGGCGGTCGGTGAGCTTTATCAATACCATTCGCGAGGACATCAAGACCGTCCAGGCGCAGGACCCCGCCGCGCAAAACGGTCTGGTCATCTTCCTTTCCTATCCCGGCCTGCACGCCAAGTGGAACCACGTGCCAGAGCACTGGCTCTGGGAGCATGGCCATCGCTCGCTCGCCCGTGTGCTCTCGCAAATCACCCGCCACATTACCGGCGTCGAGATTCATCCCGCTGCACAGATCGGCAAGCATTTCTTTATCGACCACGCCATGGGCGTCGTCATCGGCGAAACCACCATTGTGGGCGACAACTGCGTGCTCTACCAGGGCGTCACGCTTGGCGGCACCGGCAACGAGACCGGCAAGCGCCACCCCACCCTGGGCAACAACGTCACCGTGGGCACAGGCGCTAAAGTGCTCGGCAACATTCGCATCGGCAACAACGTCAAAATCGGCGGCAATTCGGTCGTCGTCAAGGACGTACCCGACAACTGCACCGTCGTGGGCGTGCCGGGACGCATCATCAAGCGCAACGGCTGCCGCGTGTTCGAGGAGAGCTTCGATGCCAAGCAGCATCGCGAGTACATGCCCGACGCCGCCGCCGAGCAGTCCGCGCTCAACCGTCAGGGCATCACCGAGAACGCCCGCCGCGTCAAGGAACTCGAGCGAGAGGTAGCCGAGCTCAAAACCCTCGTCGCCAAGCTCGTGGACGAACGCTAGAGCCGGACGGCCACCGACAACATTGACGCCAACGCAAAGGCGCGCCAGAGGATTCACCCCCGGCGCGCCTTATTTGCGATGTGACAAAGGGACTGTCCCTTTGTCACATTATGCGAACTGACTCAGATAGAGGTCGGCGTAGGCACCCTCGGCAGCCAGCAGCTCCTTATGCGTACCCTGCTCGATAATGTTGCCGTGATCCATGACCAAGATCAGGTCGGCATCTACGATCGTCGAAAGACGGTGCGCGATCACAAAGCTCGTACGCCCACGCATGAGCGCGTCCATGGCGCGGCCGATGGCGAGCTCGGTGCGCGTGTCCACACTCGACGTCGCCTCGTCCAGGATGAGAATCGCCGGGTTGTTGAGCAGCACGCGCGCAATGGTCAGCAGCTGGCGCTGACCCTGGCTAATGCTCTCGGCATCGTTGGCCACGCGCGTGTCATAGCCCTGCGGCATGGTGCGCACAAAGAAGTCGACCTGCGCGGCGCGTGCGGCCGCCACGATCTCCTCGCGCGTCGCCTCGGGGCAGCCATAGGCGATATTCTCGGCAATCGTTCCGTCGAACAGCCAGGCATCCTGCAACACCATGCCAAACTGCTGGCGCAGCTCGCCACGATCCATGCGGCTCGTGTCCACGCCGTCGAGCGTAATGCGCCCGCCGTCAATCTCGTAGAAGCGCATGAGCAGGTTGATGAGCGTGGTTTTGCCCGCGCCCGTGGTTCCCACCACGGCGATCTTCTGGCCCGGCTCGGCGGTAAACGACACGTCGCGCATGAGCGGCTTGTCGGGCGCGTAGCCAAAGCGTACATGCTCAAAAGCGACACGGCCCTCAACGCGACCCGGCAGCCTGGCGGCCTCGCCCGGCTGCGGATCCGCCTCCATCTCGGGTTCATCGAGCAGGTCGAACACGCGCTCCGCACTCGCCAGCGCGCTCTGCAGCGAGTTGAAGGTAAACGACAGCTGCGTCATGGGCTCAGATGCCTCGTAGATAAACTGGAAGAACGCCTGGAACACGCCGACGGTCATGTGGCCGGCAACCAGCATACTGCAGCCCACAATCGCAATCACGATCTGTGCCAGGCGGCCGATAAAGCGCACCGCGGGGCCGACGGCGTTAATCATGAAGTCGGCCTTGGCACTCACGCGTGCCAGCTCGCCCGAGGCCTGGTGTACCTCGGCAGAACTTTGGCGCTCGCGGTTAAACGCGCGAATCACCAGACGGCCCGAGTAGCCTTCCTCAACCGCGCTCGTAATCCTTGACACCCACTCCTGGCGCTCACCGGTTACGTCATGCGTGCGGCGCGAGACCACCTTGGTCACCAACAGCGACAACGCCGTAAAGAACAAAAAGACGAGCGTGAGCGGCACGCTAAACACGAACATCACGCTCACGGCGCCCACCACGGTACCGATCGACACCAGAAGCTGCAGCAAGCCGCGCTGCATGCTCTCGGACATCTTGTCCAAGTCGTTGGTCGCACGGCTGACGACCTCACCGGGACGATGCGCGTCAAAGAAGGCAAGCGGCAGACGGTTGAGCTTTTGTGCGATGCGGTTGCGTAGGAGCAGGTTGAGGCGTTCGGCCACGCTCGACATCAAAAAGCTCTGGAGTGCGTAGAACGAGGCAGCGGCCGTCCAGATCATAAAGTAGATGAAGATGGTCCTGCCGCAGTTCTCCCAGGTGATGTTGAAGGTGGTGTCGTTGGCAAACGCCACCTGAATGTGGCCCCACAGCTCATCGATCACGCGGGCGCTGTATGCCGGCGCGGCGGTGTTAAAGATGGCATAGAACACAATGCTCGCGAACACGATATAGAAGCGCCAGTGGTCGCCGGCAGCCTCGCTCCACAGGCGGCGCACCGTCGCCCAGGTATCTCGAGGCGTCTCGTCCTCGTCTTCGTCGTCCACATCGCGCATGCGTTCCGCCTCGGCTCGGGCGCGCTCATCCTCCGCGCGCTCATTTTCCTCATAGAGTGCCTGGCGGCGAGCCTCGCGCGCGGCTGCAGCCTTGGCGGCCTCATCCAGCTCGGGTGCTACGGCAGCCTGGTCGACCGTTTTATCGGCAGCGTCCGCAGCGGCGGTATCAACAACACCGCCCTGTTTCTCGAGCTCCTCGGTCATGCTACTCACCTCCCTTCATTTGCGATTCCGCGATGGCACGGTACACCTCGCAGGTTTCCATAAGCTCGCCATGCGTGCCCAGGCCCACAACCTCGCCGTCCTTGAGCACGACGATCTGGTCGGCGTGCAAGATCGTCGAGATACGCTGCGCGATGATGAGCACCGCAGCGTCACGCGTCTCGTCTTGCAACGCATGGCGCAGGGCGGCATCGGTCTTAAAGTCCAGGGCCGAGAAACTGTCATCGAAGATATATAGATCGGCATGCTTCATGAGCGCACGGGCGATGGCCAGACGCTGGCGCTGGCCGCCCGAAAAGTTCGTGCCGCCCTGCGCCACCGGGGTATCGAGTCCCTGCGGCTGATCGAGCACAAAGGTGCTCTGGGCAACCTGGAGTGCATGAAGCATGTCGGCCTCGGTCGCGTCTTCGTTGCCAAAGCGCAGATTGCTTGCCACGGTGCCCGAGAACAGCCATGCCTTTTGCGGCACATAGGCAATGCGCCCGCGAATCTCGTCTTGCGTAAGCTCGCGCAGGTCGACGCCGTCCAGGCGAATGGCGCCCTTGGTGGCGTCGTGGAAGCGCAGCAGGAGCTTGGCCACCGTCGACTTGCCCGAACCCGTCGAGCCGACAATCGCGGTCGTCTGACCGCGGCGACAGGTAAAGTTCAGATCGCACAGCGTGTCCTCGTCGGCATCGTCAAAACGAAACGACATATGGTCGAACACGGCAACCGCGCCGGTTCCGTCCTTTGAGTCGGACGTGCCCGCGTCGAGCGTTCGCTCACCATCGACGATGCTCGGCTCAATCTCCAGCACCTGTTGCGCACGGTTGAGGCACGCAGCGGCACGCGGAAGCGTCAAAATCACCATCTGCGCCATCATCACAAAGAACAGAATCAGGATCGCGTACTCCAGCACCGCCGAGATGCTCGCGATCTGCATCGCATGGGCGCCCACCCGGTTACCGCCCACCCACAGCACCGCTACCTCGGCGATGTTCATCAAAAAGAAGCTGGAGCTGTCGAGCCCCACAAACAGGTGGTTGACCTTAATGGCGTTGTCCGCGTAATCGCTAAATACCTCGTCCAGGCGCTGCTCCTCGTGGCGCTCCTTATTGAAAGCGCGGATGACGCGAACGCCCACGATGTTCTCACGCAGCACCACGTTCATACGGTCGATAAAGCTCTGAAGGCGCATAAAAATCGGCGCGGCGTTAGCCACCGTAAAGACCGCCGCCACCAGCACGATCGCAACTACCACGCCCAGCAGCGTTCCCATGGCGGGATCGATGAACCAAGCAAAAATAATGCCCGCGACGGCCAAGAACGGCACCGGCAGCACCAACTGAATCGTCTGCAGAATGGCCTGCTGAATCACGTTGATGTCGTTGAGCGAGCGCGTGATCATCGACCCCGTGCCAAAGCGCTCAAAATCGCTGGCCGCGAGCTCGAGCGATTTGTCGTACACGGCATTGCGGATATCGCAGGCCACGTTGGCGGCCAGGCGCGCCGAAAGATAGCAGCCCAGCACCGTGCCGCCGCTAGCCATGCTGGTCGCGATAAACATGTATAGGCCGTTGCGTAAAATGTAGTCGACATCGCCCGTGGTAATACCTGTGTTGACCATGTTCGCCAGCATCGTGGGAACCAACAGCGTACCGACGTTATCCACCAGCAGCACCAGCAGCGTCACTGCGACAAGCCCTCGATAGGGCTTCAAAAACCTCATTAGCAGTCGCACGACTCCCCCTCACGTCGATCTTGCATCTGACTTTCGGCTGCCACCTGCTGTTTAAATGTCTCGCACTCGTCGCCGAGCACCTGAGAGAATTTGCCGATCAAGCGCATTATCTCGCGCTGCTCACATGGCTCGAGGGCATCGAAGGCTCTCTGCTCGGCCCCTTGCGCCGGCAGCGCATAGCGCTCGGCAAATCGCCTGCCCTCTTCGGTCAGGCTTACAACCTTGTTCTTGCGACTGCCTTCGGCAAACTCCAGCGTGGCGAAACCCCGCGCCGTCAAGGTTTTAATGGCCGAGTTGATCGTCTGTTTGCTATAGAACCATTCGCTTGTCAGACGACTCACAGCGACGCTGCCGCCCGCCGTGCTGGTGTCGACGAGCATCCAATAGGCGCAGTCCGAAAGGCCGCAGGCGCGTGAGAACTCCGAATAGATATGATCGAGTCCATTGAGCATCCGGTCGAAATCGACCAGCGTAACCGCGCTATTCATCTATCCCACCATTCGATTGTCCGAGTTTTGACCAATTTGTATTTCTAGATTAGTCCGAGTTTTGACTATCGTCAATAAGCTCGATATATATGGTCGGCTCTACATTGTATATCGATAGAAAAAGACCGCCGGCGCGGGGGCGGCGCCGGCGGTCACGCGAGAATAGCGATGTATTTGCCCGTTAGGCAGCGACGGCCTCGTAGACCGTTGCGCCCGCAAAGCTGTCGTGCAGGCTCTTGCCGCAGATCCAAGGCAGCTCGACGACCTCGCAGACCGTGTTGACCAGCTCGGAGCAATCAGTAAAGTGACCCTTATCGTTGAGGGTCTCGCAATCCTGAACACGCCAATAACCATCGGTGTGCGTGATGTAGTACTCATGATCGTTGATCGACACGAAAGCGCGCGTCTTGGAACGCAGCAGCTTCAGAAATCCTTCGAAGTCAGTCTCGACGACATCTCCAGCCTGGAACATGATAGTTACCTCCTGGCCCAGCGCCACCACAGCGCATTGATAAACGTTGGTACCCCTTTAGTAAAACCTTTATCAACGGATATGCGCCCATGTTTTAGGCAAGTGGTAAAAAACCGCAGGGTAGACGGGATAAAACGTTTAACCATCTCATTAGCTTCTCACATTCTTGCCGCAGTTTTATGCAAGCCGACTTTTCCGATTGGTGGCTATTGCTGTTTGGGGCCCTCTGCGCGATTACGGCTACGGCACGACGGGTAAGAACGGAGCATCTGCAACGTCATCGCTAGGAGAACCCATGGAGACCATAGAAGCGCTCATCCATCGCCGTAGCTGCCGCAACTACAGCGATCGCCCCGTCGAGGCAGAAAAGCTCGCACGCATTATCGAGGCAGGCCAGTACGCGCCGAGCGGCATGGGACGTCAGCCGGTAACGTTTGTCGCCGTTACCGATCCCGCGACCGTCGAGCGTCTCTCGCAGCTCAACGCCCAAGTTATGGGCAGCGATGGCGATCCCTTCTACGGGGCCAAGACTGTTGTGGTAGTGCTCGTCGACCGCAGCGTGCCCACGCACCTGGAAGACGGCTCGCTCGCCATGGGCAACCTGCTTAACGCAGCCTATGCGCTGGGCGTCGATTCGTGTTGGATCCACCGCGCGCACGAGGTTTTCGATTCGCCCGAGGGCCTGGAGCTGCTGGCCAGCTGGGACCTGCCCGCCGACGGAAGCCTGAGCGGTGTGGGCAACTGCATTCTGGGCTACGCCGAGGACGTGCTTCCCGAGGCCAAGCCTCGCCGCGACAACGTCGTTTACGTCAGGTGATTAGTTCCGCCGTTCTACCGAACGGCGGGCTCGTTGACGCTGCGCGGGCCGCATTCACGCCAATCTGACGTTCAATTTCGAGGGCGCGACCAGAAGGTCAGCGCCCTCTCATTTCACGTCACCTTGGCGCAAATGCGGCTCGCTCGCTTTTGGCGACTGACATCGAATGAGCCACTGTCTTGGGCAGCTAAAAAAGCCCCGTCCCAAATTAGCTACCCCACTCGTAACTTATATTGACGTCGCCGTTGTCGTCGTTTCGTTCGTTTGAGTCGTTTCGGCTTCGCTGCCTTGTTCGTCCTCGTCCTTTTGAGCATCTGCAATAGTGGTGGCCGCCGCAACGATACCGCGCTGGGGCGCGACGCCCGTCTGGGTCTGAGCGCCCTCGACAACTTCTGTGCCTGCATGCGCGAGCTCGGGCGATTTAAACACTGCGTCCAAGTTGGCGCCACCGCCGGCGTAGCCAAGCGCAGCGAGTGCGATGACGATCGCTGCAACGACGACCGCGATCGGAACATAACGGTGCCAACCAGCCGGATTGAGTCCGCTGCGGCGAGCCGCCCCGCGGCTAATATAACCGAGCGTTCCATCGTGCTTGAGCTTTGAGCCCACCACGCGCCTTCGTCCCCACAACGAGGACTCGGCCTGCATTGCCAAGCGAGCGCTTGCCGAAGGATAGCCATATTTTGTGCGCTTGAACGAGCCGTCGAACCCCGAGGCGCTTTTGCCCCACGTCTGCGAAGTCGTACGCCGGCCGACCGGCGCCGCACTTCGCTTTGTTCGGTTCGTTTTTGAAGTCTCCGCCATACTCCCCCGCACGCCGTAACACAATCGAAACAATGCTTCTTTGGACTGTATCACACGCGCCGCACTCGGTCACGGCGCCTCGCTCAGCGGTCGTTGTCCTTCAGCAGGCGCCATAAAGTCGTGCGGCTTATACCGAGCACCTCTGCCGCACGTGTCCTGTTGCCGTGAAGGTGCTGCAGGACCAACCGTACGACATCGCGCTCGGTATCGGCCAGGGGACGCAAGATGTACAAATCGCTTTCGAGCGCCGGGGCGCCAAAGGTCGCGGTCTTGATAACGTCCTCCTGGGCAAGCACCTCTTTCGCCACGGCGCGCTCCACTGTTCCAGCCCCCACTAATATATAGAGTCGTTCAGAGACTTCACGCAGCTGCAGGTAATTGCGGGGCCAACGGTACGCATCGAGCGTCTCTGCCGCGGCGGCGGACAACATGGGGGCACCCGTCTTAAACATATCTGCCAGATACCCCAGATAGCGCGCAACCTTTTCCGACGCGGCTCCCTGCTCGGCGATTGCCGGCGCCACGCTCACCGCACAGGCGAAGCGCTCAGTCACAAAAGCAGCCTGATCACTTTCGCTGCCGCCCGGCATATCATTCGCCGTCAACACCACATGGCAACGAGTTGCGAGCGCCGTGTCGATCATTGCGGACACGAGCTCGCGCAGACGTTGGGGGCCAACAGCATGCCAGCCGCCCATGCAAAGTGTCAGCCCCGTTTGGAATAGCGGCGATTCGGAACTTTTGAGCAGATGGCGCCAGCCGCGATCCGTAAGCTCATCGAGCGCAACGGACACAAAGGGCTGATCGGCATAGGGTCCATCCAGGTACAGGCGTTTTGCAATCTGATCCTGCCCCGCGCCCAGCTCGCCCTCGAGCATAAGGGGCACCCCACGCGCATAGCTCCCACGTACGGGGGCAGCGACCGCCGCCGCGTCTTCGACGATGCCGTACGTGCTCGACGCGTAGCGAGCCTCGACTTCGTCGGCATTGAGCCACTCGATGCCCGCATGCGTCGCAGCGGCGCGCACCTCATGCGCCACGACCACCCAAAGCGCTCCGCGCTCCTTGGCCGTCGGGCGCACCGTCAAGCTCAACCGCACGCCCTCGTGGCCCATCACCAGGCGCGCCCCATCGCCCACGCGAGCGAGACGCTCGGAAACAAAAGCGGCGATATCCTGCTCGAGTGCCGCGTCACTCATAGTCGAGATCACAACGCCACCGCGCTCGTCGATTGCCAGCGCCGATGCTCCGGCTGCGGACAACGCCTCAATCAGAATCTGCAGCTTGGCATCGCTATCCATGATTTGCCCCTGTCCGCGGCGACGTGCAACCGCCGACGGTCGCACGACCGAATGTTTCAAAATTGAACGATATTACTCACCAAACACTATAGGGCAAAAGTCGCCGTCCTGCGAGTATATGAATTGCCCCGCATCGCCATCCTGGCGGGGCGATAAGAGCTCTTCGGGACCTATCAACCTGCGGACAAGCCATACCCGCAAGAGCTCCTATCGCTCCACCGCAGGTATGCGCTCGCCAGCACACAACACGCAAATCAGCTACTTCTCTACCAGATTCCCAGCACGTGCTGCATTCCCAAACTCATGCATGCAATGCCAATCCAGCAGCAAAAGCCCAACGCGATGGGTTTGCCGCCCTTTTTGACCAGCTCGACGATATCGGTATTAAAGCCAATAGCCGCCATGGCCATCACGATAAAGAACTTCGACAGCTCCTTGATGGGCGCCGTAATGGACGCAGGAAGCTGAAGCACCGTGGTGATCACGCTCGCCAGCACAAAGAACAACACAAACATGGGAAACGCACGTTTAAGCGAGAACGTGCTCCTAGCGTCGCCGCCGGCCTTGCGCGCCAGATGCATCTGCCAGCATGCGAGAGCCAATGTAATGGGAATAATGGCCAGCGTCCTGGTGAGCTTAACCACTGTGGCGCTTTCGAGCACATTGGCGCCGGGATGCATGCTATCCCAGGCGCTCGCCGCAGCCGTTACCGACGAGGTGTCGTTGATGGCGGTGCCGGCAAACAGGCCAAAGCCCTCGTTGGTCAGCCCGAGCATGCCGCCGAGCGTCGGAAACACGAGCGCCGCGATAACGTTAAACAGGAAGATGACCGAAATGGCTTGGGCAATCTCGCGATCGTCGGCATCGATGACGGGCGCGGTCGCAGCGATGGCCGAACCGCCGCAAATCGACGAGCCCACACCCACAAGCGTCGCAATCTTGCCCGGCACGTTCATAACGCGGCAGAGCACGACGGCGATGACAAGCGAGGTCGAGATCGTCGCCACGATAATCGGCAGCGACTGGGCGCCCTTGGACAGAATCTGGGAGAGGTTCATGCCAAAGCCAAGCAGGATAACCGCGTACTGCAAGACTTTTTTAGACGTATAGGTGACACCGGCGGCGAGCTGTTCGCGACGATTCTTGGGAAAGACGAGCGCCAGGACCATGCCAAAGAGAATGGCAAATACCGGACCGCCGACCACCTCAATTTGTTTGCCGAGCAACGTCGCGGGAATGGCGATGATCAGGCAGAACAAGACGCCTTTCCAGCGCTCGCGTACGATATTTGCCAGTTGCATATGGGAGTCCTTCTTTCTATTTCACGTTTGCGACGGCTTATGATACGGCAATGTTGAGCACAGCCCTGCGCAAATACAGACTAAGATGCCGCAATAGTTCTCGGGCAACAGCCGAATTACCCACCGCGGAGAGCTGGTTCGCGGCATAATAAACAACTGACATATGAGTTTGATAGAACAGTTGCGAGGCGCAATGGAAGAATCGATGCACATCGGCGAGCAGGAAACGAGCCTACAGGACCAGTCCTACCACACCATTCGGCGCAAAATCGTCTACCTGGACTACAAGCCGGGCGAAAAGCTAGGCGTCAAGCAGCTTTGCGATGACCTGGATATGGGACGCACCCCTGTGCGCGAGGCGCTGGTGCGTCTGGCGCAAGAGGGTCTGGTGCGCACCGTGCCCCAAAGCGGCACCTATGTCTCGCCCATCAACCTCACCTTTGCCGAGAGCGCCTGCTACATTCGCGAACACTTGGAAAAACAGGTGATTGTGGAGTGCTGCGCCCGTGCCACCTCGGCAGGCATCGAGCAGCTCGACCGAGCCATCGCGCTGCAGGAAAAGGCCATGGCCGAAGAGGATCGCATTGGATTCTTTTTAAGCGACAACCTCATGCACCGCATGATCTTTAGCATCGCGTGCCGCAGCACCGTGTGGTCGTGGCTCGAGGCGACCAATGCCGACCTGGAGCGCTTCCGCTGGCTGCGCGCCGCCACGCAGAGGCTCGACAATCAGGAGATTGTTAACGAGCACAAGCAAATCCGCCGCGCCATCGCCGGCCGCGACCCCATCGAGGCGAGCTTTTTGGTCAGCAAGCACCTGCATATGATGTTCCGCAACCAGACCGAGGTCCTGGACCAATATCCCAAGTATTTCGAGACCAGCAAGCTCCGCTAACCTGCCAAAAGAGGACAGGTTTATTTTGGCAGGTTTTATCTGGGCAAATGCAACAAGGCCCGGCTCCGCCGCAACGGAGCCGGGCCTTGGTCGCCAGAACGGCGGAACAACAACTACTCCACGGTCACGCTCTTAGCGAGGTTGCGAGGCTGGTCAACGTCGCAACCGCGCAGGATGGCCACCTCGCGGGCGAGCAGCTGCAGCGGAACGCTCGCCGTGATGGGGCTGAACACGTCACGGACGGACGGCACGCGAATGATGCAGTCGGCAATCTTGTTGATTTCCTCGTCGCCCTCGGTAGCAACGACGATGACCTTGGCGCCGCGAGCCTTGCACTCCATGAGGTTCGACACCGTCTTATCGTACGTTGCGCTCTTGGTTGCCACCGCGATGACAGGGAAACCCGGATCGATCAGCGCGATGGGGCCGTGCTTCATCTCACCGGCGGCATATGCCTCGGCATGCAGGTAGCTGACCTCCTTGAGCTTAAGCGCGCCCTCATAAGAAATGGCGGCGCCCATGCCGCGACCCACGAACAGCGCGGACTGCGCGTCCTTGCACACAAGCGCGGCCTCGTGCACGGCCTCGGTCTGCGTATCCAGGATCCACTGGATCTGCTCGGCCGTATCGGAAAGCTCGCGGAACAGCATGCGCGTCTGCTTGGTGGTCAAGCGGTACTTGACCTGCGCCAGCAGCAAGGCCAAAAGCGTGAGGCTCACGACCTGACCGATGAAGCTCTTAGTCGAGGCGACTGCAATCTCCTTGTTGGCCTTGGTGTAGATGACGCCGTCGCTTTCGCGCGCCACCGGGCTGCCCACCACGTTGGTGATGCCGAAGACCTTGGCGCCCTTGATGCGCGCGTCGCGGATGGCGGCGAGAGTGTCGGCCGTCTCGCCCGACTGGGACACGGCCACGACGAGCGTCGTCGGCGTGATGATGGGGTTGCGATAGCGGAACTCGCTGGCCGCCTCCACCTCGGTGGGGATGCGAGCCCAGCCCTCGATGAGATTCTTAGCAATGAGGCCAGCGTGATAGCTGGTGCCGCAAGCGATCACGTAGACGCGGTCGATGTCGTTGAGCTCCTCGAGCGAAAGGCCCAGCTCGTCGATGTCGAGCTCGCCGGCCGGCGTCATACGACCGACCAGCGTGTCGCGCACGACGCGCGGCTGCTCGTGAATCTCCTTGAGCATAAAGTCGGGATAACCGCCCTTTTCTGCCATGTCCAGGTCCCAGTCGATGTGGGTGACCTTGGGCTCGATAACGTTGCCGGCCTCGTCGGTGTACTCGACGCCTGCGGGCGTGAGCTTGGCAAACTGACCGTCCTCGAGCACCACGACGTCGCGGGTTGCGTCGATGAGCGCGATGACGTCGGAGGCGACATAGGCGCCGGTCTCGCCCGCGCCGACCACGATCGGGGAATCCTTGCGGGCCACGGCGACCACGCCGGGCTCGTCAGCGCACACGGCGGCCAGACCATAGGCACCGACCACGTGGGTGCAAGCCTCGCGCACGGAGGCCATCAGGTCGTGCGTCTCGGCATAAGCCTCTTCGATCAGATGCGCGAAGACCTCGGTATCGGTCTCGCTCTTAAAGTGGTGGCCGCGGCCCTCCAGCTCTTCGCGCAGCTCGGCGAAGTTCTCGATGATGCCGTTGTGGACGATGGCGATACGACCGTCGCAGCTGGTGTGGGGGTGAGCGTTAACGACGGAGGGCTTGCCGTGGGTGGCCCAACGGGTGTGGCCGATACCGCAGGTAGCGTCGCTGTCGATATTGGAAAGCTCGCTCTCCAAGCCCGCGACCTTACCCACGCGGCGGATGACATCGAGGTGCGCCGCGGCGCCCTCGCCCACCTCGAGCGCGACGCCCGAGGAGTCATAGCCGCGATACTCCATACGCTTGAGGCCCGTGACCAGGATGTTCTTTGCAATATCAGAGCCGGTGTAGCCGACAATTCCGCACATAGGATAAATCCCTTCGTCCGCTTGACTGCAAAACGTCCACGCACAGGGGGCGCTGAGACGCATAACGTTCGAGTATTGTACTCACGCAAACGCAAGCTGATATACCAGAAGTGGTATCTCAACTTAGATACCACTCGATGCACACACGTCCAGCCGGTCCAAACCACCACAAAGGTACCTGCCCCCTTCGTGGTGGTCGCGCTGGCAACGGCGTTTCCCCAGATAAAACTGCCAAAATAAACCTGTCCCTTTTTGGTAGGTTTGGGATGCTACAATCTGGCTTGTACTTGAAACGCATCAAAGGGGCCGCTATGGCAAAGGTTAAAATCAGCGACGTCGCGCGCGAGGCCGGGGTTTCGTTGGGCACGGTTTCCAACGCGCTCAACCATCCCGAAAAGCTGCGCCCCGAGACCCTCAAGCTCATTAACGAGACCATCAATCGCCTTGGCTACCTGCCCAACCAAAGCGCTCGTCAGCTCGCGGGCGGCGCCACCAAGTCCTTTGGCTTGGTGCTCCCCCGTCTCGACCACGGTTTTTCGCTCCAAATTGCCAGCGGCGCCCATAACGAGGCCCGCAAGCACGGTTACGACCTGCTCATCGCCAACGCCGATAACGACGATATTCTCCAAGACCATTACCTGCGTTACTTTATGGGCACGCAAATGTCCGGCGTCATGGTTCAGCCCATGGCATCCCCCGACTGGCACCCCGCTATGACCAAGATGCCCGTGCCGATTGTCCACCTGGACATCCATTGCTCCGCGCCCGGTTACTACGTGGCAGTCGACAACGAGGCACAAGGCCGCATCATCGCTGAGCTCGCCATCGCCCGCGGCGCGCGCCATATCACCGTTGTGGGCAGAGCAGCATTTATGCAGCTCACCCTGCGCATACTTGGCATTCACAAGGCCCTCGCCCTGCATCCCGATATCAAAATTGAGGTCATTGACGCCGGAGAGTGGAATACCGCAGCCGACGGCTACAGTATTGGTGCTCGGATTGCCGGGCGCCCTGCCGACGAACGCCCCGATTTTGTCGTCGGCCTGACCGACGTGCTGGCCTCGGGCGTTATCTCGGCATTGGTCGATAAAGGCATCTCCGTCCCCGAGCAGGTTCGCGTGGCCGGATGCGACGGCAACCCGCTCGCTTGGAGCGGATCGGTCCCGCTCACTACGGTAGCGCCCCCGGGCTACGAGATTGGCCGCAAGGGTGTCCAACTGCTCATGGAGCAAATCGAGAACAAGGTCCCGACAAAGACCAGGCATATCCACGTCGGCTCTGCAGTGCGCACCGTCACCGCAGCCACCACCGCGGAGGACATCAACCGCCAAGAACTCGTGCGGCCGTTCCTACTGGAGCGCGCCAGCACCCAGGCAAACACCCAGACCGACGCTACGGCCATCAACCTCGGTGCGTATCTATAGCACGCCCGCAAGTATGCTAAGTCGCCGCTTAAGCAAAAGACGGCCAATTGCTCGCTTCAACGCCGCAATTGCCTAGCGTACGGCCTTGACCGCCGCCGCCAGATCGAACAATGTGTCGAGCACGGCCTCGCAGCCATCCACTACGTCCTGCGGCAGCGGCACGATATCGGGCACGGCAAAGACATGGCAACCCGCCGTGATGCCCGAGACACAGCCGTTGCGCGAATCCTCGACCACGGCGCACTCCTCGGGGGCAAAGCCCGCGCGCTCGCAGGCGAGCAGATACATCTCGGGGTCGGGCTTGCCGTGCACGACGTCCTCGCCACAGGTCACCGTTTCAAACTTGTCAAAGAGGCCGACCATCTTAAGGTTGCGTTCGGCCGTAGCGAGGCGCGACGACGTCGCAAGGCCCACGTGATAGCCCGCAGCCAGCAGCTCGTCTATGCACTCGGCGGCGCCGGCCTTAAGCTCCAGTTCGGTCTTGACCATCTCGTCGCGAATCTCCTTGTGGCGGGCATAGACCGCCTCAGTGGTTTCGTGGCTGCCGTAATGCTTATCAAGGATGTCCATGACATCGGGTAGGGTGCGACCGATAAACTGATGGATCAGCGCTTCATCAATCGCGACCCCCAGCTCGGCAGCGCCCGCCTTCCATGCCTTAATGCCCAAACGCTCGGTATCGACCAGCGTTCCGTCCATGTCAAAAATTACAGCCTTGATCATATCGGCCCCCTCACCGGATTGCATTACTGACACTCTACCGCACTTTACAAACTTGTATATAACGTATATAGCATATTGTGCCTTCGTTACATAGATAGAAGTCTTATGACAAGCAGCCCGATAGGATTATAGTTTTCGACCGAGCACATATTGGTAAGGAACGTTTCATGCTTTCAAACACCACCGCACCTGCAGAGGAGCTTCAGGACAAACTCGCAGCGCTCGAACAGCTGCTTTTGGCATATGGACACGTCGCCATCGGCTTTTCCGGCGGCGTCGACAGCAGCTTTTTAGCCGCGGTCTGCGCCCGCATCATGCCTGCCAGCACGCTTCTCGTTCACCTCACCACGCCGCTCATCGGCACGCCCGAACAGGCTTCGTTTGAGCGCTCCGTTGACGAGCAAGCCAATGAGGAGCCGCATTTTAAGCTCCCTGTGCTCAATCTTTCGATCGATCAGTTGCAGCTCCCCCAAGTAGCCTGCAACGATGCCAATCGCTGCTACCACTGCAAGCACGCCGGCTTTACCGCTATCGTCAACCACGCCAAGTCGCTCGGCTTTCCCACCGTCATCGATGGCAGCAATGCAAGCGATCGCGGTGACTACCGCCCTGGCATGCGCGCGGCAGAAGAGCTCGGCGTACGCTCCCCTCTTATGGAGGTCGGCTTTACCAAGGACGAAGAGCGCGAGCTGCTGCGCGCGTGGGGCTATTCTGTTTGGAACTTGCCGGCAGGCGCCTGCCTTGCCACACGCGTCCCCACGGGCGAGGAACTTACGCGCGAAAAGGTCGACCTGATTCGCGCCTGCGAGGATTACCTGCACGATCTTGACCTGGCGCAGGTGCGTGCACGTCTCGTCGGCGGCTGCATGCATATCGAGGCCGCTCCCGCAGATGTCACCAAGATCGCCGCCCTCGGCGGTGCTACCGTCGATTCCGAGGGCAAGACCCCGCTGCCCGCCGCCATCGAATCCGCGCTACGAGAGCTGGGCTGCGCCCACATCTCCCCCGAGGTCACCCCCTACATCCACGGCAACATGAATCTTTAGGTTACGCCGTTTTACAAACGGCGTACCTGCTCGGCGCTGCGCGGGCTCCGGGCACGGCAATCTGACGTTCAACTTCACGGGCGCGACCAAAAGGTCAGCGCCCGCTTGTTTCACGTCACCTTACCGCACCCGGAGCCTGCTCGCTCGCATATGCTCAACCTGCACTGCGTTAACTGACCTACCAAAAAGGGACAGGTTTATTTTGGCAGGTTTTATCTGGGGAAATATCGCGAGGCAGTCGCCCCTCTAGCACCCATCAAACTTCGAGAGACGATAGAGGGGCAATTCGGCTGCATCTACTTCTTCCGATAGCGGCGGTTGCGGCTCGTCGACGAACTCATTGCTTCGATGAGCCCTTTATCCGCCATTTTTGGCAGATGGTAGCTGACGGACGAATTTTGGCATTCCGTCTCTCTAAAACAATAGATTTATCTCTCTAACTTTAGAGAGATAAGTGCCTTGTTTTAGAGAGACATTTAGAGAGATGTATCGAATTCGCTGCTAGATTGCCTAATGCTATCTCTCTAACCAACCTTCCCTTTAGAGAGACATTTAGAGAGACGAGTGCGACCTCTCTAATCATGGGCTCCACTCTTTAAGGTGCACACTTCCTAACCGTGCCCTAAGTTGCGGTGAAATAGTCCCCGATTAACCTGCCAAAAAGGGACAGGTTTATTTTGGCAGGTTTTATCTGGGGAAACGCAAACAGGGCCGCGACACCTATATGGCGTCACGGCCCTTTTCCTTGGAGAAGGATCAATTGATTGAACGGGATGACTGTTCTAGTCTTCGAGTCCGCTATTGATGAGCTCCGCAATCTCAACGGGATCGGTGCTCGCACGCACTTTGTCACGGAAACCTGCGTCCATCAGCATCACGGCAGCTTTGGAGAGCAGGCGCAGATGCGTGGTTCCAGCCTCGCCGGCGGGCACGTACAGCGCGAGCGCAACATCGACGGGCACCCCATCGAAGCTCGGCCATTCAACGGGCTCGGCTAGTTTAAGCACGGCAACGCCCGGCGTATGGATCGCGTCGCTTTTGGCATGCGGAACGGCAAAACCGGCGACAAGGCCGGTCTCGGCCTCGTTCTCGCGAGCAATAAAGGCAGCTTCTACGGCAGATGCGTCATCGGCAAAGCCGAGCTCGATTGCCTGCTCGGACAAATAATGCAGGGCGTCCTCGCGCGAGGCGGCGGTATACCCGATCGTCACTTGGTTGGCAGATACAAATCCCATGGAAACCTTCCTTACAACACAGACCTGACCGCAGCTTCGATGCCGTCGGCGTCCAAACCGTACTTGTGCAGCAAATCGACCGCAGGGCCGGACTCACCATACACATCGCGCACGCCGACGCGTCGCATCGGCACCGGACGCTGCTCCGCGAGCACCGAGGCCACGGCCTCGCCAAGACCACCGATAATCGAATGCTCCTCGGCGGTGACCACGCGACCAGTCTTCTTGGCGCTGGCAACCACCAGGCGCTCATCGAGCGGCTTGATCGTGTGCATGTTGATGACCTCGGCATCGATGCCATCGGCAGCGAGCGCCTCGGCAGCCTCAAGCGCCTCGGCGACCATGAGGCCGCATGCGACGATAGTCACATCGGACCCCTCGCGCACGACTACGCCGCGACCAATCTTGAACTCATAGTCCTCGTGGTCGTTGATGACCGGTGTTGCCAGGCGGCCGAAGCGCATATAGACTGGCCCCTCAAACTCATAGGCAGCGCGCACGCAAGCGCGAGCCTCGATGTCATCGGCGGGAACGATTGCCGTCATACCCGGGATCGTGCGCATGAGCGCGATGTCCTCGCAGCACTGATGCGTGGCGCCATCTTCACCGACCGAGATACCCGCATGTGTGGCGCCGATTTTGACGTTGAGGTGCGGATATCCGATGGAATTACGCACTTGCTCGTACGCGCGGCCGGCGGCGAACATGGCAAAGGTGCTCGCAAAGGCGACGTGGCCCGTGGTCGCAATGCCGGCGGCAAGCCCCATCAAGTTGCTCTCGGCAATGCCGGCGTCGTAGAAGCGCTCAGGGTGCGCAGCCTTAAACTTGCCGGTCTGCGTGGCGGCGGCCAGGTCGGCGTCGAGGACCACAAAGTCATCGCGCTCATTGCCCAGCTCGACAAGTGCCTCGCCATAGCTAACGCGCGTGGCGACTTTTTTGACGTCTGCCATTAGAGCTCCTCCCCTGCTGCTGCGAGCTCGGCCATGGCCTGCTCAAACTGTTCATCGTTGGGTGCCTTGCCGTGCCAGCCCACCTGGTTTTCCATAAAGGAAACGCCCTTGCCCTTCACCGTCTCGGCGATAATGGCCACAGGCGAGGCACTCACTTTGCGAGCCTCGGCAAAGGCGGCGGCAATCTGCGCCATGTCGTTACCGTCGGCTAGCTCGATCACATGCCACTTAAAGGCGCGGAACTTGTCGGCGAGCGGCATGGCCGAGTTGACTTCATCGATCGTGCCGTCAATCTGCAAGCCGTTGTGGTCGACGACGGCAACAAGATTGTCGAGCGCATGGTTGCCGGCAAACATGGCCGCCTCCCACACCTGGCCTTCCTCGCACTCACCGTCGCCCAGCAACGTGTAGACGCGGTAGCTGTCGCCCCAGTGCTTAGCGGCAAGCGCCATTCCAACTGCAGCAGAGATGCCCTGACCGAGCGAGCCGGTGGACATATCGATGCCCGGGGTGTCGTTCATGTTGGGATGGCCCTGCAGTCGGCTGCCAATATGGCGGAGCGTCTCGAGCTCTTCGACGGGAAAATAGCCGCGATTTGCCAACACCGAATACAGGCCCGGCGCCGCGTGACCCTTGGAGAGCACAAAGCGATCGCGATCGGCCTTGTGAGGGTCGGCAGGATCGATATTCATTTCCTCAAAGTACAGATACGTCATGATGTCGGCAGCACCGAGCGATCCACCCGGATGTCCCGACTTGGCCGCGTGAACCGCAGTCACGACACCCTTCCTGACCTCATTGGCGACCTTCGCCAGCTCCTGGTTGGTCATACGAATTCCTCTCTTGAGAACAACCCCGGCACCGGATGACGCGATGCCGGGGCAATCCACTCGTTAAGCCTGAGCGACGACCTTCTGCCAGTCAGCCTCGAACGAGGCAAGGCCCTGGTCGGTCAGCGGGTGATGCAGGCACTTCTTGAGAGCGGCCATGGGCACGGTCGCGATGTCGGCGCCAAGAAGAGCCGCCTGGGTCACGTGGTTGGGCGTGCGGACCGAAGCGGTGATGATCTCAACAGTGTCGTCGACGTTCTTGCCGGTCCAGTCATAGTTCTTGATGCAAGTCACAACATTGTCGAGCTGCGAGATGCCGTCCTCGGCGATGTCGTCAAAGCGGCCGACAAACGGGCTGATGTAGCGAGCGCCGGCGTTGGCGGCCATCAAGGCCTGGGTCGGCGAGAAAACAAGCGTCATGTTGACGCGCACTCCTGCGTCGGCCAGGGCGCGGCAGGCGGCGAGGCCGGCCTCGCACACGGGAAGCTTAACCACGATGTTGGGAGCGAGGGCGGCAAGACGCTTGCCCTCCTCGATCATGCCCTCGGCCGTGATGGCGGTAGACTCGGCGGACACGGGCAGGCCCTCGCAGAGCTCGGCAATCTTGAGCATATGCGGCTCAAAGTCGGCAAGCTTGCCGCCGGTTTTGGCGTACAGGGACGGGTTGGTGGTAACACCGGCCAGGCAGCCCCAGCTCTTGGCCTCGGCGATCTCGTCCAGATTGGCGGTATCGATAAAGAACTTCATGGTGAACCCCTTCAAAGGAAGCTAAAACTCAAAAGTATGGGACAAAGGGACTGCCCCTTTGTCCCATGTGCCGGGCCTGCAGCTGGGACATGCCCCAGGCCCGGCGTCGCGTAGGAAAAGCTACTTACTCGGCAAGAGCGGCCTCGATGCGGCTCGTGACGCCCTTGAGGCTAAGACCGACGACGTACTGCTTGATCGGGCGCTTGATGTGCTCGATCACAAAGCGCTTGCCGTCGATGTCCTGAGCGGCGAGGTTGCGGTAAAGCTTCTCGACCTGCTCCTTGACCTCGGGATCGTTGAAGGCGTAGTGGCCGGAGACATCCAGAATCTTCAGGCTGAGCTCGTCGTCAGCCAGGATGTCATCAACCTGCAGGTTAACGTCGTCGCCGGTCATCCACTTGCGCCAGCGCTCGGTCTTGATAGCCTTGACCAGCAGCGTGTGATACAAGTCGGAGGGATCGTCGCACAGGCCGTTGTCGACCAGAATCTGCTCGGTAGCGCAGAGCTTGAGGTAGGCGCGGGTCTCCTCGGTGCCGTACTGAGGGGCGACATTGGAGGCCGTCACGTGAGCCGGGATGTGCTCGAGCAGCGTTGCGTCATCCAGATAGTCGGCGTTGTGCTCCTTCAGGCCCACGCCGTAGCGCTTTGCCATGTCGGCGAGCTCGCGGGCGTTCTTAAAGTTGTAATGGCCGACCTGCTCGGTCCAACGGGTAAGCGTACCGGTCTGGCCGACGATAAAGGTGGGCATGGGGCAGCCGCGCTTCTCGAGCTCGGGCTGCAGCTGAGAAATGAACTCCTCGTACTTATCGGTAGAGGTCAAGCCGCCATTGGTCTCCTCGGTACCGACCTCATAGGCGACCTCGGGCAGGTTATGCTCGCGACGGTACTGCTCAAGGTAGTCGATAAGATCGATCGTGCGGCGAAGCACCACGTCGAGCGGAATAACCTTGCCGATCTGATAGGGGTCCTTGGTGGGGTCGACCATCAGCAGGTCAAAGCCTGCCTCCATGTCGGCGACGAAGGACTTGCGGGCGAGCTCCATGGCCTCGTCCTCGGGCAGGTGGGCGTTACGCTCCTCGTCGCGCTGCCACGGACCGCCGTGATCGCGGCACAGGTAGTACGGACCGGTGTAACCCACCTCGTCGGCAACCTTCTTGATGTCGGCGGCAAAGCGCGTCTGGTCCCAACCGTTAACGTAGCCGGCGCCCATCTCGTCCATATCGACCTGGTTGCGGCTGGCGATAAACATGGGCGGGAAATCCTCGTCCTTGGCAAGCTCGAACACGGCCTGAATCAGGTTGGGGCTCATGGGGCCAATGCCGACCATGGTTGCGTGATCGCCGCTATCCTGCAGCTTGAGCATGCCCTGAACGGCCTGGCGGATGGTGAGGTTGGACATTTTGTTCTCCTTCTCCAGAGGATTTTTGACAAAAGTTCCCTGGGACCCAGATGCGGGCCCTATCAGTACGGATGGATTTTGTTGTGTAGGGGCGGTTGTGCGGAGTCAAATCCATCCCTCCGCACAACCGGAGTCCTTAAAGGTTTACTTGGCCTGCTTATCGAGCGTGGGCTTCATGGCAATCAGGATTGCAGCAGCGACCACGGAGCCAATCACGATGTCCAGGCAGAACAGCGCGACGTTGTTGGTGGCAAGGGCGACGATAAAGCCACCGTGCGGGACGTAGCAGTCGATGCCCTGGAAGGCGGCAAGCGCCGCACCCACGGCAGAGCCGATGCAAATGCCGGGAAGGGTGTGACCGAGGTCCTTGACCGCGAAGGGGATAGCGCCCTCGGTAATACCGATGCAGCCCATGAACAGTGCGGAGATACCCATCTGGCGATCGGCGTCATCGAACTTATTCTTGGCGATGAGCGCAGCAAGGCCGCAGGCAATCGGGGGAATGGCGACGGCGACGCGGAACATACCGTTGGGGCCGTAGATGCCGGAGGCCATGATGGCCATAGTAAAGGTCGAAGCGGTCTTGTTGATGGGGCCACCCATATCGAAGGCGGTCATAACGCCAATGACCAGGCCCAGGACAACCGCGGAGCCGCCCTGCAGGCTACCGAGCACGCTGGTGAGCCAATCCATCACAAAGCCAAGCGGCGTGGCCAGGATGTAGATGTAGGCCATGCCCAGGACGAGCGAGGTCAGAATCGGGATGATCAGGATGGGCATGATGGTCTGGATGGTGTTGTTGACCTTCCAGGTTTTCATCCAGCGGACAAAGTAGCCGCAGATGACCGCCATGATCATGGCGCCCAAGAAACCGGTCGAGACGCTGTTGCCACTCGGGGTAACGACGGCGTTGTTGACCAGGTAGCCCAGGACAAAACCGGGGGCGAGCGCGGGCTTGCCAGCCATCGAGTAGGCGATGTATGCCGCAAGCACCGGGATCATCATGGAGATGCCGGCCATGCCGATGGTGTTAAGACTCACCATCAGCGGGTTCGTAACCTCCATGCCGTTGGCGCCGGCGGTACCGGATGCCAACGAGAAGGCGAGGAACACGCCACCGATAACGACAATGGGGATAAAATAGGAAACGCCGGTATTGAATGCATTGAGCAGCGTCTTGCCAGGATCGGCAAAGATAGACTGCTTGGACGCCGGTGTCGGGGCCTGCGGGGCAGCGGAGACGGCCTTCTTCTCTGCCTTGGCCTCGGCCTTGGGCGCGTCAACGGCGCCACCCGTCGCCTTGATAATCTCAACAGCCTGGTCGATGATCTTGACCGGATCGGCGATCACATCGGAAGTACCGACCTTGAGGAACTTGCCCTCGGCCATCTTCTGCTCAAAACGGTCCTCGTTCTCAACACCCACGTCGACGGACTCCAGGACCAGGTCGGCAGAATCCACGTCTTCCTGCGTCAGCTCGTTCTCGATACCCAGGCCACCCTGAGCCTCGACCTTGCACTCGATGCCACGGGCGGCGCATTCATCCTGAATCGCCTTCTGGGCCATATACGTGTGGGCGATACCCACGGTACAGGCGGCAACGCCTACGATCTTCATTGCTTCCCTCTTTTCATAGAGTTGCGTGCGCAAGACACCGTTTGCGGAGGCCTCCGGAGCATCCCCTGCCGTTTGGACTTGCTGTCTTTTCGACAAGACCAATATAGGTGCTCGTTTTTCTTAATGCCAGCTTATTTCGGTAAACGCGCAGGTCAGAGCGTTGGTTATGCGATTTAGTTACGCGTTTAACCAAAAATGAATCCTGCGATTTTGCCTTCGATTTCAAAAGTCAAGAAGTATTTGATTTTCTCGGTAGACGGCAGATGCGCATGCCGGTCACAAATTTCGACCCCACCCGTATACCGCATTTGTTGCATACTCATATGAAAGGAAAGGGTCGCTCACCAAAGCGTATCCCTCACCAAGACTCAAAGTCATCATGTTGGAAAATGCTCATCTGTCGGAAGGAGTCGCTGTGGCAAAACAGCGCGTTACGATCGCAGACGTCGCTCGAGAGGCGGGAACCTCGACGGCAAGCGTCTCGTATTACCTCAACGACAAACGAGAAAAACTTAGCGAAAAGACGCAGAACAAAATCGCGCGCGTCATTAAGGAACTCGGATACGTTCCCAATGCCCAGGCGCAAACGCTCACCGGCAAACAAACCCACGTCATCGCCATCATCATTTTGGATAACACCAACAAATGGGCGGGGCTCGTTCTCAATGGCATGGAGCAGGTCATGCTCCCCGCGGGCTACCAGACGGTCGTTTGCACGAGCAACTTTAACCCCGAGACCGAGCTCATGTACGTCGACAAGATGCTCTCGCTGGGCGTCGATGGCTTTATCATCCAACCCACGGCAAATTTCAAAGCCGTCCACGACCGCATTAGGCGCGCCGGCAAGCCGGTCGTCTTCTTCGACGCTGCCATCTATAGCCCGGGCACCAGCTGGATTAAAACCAACCTCTACGACGGCGTGTACAACGCCACGCAGGCGCTTCTCGATGCCGGCTACGAAGATTTCTTTTCCATCGCCGCCAACATGACCGAAATGCGCACCCGCATGGAGCGTTTCCAGGGATATGCCGAGGCGCTAGCCGCGAATGGACAGCTCTACAAAGCCATCCCCATCGATCACAACAAGCCGTCAATCAACGAGCTCACCGAATACTTTAAATACAAGTTCAACCCCGCCAAGCGCACGCTCATCTTCGTGCAAAACCAATGGGCACTTCCGCGCGTCTACAAGGCGCTTCAGCCCATGGTCCATCTGCTCCCACAGCAAATCGGCCTTTTGGGACTCAACTGCGAAGACTGGACCAACCTCACCACGCCGACCGTTTCTACCATCATCGAGCCCGTCGACCAGGAAGGTCGCGAAGCAGCCGAAATGCTGCTCGCCCTACTTGACGGTAGCAGCGAACCCGGCGAGCAGCGCATTCTCGAGTGCAAGCTCAACTGGCTCGACTCCACCTCGATCTAGACCGCGGGATAAATGAATCAGTAACGTCTATCCCAAATCTTGAGTATTTGTTCGATAGAACGGCCCCTGCCGGCTCCTGCTAGACTGGTAGATTCCCAACCATCTAGCCAGGAGCCGCAATGTCGCGCAAGTCCGCCTACAAGCAAGTACTTTCCATCGGCACCGCCGTGGTGCTGGGGTTTGCGCTGTTCACAGGGTCGCTCGACGGAGCCCCCAAGCTGCTGTCGCCGCAAAGCGATGAGCAGGCGGCAGCTCTGGCCGAAAAACAAAACGAAAGTCCCAGCCGCACCGACGACGAGGCAGACCTGGTTGCCCGGCTCGAATCGGGAACAGCGAGCTCCTCGGACTCTCAAAATAGCCAAAACTCTGGC
Source organism: Collinsella aerofaciens (assembly GCA_052344885.1). Lineage (GTDB taxonomy): Bacteria > Actinomycetota > Coriobacteriia > Coriobacteriales > Coriobacteriaceae > Collinsella > Collinsella aerofaciens_CC. The sequence goes on from DAWDYI010000010.1 coordinate 45,624, forward strand.
GATGGCTCCGAATCCACCGCGACCAACACCAACGGCAACGTTGCCTCCGCGGACAGCGCCGCCACCCCCATCGACGAGGTGGAAAACCCCGACCTCAACCGCGCCCGCGGTGTTTATCTCAGCAGCATTCCCGACTACGCCGGCAACCCCTACATCGCCCTTCGCGCCGACAGCACGCACCCGCTCGGCACGCCGTCGTTCACGCTTGACGAGTATGAGCGTGCCACCGAAGAAGGCTGCTTTAAGAAATTCTCCAAGCTCGACAGCCTGGGCCGCACTCGCAAGGCGCTCGCCTGCGTAGGCCCCGAGTCGCTCGGACAGGGCAAGCGCGGCGATATCTCGCGTATCCATCCTGCCGGTTGGCATCAGCAGCGCTACGACTTTATTCCAGGCCAGAGCCTCTACAATCGCTGCCACCTCATCGCCTGGTCGCTCTGCGGCGAAAACGCCAACCGCAAAAATCTCCTCACCGGCACGCGCTACCTCAACGAGACGGGCATGCTACCGTTTGAAGAGCAGATCCTCAGCTATATTCGCGATACGGGCAACCATGTGCTCTACCGCGTCACGCCCATGTATAACGAAGAGGAGCTTGTCTGCCGTGGCGTGCGCCTTGAGGCGCAATCGGTCGAAGACCACGGCAAGACCCTCTGCTTCCACGTATATTGCTACAACCTGCAGCCGCACGTGCAGATCGACTACGCCACCGGCCGCAACCAGGCATCCGGAGACTAGTGCCGACCGCGCCTCCCGTAGCCCAAAAAATGATCCGTTTTCCTCCGTCCCCAAGGAATCAAATAAGGCCGTCCCGGTTACCCAGGGCGGCCTTTTCGTCAGCACCTACATTGCAGGCAAAACCACACGTTACTTGGCGCGGCCCTCCTCATAGCGCTCGACCAGCTTGGCCTGAACGTCATAAGGCACCTGCTCATAGCCTGCGGGCTTCATGGTAAAGTCACCCGTGCCGCGCGTGATGGAGCGCAGGCGCGTCGAGTAATCCGTCAGCTCTGCCAGCGGCGCCTGGGCGATGACCACGGTATCGCCACGCTCATCGGTCTCCATGCCCGTCACGCGACCGCGCGAGGCCGAGATGTCACCCATCACGGCACCGGCGTAGCTCTCGGGGATAGTCACCGTGATTTCCTCGATGGGCTCCAGCACCACCGGGTCGGCATCGGCGCATGCCTTGCGCAGACCGATGCGTGCCGCCGCGCGGAACGCCATCTCGTTGGAGTCGACGCTGTGATACGAGCCGTCGTACACGGCCACGCGAATGCCCGTAAGCGGGTAGCCGGCAATGATGCCATCCTTCATGGTCTCCTGGACGCCCTTGTCCACGGCGGGGATCAGCGAGCGCGGAATACGGCCGCCCACGACCTCGTCCACAAACTCATAGCCGTCGCTCGTGCCGTCGGGCCCAATGAGCGGCTCCACGCGCAGCCAGCAGTCGCCATACTGACCGGCGCCGCCGGTCTGCTTCTTGTGGCGGCCCTGGGCACTCGCCGTGCGACGAATGGTCTCGCGATACGGGATGCGGATCGGCACGCTCTTGGCCGCGACCTTGGTGCGATCCTCAAGACGATTGAGCAGGACCGAAACCTGCGCCTCGCCCACCGCCGAAATGATGGTCTGGCCGGTCTCCTCGTCGCGGTCGATGCTCATAGTCGGATCGGCCTTGCAGGCCTTCTCGATAAACGTGTAGAGCTTCTCTTCGTCGCCGCGATTCTCGGCCTCGATGGCGATGCGGTACTGCGAGTTGGGGAACTTAAACGCCGCAGCCTCGACCTTGCCGGTAATGGAGAGCGTGTCACCCGTCTCTGCCGCCAGCTTGGGAGCCACGATGATATCGCCGGCATAAGCGTGGCCGACCTCGGTCATGTCACGGCCGCACATCACATACAGGTGGGCCAGACGCTCACCCTTGCGCGTGCGCGCATTAACCAGTTCAAGGCCCGGCTCAAGCGTACCCGTCAGCACCTTGATAAAGCTGATGCGACCCTGCTGCGGATCGGCCAGGGTCTTAAACACAAACGCCACCGGGCGGTCATCGTCACTCGAGATCTTAAGCGAATCGCCGTCGATGAGCGGCATCTCGCCGTAGTCCGTCGGCGCCGGGAAGTACGTGGCGATGTCGTCCATCAGCGAGTTGACGCCCTGCTCCTTAATGCAATCGCCCGCAAAGACCGGCACAAAGATGCGCTCGGCGATCGCCTTGGACAACAGGCCCTCGAGCTCCTCCTGCGTCAGCGTCTCTTCGCCTTCCAGGTACTTCATCATCAGCTCATCGTCGGCCTCGGCCACCAGCTCGCACAGATGGTCGTGGGCTTCCTCGGCCTGGGCACGATACTCCTCGGGAATCTCCGACTCAACTGCCTCGGCGCCGTTGCAGTGGCGCGCCTTCATACGCACCAGGTCGATAATGCCGTCAAAGTCCTCGCCCTCGCCCCAGGGGAGGGTCACGGCACCCAAACGCGTACCAAAACGTTCCTGCAGCAGGCCCATCGTGGTCGCAAAGCTGGCCTCTGGACGCGACAGGCGGTTTACGAACACCGCACGCGCCAGGCGCAGGTCCTCGGCGGCATACCAGAGCTTGACCGTCGTTGGCTGCGGGCCGGCCTCGGCGTCGACCACGAACAGCGCCGTCTCGCAAACGCTCATCGCAGCAAAGGCGTCGCCGATAAAATCGGGATAGCACGGAGCATCGAGCACGTTGATGCGGGCGCCCTTCCAGTCGATCGGCGCGATGGTCGTCGAGATGGAGAATGAACGCTTGACCTCTTCGGGGTCATAGTCGAGCGTGGGCTTGGTGCCGTCGTGGCCG
>DAWDYI010000011.1:0-5975 GCA_052344885.1 Collinsella aerofaciens
GGAGGCCACTTAATGTGGCCTCCGTCGTGAGCAGGACTGTAGAGCAGGAAACTTAGCCCGTGCCGGGGCCGCTGAGCCCTGACCGGCGGGATACACAGGTTCAGATGGGGCTTTGATGCATGGGTGGTCTGTTGTTGTGCAAATGGGTATCATACTGTGGTTATTGCATCGACTCTGTGATGCATGTTTGTACGTTCCCGGCGGTCGGTTTGCCAGAAGCGCCCCGTCGGTTGTTTCAGACCCGTTTCGAAGAAAGGAAACAACACTCACCTATGGCAGCTAAAAAATCATCTCCCTTGAAGATCATCCCGCTCGGCGGCCTTGACGGCATCGGCAAGAACATGACGGTCTTCGAGTGCGGCGACGACATGGTGCTCGTCGACGCCGGCCTCATGTTCCCGGATGACTCCCAGCCCGGTATCGACCTGGTGCTTCCCGACTACACCTATGTTTTGGAGAACGAGGAAAAGCTCCGCGGTATCGTCGTCACCCACGGCCACGAGGACCACACCGGTTCGCTTCCGTATCTGCTGCAGGACCTCAACAACAAGGTGCCCATCTTTTCGAGCAAGCTGACGCTTGGCTTTATCGAGGGTAAGCTTTCTGAGTTCCGCATCCGCGCACCCAAGTTCCGCGAGGTCAAGGGCGGCAGCCATGTCAACCTCGGCGGCATCTCGCTCGACTTCTTCTCGATGACGCACTCCATCCCCGGCGCTCTGGGCGTGTTCATCCGCACCAATCAGGGCACCGTTATGCACACCGGCGACTTTAAGCTCGACCAGACGCCCATCGACGGCGTCACGCCCGACTATGCCGCTATCAGCCGCTTTGCCAAGCAGGGCATCGACCTGTTGCTGTCCGACTCCACCAATGCCACGGTTCCCGGCTTTACCAAGTCCGAGGCCGAGGTTGGTCCCAACCTGCTGCATGCCATCAAGAACGCCCCGGGTCGCGTGTTCGTCGCTTCGTTCTCGAGCCATATCCATCGTTTGCAGCAGATCTGCGATGCCGCCCGCAAGTGCGGCCGTAAGGTCGTTGTGACCGGTCGTTCCATGCTCACCAACACCCGCGTCGCGCGCGAGCTGGGCTACCTCAACATCGACGATGCCGATATCATCGATGCCTTCGATATCGATAACCTGCCCGACGACAAGATCGTCGTCATGTGCACCGGTTCGCAGGGCGAGCCGCTGTCGGCCCTGTCCCGCATGGCCAATGGCGAGCACAAGACGCTCTCTATCCACGAGGGCGATACCGTCATCCTCTCGGCAACTCCCGTTCCCGGCAACGAGAAAGCCGTCCAGCAGGTCGTCAACAGCCTGGCCAAGCTCGGCTGCGACGTGTGGGATAAGAACCGCGCTCTTGTCCACGTCTCGGGCCACGGTAGCCAGGAGGAGCTCAAGCTCCTGATGGCCATGGCCAAGCCCACGTACTTTATGCCGGTTCACGGTGAGGCCGTGCATCTGCGCGCCCATGCCCAGCTTGCCCGCAAGATGGGCATCAAGGACGATCATATCTTTATCCTCGATAACGGCGACACGCTCGAGATGCGCGGCGGTATCGTCAAGCGCGGTACGCCCGTCGAGTCCGGCGTCGTCTACGTCGACGGCCTTCGTATCGGCGATACCGACCCCATCGTCTTGCGCGATCGTCAGAAGCTCGCCAATGACGGTATGGTTACCGCTGTTGCCATCGTCTCGCTTAAACACAAGAAGATCGAGGCCATCGAGTTCTCGGGCCGCGGCGTCTCGTTTGCCATCGACGACCAGTTCTCTGAGGATGCCTCCGCGTCCATCATGAAGACGATCGAGAAGGGCAAGTTCAGCTTTACGAGCAGCGGTTCCGATGCTATTCGTAAGGCCGTGCGCGATTCGCTCTCTAACTTTATCTGGAGCCGTACGCGCACCCGTCCGATGATCATCCCGGTCGTCATGGAGGTTTAGTTTGGCGCGCGGATCTGCACAAAACGCCAAAGGCAATAAGGCCAATAACCAACCGGCATCTGCTAAGGGTGCCGGTTCCCATCTGCGTGCCAATAAGGGCCACGAGGCGGACTTCGACGATTTTGAGCCTTTGGTTGAACCCTCGGCCAACCGTGATATCGCCGGCGTGGTCATCGCCGTTTTGGCGATTGCGTCCTTCATTGCCGTGATTTCGCCGGCGACCGCACCCGTTACGGCTGCGGTTGCCGGTTTCTACCACCTGGGCTTTGGTCTGGGCGCCTACGTGCTGCCGATCGTCATTTTGCTGTTTGCCGCCACGCTCTTTTTAGGCGAGGACTCGCCGCTCAACGTACGCTCTGTTGCGGGCGGCGCCGTGGTCTTTATCGCCGTCGTCTCCATTCTTTCGCTGATGGTGCCGGGTACGAGTGTCTCTTGTGACCTTATGTTCACGCCGCAAAATTTGTCCGCCTCGGGTGGCTACATCGGTGCGTTTATTGCGAGTGCGCTGCAGAATGCCCTGGGTAAGCCTATCGCGATGGTAGTCCTGTTGGGCTTTGTCGTCGTGGGCTTGGTCATCATTGGCTTTTCGGTTGGCGGCGTTTTGCGCTCTGCTCGCGACCGTGCGGCCGATTTTGCCGAGCGCCGCCGTGCCGATGTCAACGCCAGCCCGTGGGGTGACGACGAAGCCCTGTCGGTGCCCGGCGTTGCCCGTCCGCACCTGAGCATTCTTCGTCAAAAGGGCTCCGATGCTGCCGTGACCACGGTCATGGGCAACGATGTGGACCCGGTTTTGGACGATGACGACGAGGACGAGAATCCGTTTGTCGACGTGTCCGAGTCGGTTGAGGCTGAGCGCGCTAAGACGACGCTGCTGCCGCGCCGCCATGCCAAGAAGGACAAGGCCACACCCAAGTTGAATACAAGCGAGCCCGACCCGTCTTGGTCCGATAGCGAGATTGAGCTCACCGAGGGCGATGACGAGGATGACGAGGCTCCGATTGAGACCGCAAAGACAACTTTGCTGCCGCGCCGCCATGCAAAGCGCGACCAGGTAACCGGTCAGCTTTCGATGGAAGACGACCCCGATAAGATCGACGAGTCCGAGCCGCCGTTTGCCGTGAATCCTGTTTCGGCAGCACCTCAGATTCCCGACTTCTTGAAGCATCCCAAGGTTGTCGATACGGCTGTCGCGGGCGCTGCCGAGGCGCCTACTTCTAGCGATGGGGGAGCGGTCAATGCCCCCGCAGATAACGAGGGCGAAGAAGAGGACGGCCTCAAGCTTCCGCCGCTCGAAATCCTGCATGCCAACCCGCAGTCGGCGTCCGCCGCGTCTTCTGACAAGGAACTTGAGCAGACTGCCGAGTCGCTTCAGTCCACGTTGCTTGAGTTTGGCCGCAGCGCCCGCGTGGTCGGCTGGATCGCCGGCCCCACGGTGACGACCTTTAAACTGCAGCCCGGTGAGGGCGAGCGCGTGAGCAAGATTTCGAGCCTCGAGGACGACATCGCGCTTTCGCTCGCTGCCCAGTCGGTGCGCATTTTTGCGCCGATTCCCGGTACCTCGCTCGTTGGTATCGAGATTCCCAATCGCAAGCGTCAGAATGTCAATCTGGGCGACGTGCTTCCCTATGTTAAGGGCGGTCCGCTTGAGCTTGCCATCGGCCGCGATGCGGAGGGTACGCCGGTCGTCGCCGACCTCGCCAAGATGCCGCACCTGCTGATTGCCGGTACCACCGGTTCCGGTAAGTCGGTCATGATTAACTCCATCATCACGACCCTGCTCATGCGCGCGCTTCCCGAGGATGTTCGCCTGATTATGGTCGACCCCAAGCGCGTCGAGCTCGCGGGCTATAACGGCCTGCCGCATCTCTATGTGCCGGTCGTTACCGAACCCAAGCAGGCTGCGAGCGCTTTGCAATGGGCCGTGTCCGAGATGGAGCGTCGCCTGAAGGTCTTCGAACGCCTTAACGTGCGTAAGATCTCGACCTACAACGAAAAGCAGGCCGCCGGCGAGTTTGAGCATTACGACAACCCGCCGCAAAAGATGCCCTACCTGGTCATCATCATCGACGAGCTCTCGGACCTGATGATGGTCGCCGGTAAGGATGTCGAGGCCTCGATCGTGCGTATTGCACAGCTGGGCCGTGCCGCCGGTATTCACCTCATCGTGGCTACGCAGCGTCCGAGCTCCAACGTGGTGACGGGCCTTATCAAGGCCAACATTACCAACCGTATCGCCTTTAACGTCGCCACGGGCATCGACTCGCGCGTCATCATTGACCAGATGGGTGCCGAAAAGCTCACCGGTTTGGGCGACATGCTGTTTTCCAAGGTCGACTGGGGCAAGCCTCGCCGTATTCAGGGCTGCTTTGTCTCGGACGATGAGATCAACGAGATTGTCGAGTTCGTCAAGTCGCAGAGTGAGCCCGACTACCACGAGGAGATTCTGTCTGCCGTGGCGCCCGCTTCCATGTCCATGGCGGGTGGCGGCGGCATTGTCCGCACCGGAGTCGCCGAGCCGCAAGACGATGATCCGCTCATTTGGGAAGCCGCCCATATTGTGGTGGAATCGCAGCTTGGCTCCACATCTGGCCTGCAACGTCGTCTTAAGGTTGGCTATGCGCGTGCCGGGCGTATTATGGACATGCTGGAAGAAAAGGGTGTCGTCGGCCCGCCCGACGGTTCCAAGCCGCGCGAGGTCCTGTTGGACGAGGAGGGGCTTGCCGCGCTGGAGTCTGTCGACGCCGAGATGGCACGTGAAGATCGTGAGTTTGGAGGATTCTGATGGCTGCACGCTTTGGTGACATGCTGCTCGAGCAGCGTCGCCGAATGGGCCTTTCCATTCAGCAGGTCGCCAACACCATCAAAATCAGGCCGCAGATCATCGAGTTTTTCGAGACCGGTAACTTTGCCTCGATGCCGCCGCGCGGCTATGCGCAGGGCATGATTTCGAGCTATGCTCGCTTTTTGGGCCTCAATCCGCGCGAGGTCGTCAATGCCTACTTTGACGACCTGATGGCATACGAACGCGAGACGTCCCAGCAGGGCGGTCGTTTTCAGGACGCCGCCGGCTACGTCAATTCGCGCTCCTCGGTCGATAACGGCCGCTTCCTGATGGTTCAGGGCGGTCGTTCGACCCGCTATGGACAGCGTCCTCAGCAGGCCGGTTATATTACCGAGACGGGTTCTGGCGAGGAGATTCGCTCACAGCGTGACCGGTTCCGCAGTACGCCGATGCCCGAGGACCGTGCACTTCCCGCTGCCCGCGGCGTGGCGCGTGACCCTCGTGCCGGCTACGGCGACGGCGGCTATTCCGATCGCGGTTACCGTGGTGCCTCTACGGGACGCTCTCGCGGTTGCTATGCGGATGCCGATACCACGCAGGTGACGCCGCGTCTTCGCTCTCAATCACAGCCGTATGGCCAGCGCTCTTCGGCTTCGCGTTCGGGCCAGCGTGGCTATCAAGGCCGCGGTGAGCTTGCGCCCCGCTCGGGTCAGCGCGGCCTTCAGGGCCAGGGCGGCTATCGCGGCCGTTCCGATAGCAATCGCGGTCGTATGCCTCAGGGAGGCGGCCGCAGCAGTTCCGGTCGTGGACGTGGCGGATCCCGTACTCCTCAAAACAACGGGCTCGATCCGCGTATCGTCTACGCCGGCATCGGTGCCGTGGTGTTGCTGCTGATTGTGCTCATCGTGGTGCTTCTGCGCGGCTGCGCATCTTCGGCGCCCGAGACCACGCCCGAGACGCCCACTGCTACCAAGACGACGACCAAGAAGTCTTCTAAGAAGTCCGAAACGGTCGACGAGGACGAAGACACCGATGAGGCGACGGATGAGTCGACTGATTCGGACGCTACCAAGACGACGACCAAGAAGGAAGAGAACGAGGTCACGAAGGTCAAGGTCTCCGTTGCCAAGGGAAAGACCGCGTGGATTGAGGTCAAGGTCGACGGCAAGTCGGTCTATGGCGCCCAGGCGACTGGCCCCTTTGAGCAGGAGTACACGCCCGAGTCCTCGATCGAGATCACCACGTCCAAG
>DAWDYI010000011.1:5985-48293 GCA_052344885.1 Collinsella aerofaciens
CAAGAACGGCGAAAAGGTCCGCTACGACACCAAGACCTCGGGCGTGGCGCGTGTGACGATCACCGTTCCCAAGAAGGAGACGACTGATTCCGAGAATGGTGAAAGTTCTGATGGTACCGACACCACCGATGGTCCCGATACCACCGACGGTACCGATGCCCAGTCCACGGATGGCGCCGATACCGCAACTGACGGCCAGACGCCCACCGATTCTACCGACTATTCGTACGATAGCTACTAAGCCGCTCGTACGCGAAAGGAAACATCATGGCTAAAGATTCCAGCTTCGACGTCGTGTCCGAGGTCAACATGCAAGAGGTCGACAACGCCTTCCAGCAGACCACGCGCGAGATTTCCCAGCGCTATGACCTTAAGGATTCCGGCGCCACGATCGAGCTTTCGAAGGGCGACAAGCTCTTTACGATCAACGCCCCGGCCGACTTTGTCTCCAAACAGATTATCGACGTGTTGAGCTCCAAGCTCATCAAGCGCGGCATCGACCTCAAGGCTGTCTCGTGGGATGCTCCGCAGGCGGCATCGGGTGGCACCGTGCGCGTGCTCGGCCATATTGTCGAGGGTATCGACCAGGCGACCGCCAAGAAGATCAACAAGGACATCAAGGATCAAAAGCTCAAGGTCAAGGTGACCATCGAGGCCGACAAGCTGCGTGTTTCCTCTGCTTCGAAGGACGCGTTGCAGACCGTGATCCAGTTCCTGCGCGACCAGGACTACGGCCAGCCTCTGCAGTTCACCAACTACCGCTAATATCAATCGAAAGGACTGCTCTCCAACATGGATACACCGTTGGGCTCCGTGCTCTACATCACCCTCGGGTGCGCTAAGAACGAGGTTGACACCGACCGCATGCGTTCTCTTTTGACCGCCGCAGGCTACGAGCAGGCATTCGACCCGCAGGACGCCGATATCGCCATCGTCAATACATGCTCGTTCCTCGCCTCCGCAACGTCCGAGAGCATCGAGACCACGCTCGAGCTCGCCAACGAGGTTCAGGACGGCGTTCGTTCTTGCCCCATCGTCATGTGCGGGTGCGTGCCGTCGCGCTATGGCGACGACCTGCCTGACGAGCTGCCAGAGGTCGCGGCCTTTGTGAAGGCCGACGAGGAGGACGGCATCGTGGCGGTCATCGATGGCGTGTTGGGTGTCGAGCGTGAGATCGCAGCCTATATCCCGCAGGTCAAGCGTACCGTCGAGGGTGCTGTCGCCTACGTCAAGATTTCCGATGGCTGCAACCGCTTCTGCAGCTTCTGCATGATCCCCTACATTCGCGGTCGCTATCATTCGCGCAATGCCGAGAGCATTATCTCCGAGGTGCGCGATCTGGTTGCCGGCGGTGTGCGCGAGATCGTGCTGATCGGCCAGGATACGGGTATTTGGGGCACCGACTTTGCTGACGAGGATGTCGCCGAGGGCTCGCCGCGCAATCTGGCGCAGCTGCTGCGTGCCGTCGCCGAGGCCGTGCGCCCGCACAACGTCTGGGTCCGCGTGCTCTATCTGCAGCCCGAGGGCATGACCGACGAGCTTATCGATACGATTCGCGATACGCCCGAGGTTCTGCCCTATATCGATATCCCCGTGCAGCACTGCGACGCGCGCATCCTCAAGGCTATGCGCCGTTCTGGTTCCCGCCAGGAGCTCGAGGACCTGTTCCGCGACCTTCGCGAGCGCATCCCCGGCATCGTGATTCGTTCCACGGCCATGGTCGGCTTCCCGACCGAGACCGACGACGAGTTCCGCGACCTTATCGACTTTATGGATGCCGTCGGCTTTGACTACACGAGCGTCTTTGCCTACTCGCAGGAGGAGGGCAGCCTGGCCGCTAAGATGGAGGGTCAGGTCGACGAAGAGGTCAAGCTCGAGCGCGCCCAGGAGGCCATGGACCTGGCCGAGTCGCTCGGTTTTGCCGCCACCGCCGCACATGTGGGCGAGCGCGCCCAGGTAATCGTCGACGGTATCGAAGAGACCGAGGATGGCGCCGAGCTGATCGGCCATGCCTGGTTCCAGGCGCCCGATTCCGATGGCGCGGTGCATCTGGACGCCAGCGAGGCGTCCGTGGGCGATATTCTGACCGTCGAGTTTACCGATAGCTTCTGCTATGAGCTTATCGGTCATGTTGTGGAGTAGGAGAGCGTCGTGGCTAACGAGAGCAATAAGGAACTGACGAGTGTCTGGACGCCCGCCAACATCGTGACGTGCGTGCGCATCGTCTTTATCCCGGTGTTCATGATCGTGTCGGCGCTTTCTCACACGAGTGTTGCCGGTACGGATTGGAGCACCTTTGACGGTCCGCTCGCCGCCGCTGCCTTCATTCTGTATGTGATCCTGTCGTGCACCGATAAGGTCGACGGTTATCTGGCACGCTCGCGCAACGAGATCACCGATTTCGGCAAGTTCTTGGACCCCATCGCCGACAAGCTGCTGGTGTTCTCGGCCCTGCTGCTGTTCTTGGATTTTGGCACCGTAACCGTGTGGTCCGTGTTTATTATCCTGTTCCGCGAGCTGCTGGTGAGCGCCCTACGCATGGTTGCGAGTGCGGCCGGCGTGGTTGTTGCGGCCGATAAGCTCGGCAAGTACAAGACGGCAACCACGATGGTCTCCATCTGCGGTTACCTGTGCGTTTTTGCTATGGCCGGCTTGCACCTTGGCCCGGTGGCGCTGACGCTCGGCATCTACTCGGTGTCGCGCTTCCTGTATGCCGTTGCCGTTGTCCTGACCGTTATCTCGGGCGCCCAGTACTTCTGGAACTGCCGCAAGATCGTCTTTTCGGTCTAGGTCCTGGTGGGTATGACGGTCTCTTTTGAGCAGATTTCCGCACATAACGAGGAGCTGGCGCGTGATATTGTCGAGCGCGCGAGCGCTCGGGGCGTGACGGTTTCGACGGCTGAGTCGCTGACGGCGGGTATGATCGCCTCGACGATTGCGGATATCCCGGGCGCCTCGGCGGTGTTGCGTGGCGGTGCGGTGACTTACTGCGATGAGATTAAGCATCGCGTTCTTGGTGTTGAGCAGGAGACGCTCGACCGCTATACCGCGGTGTCGCATCAGACCGCGCGCGAGATGGCGGTGGGTTCGCTGGAGCTGTACCAGAGCGATATTGCAGTGAGCGCAACGGGTTATGCCGGCCCCGGCGGTGGCTCTGAGGACGATCCGGCGGGCACTTTCTATATTGGCTGGGCGCATCGTTCCGCCGATGGGGGCGTGCCGGTCGTGGACTCTGTGCGCTGCCACTATGAGGGCGACCGTTCGTGTGTTCGTGCCCATGCGGTCGCGGAGACATTGGGGCGCATTGCCCTTGTGCTCAACTCTATGGAATAGACATGTTTTAAGGGGCCTTAGGGCCCCTTAATTGTGGAGATAGGGACCTCTGACAAATTTAGCGTTTGTGCTGGTTGTAGATGTATTTTTGCCTGCCTTGTTCATATTTGGTCCTTTGTGGTCAAGTATTTGGTCAGTGTTTGGTCGGCGTTTGGTTGGGTTTTGGAAAGACCGCCTGCATATGATTGGCCTGAACGGTTGACCACGAACAGCCGTTCGTTTATTATCGATGCAGGTTGTTAAGAGGAGGGCTATTCATGGCCAAGAATTCAGGTCCCGTACGTACCGTTCATGCTCGCACGACGGGTAAAGAGCGCGATGAGATGATCGCCACCACCAAGGCCGAGATCGAGAAGAAATTCGGCCAGGGTTCCATCATGAGGTACGGCGACGGTGGCCCCGAGCTCGAGGTCGAGGCCATTCCCACGGGCGCCCTGGCCCTCGATGCCGCGCTGGGTATCGGCGGCGTGCCGCGCGGCCGTATCGTCGAGATTTACGGTCCTGAGTCCTCCGGTAAGACGACGCTTTCGCTCGAGATCCTGGCCGAGGCCCAGGCAATGGGTGGCGTTGTGGCATTTATCGATGCCGAGCACGCGCTTGATCCCACGTATGCCGCGCGCATCGGTGTGGATATCGACGAGGTGCTCATTTCCCAGCCCGATACGGGCGAGCAGGCGCTCGAGATTGTTGACATGCTCGTGCGTTCCGGCGCCATCGATGCCATCGTCGTCGACTCCGTCGCCGCGCTGACCCCGCGTGCCGAGATCGAGGGAGAAATCGGTGACACTACGGTCGGTCTTCAGGCTCGCCTGATGAGCCAGGCGCTCCGCAAGCTCGCCGGCTCGCTGTCCAAGTCCAACACGACGTGCATCTTCATTAACCAGCTGCGTGAGAAGATCGGTGTCATGTTCGGCAACCCCGAGACCACGACGGGCGGCCGCGCCCTTAAGTTCTTCTCTTCGGTACGTATCGATATTCGCCGCATCGACAGCATTAAGCTTAAGGACGAGGTTATCGGTAACCGCGTGCGCGCCAAGGTCGTTAAGAACAAGGTGGCAGCTCCGTTCCGATCTGCTGAGTTCGACATCATGTACGGTACGGGCATCTCTAAGGAGGGCTCGATTCTGGACATGGCTGTCGAGTGCGGTATCTGCAAGAAGATGGGCTCCTGGTTTGCCTATGGCGAGGACAAGCTCGGCAACGGTCGCGAGGCCGCCAAGGCGTTCCTGCGCGAACACCCCGATTGTGCCGACGAGATTGAGCATAAGGTCCGCCTTGCCTGTGGACTTGAGTTTGATGACGATGCTCCGTCCGAGGTCGAGCTGACCGATCAGCCTGCGCCTGAGGAGTTTGACGAGCTTTACGCCATCGATGGTTCCGCCATGCTCGATGATGACGACGAGTAGCGGTTACGCTCATGTCGTATACGGTGACCGAGGCCACGGTCGTCTTTCCCGATAAGAAGGCGGCCTCCTCGTTCTCGAGCGGGTATGCGTCCAAAAAGCCTTGCGCACATATCGATTGTGAGCTTGAGGGCGGTTTTGAGCGGTCCATTTGGATTCCCGTGCGGGTCGCGCGGCTGTATGTCAAAAACCGCCCCGATCTTCCCTGTGATTGGGACAACTTTCGTGAGGCGGTGCAGCTCATCGAGCGTAAATGTGCACTTACCATGGTGACCGAGATGCTATCGCGCCGCGACCATGCGACGGGTGAGGTCCGTGACAAGCTGGCTCGCTACGGCTTTCACCAGCCCGCGATCGATTTCGCCGTCGAGCGCGCCACCGAGTATCACTTTTTAGACGACAACCGCTTTTGCTCGTACTTTATCGAGGAGCGCAAGCGGCGCGGTTGGGGACAGCGCAAAATCGAGACCGAGCTCAAGCGCCGTCATGTCGTGCTCGATGACATTCCCGGTTATCCCGAGGATTATTTTGCCGTCGAAGACGATTTGGCGCGTGCGTCAGCCCTGCTCGCCAAGCGGCGTGTTCCAGAGACGCGCGGATTCGAAAAACTGGTTCGGTTTTTGATGGGCAAGGGCTTCTCGTATCACATCGCCGCCGATGCCGTTAAGGCACGTCTCGATGCCGAACGCGAGGAATGTGCGGTTTAGGCGTATGCGTTTTGTGACCCTGCCGTTCACCGCGTTTTAGCCGCCGTGCCGGGGCCATTTATTTGACAGTTGTTGTGGTTCAACGTACGATAAACACTGTCATTTGCTTTGTGATATGTGCTCATCTGTGATGAGTTTGTTTATATGTTTATCTGTATCCGACCCGCATAAGCTGCGCCCATATTACTCAAATGTCGCGAGCCGTTCGTAAGGACGGTTCGCTTTGTTGTGTAACGAATCCATAAAAAGGAGTGAGCATGCCTATCATCGCAGCGCTCGTTGGCATCGTTTTGGGTGCCATCGCCGCCATTGCCTACATGCGCACCGCCGAGCAGGGTAGTCTTCACGAGGCCGACGAAAAGATCCAGTCGGCACACGCACAGGCTGAGTCCCTGATCGGTGATGCTAAGCGTCAGGCCGAGACCCTCAAAAAAGAGGCTCTGCTCGAGGCTAAAGAGGAGATCATCAAGAACAAGCAGGCCGCCGAGGCCGAGGATAAGCAGCGTAAGAGCGAGATTCGTACGCTCGAGAACCGTGTGATGCAGCGCGAGGAGTCCCTTGATCGCCGAAACGACGCTCTCGACAAGCGTGAGCACCAGCTGTCCAGCCAGGCCGGTCAGGTCGAGAAGCGCTCCCGCGAGCTTGAGGAGCTCTGCGCCAAGCAGACCTCTGAGCTCGAGCGTATCGCCGACCTGACCCGCGAGGACGCCCACAAGGAGCTCCTCGATAAGGTTCGCGGCGAGGTCACCCACGAGGCTGCCACGATCATTCGCGAGTCCGAGCAGCAGGTTCGCGCCGAGTGCCACAAGACCGCCCAGGAGATTCTGTCCCTGGCGATTCAGCGCTGCGCTGCCGACCACACAGCCGAGGTCACCGTTACCTCCGTGCACATTCCCTCTGATGACCTCAAGGGCCGTATCATCGGTCGCGAGGGTCGCAACATCCGGACCTTCGAGCAGGTTTCCGGCGTCAACCTCGTGATCGACGACACGCCCGAGACTGTCGTTCTTTCGAGCTTCGACCCGGTCCGTCGTGAGACCGCCCGTGTTGCCCTCGAGAACCTCATCGCCGACGGCCGCATTCACCCCGCCCGCATCGAGGAGATGTATCACAAGGCTGCCGACCTGGTTCAGCAGCGCGTGCGCGAGGCTGGCGAGCAGGCTGCCTTCGATACCGGCATCCACGACCTGCATCCCGAGATCGTCAAGACCCTTGGTGCCCTGCGCTACCGTACCTCGTTTGGTCAGAACGTGCTTCAGCACTCCCTCGAAGTCTCTGACCTGTGCGGCGTGATGGCTTCCGAGCTTGGCCTGGACGTTGTGACCGCCAAGCGCGCCGGCCTGCTGCACGACCTGGGCAAGGCAATCGACCATGACGTCGAGGGCCCGCATGCCGTCATCGGCGCCGAGCTTGCCCGCCGTTATGGCGAGAAGCCCGTTATCGTCCACGCTATCGAGGCTCACCATGCCGACGTCGACCCCAACACGGTGCTCGATGTCCTGGTACAGGCCGCCGATGCTGTCTCTGCCTCTCGCCCCGGTGCCCGTCGCGAGTCTGCCGAGAACTACATCAAGCGTCTTGAGAAGCTCGAGGAGATCGCCAACTCCCATGATGGCGTCGAGCGTACCTATGCCATGCAGGCTGGTCGCGAGGTCCACGTCATGGTTCAGCCGGACAAGATCTCCGATGCCCAGTCCACGGTCCTGGCTCACGATATCGCCCATCAGATCGAGGAAGAGATGGAGTATCCCGGTCAGGTGCGCGTCGTCGTGATTCGCGAGAGCCGCGCTGTCGATATCGCTAAATAACATGAGCGACGCGAACGAGCTCATCTCATTTATCGCGTCGATGTCGGGGGAGGGCAACCTTCGCGTCGAGGAGAACCTTGGCGAGGGTTATGTCCGCCTCCGCGTTTCGGAGGCCGAGAGGCGCCAGGCAAAGCACGACATTCAGCATGTCGAGGATATCGTCATCGAAATGCTCCGTAATGCTCGCGATGCTGGCGCCGACAAAGTCTATCTCGCTACGACCAAGGAAGATGGCGTCCGCACGCTTGTCTTTCTGGATAACGGTTCGGGCGTTCCGCAGGATATGCAAGAGCGAATCTTCGATGCCCGCGTTACCTCCAAGCTCGAGAGCATGAAGATGGACCGTTGGGGCGTTCACGGTCGTGGCATGGCATTGTTTTCGATCAAGCAGAACACCGACGAGGCCCGTGTGGTCACGTCCGGTGTCGATCTTGGCTCGGCCTTTAAGGTGAGCGTTGCGGCCGACCGCCTCAGCGAGCGTGCCGATCAGTCCAGCTGGCCCCAGGCCGTCAAGGATGAGGATGGACGTTATGTCTGTGCTCGCGGTCCGCATAATATTATTCGCGCTGCCTGTGAGTTTGCGCTCGAGGAGTTGCGTGGTTGCGATGTCTATCTTGGTTCTCCGTCTGAGATTGCCGCGACCCTTTATGCTCAGGCGTCAAGTCGGCTCGATACGTCGCGTCTCCTGTTCATTGATGACGAGAGCGAGCTTCCGGTTGTCGATCGTTTAGGCCTTGCCTCTGATGCCGAGGACTTTATTCGTATCTGCTCGGGTTTGGGTCTTGAGATGTCCGAGCGCACGGCACATCGCATTTTGGCAGGGCAGATTAAGCCCGTTCGCGGTGTGACCGCGCGTCTGCTGCGCGAGCGTGATTCGTCCTCGCATGCGCCGGCTCCTGTCGATCTTGCGAAGGATCGTCGCGGGCTTCGTATTGCCAAGGATGACATGGCACAGTTTTCGCGTGCTGTGGAGCGCGACTTTAATGACCTTGCCGCCCGGTACTATCTCAACCTTTGCGGCGACCCAAAGATTCGCGTTTCGCGTGATCGAATCACTGTGACCTTCGATCTTGCCAAAGAGGAATAGTGCCTTTACCGAGTCCACTCGGTACGATACAGTTATTGCAGTTAAAACGTACTTTTAAACGCAGGAGTTTCTTCATGGATTGCCTGAAGGTATCAAGCAAATCATCGCCCGCGTCCGTTGCCGGCGCCATCGCCGGCATGGTCAAGGATGGTGTGCCCGTCAACATTCAGTGTGTCGGCGCCGGTGCGGTCAACCAGGCCATAAAGGCTGTGGCTATCGCGCGCGGTTTTTTGATTCCAACCGGTTTTGATGTTTCCTGCGCGCCCGTGTTCTCCGACATCCTTATTAACGGGGAGTCGCGCACGGCCATCCGTCTTTCTATTTACGTTCACCAGATCAATCGAGCTGCTATGGATAACGTCGTCATGGATGATGTTAAGCCTGTGGCATAGCTTCTGCTTGCCTCGATTCGCCCCCCTCTCCATCGTTAGGACTTATGCACATGGACCAGCGTTCCGTACGCGATATTCTTGCCGGTAAAACCTACTTTATCCGCACCTTTGGCTGCCAGATGAATCAGCACGACTCTGAGCGCGTGAGCGGTCTGCTCGATTCGTATGGTTGCCTCATGGCGCTCGATCCCGAGCATGCCGATATTGTTGTCTTCATGACATGCTGCGTGCGCGAGGCCGCCGATACTCGCCTGTACGGTCAGTGCAACTCTTGTAAGAGCCTCCCGCCCTCACCCTCGGGCAAGCGTGTGGTTGCCGTTGGTGGTTGCATCGCGCAGCGCGATGGCGAGGGCCTGCTCATCAACGTCGATAACGTCAATGTCATCTTTGGTACGCATTCCATCGCACATGTGGCCGAGCTCATTGCCGAGGCGTTCCTTGATGGCAAGCGTCATATCCGCACCAATGAGCATGAGGATACGGATGCCATGAGCATGCCGTGGCATCGCGAGACCCAGTATCACGCCTGGGTGCCCATTATGACGGGCTGCAATAATTTCTGTACCTATTGCATCGTGCCGTACGTGCGCGGTCGCGAAAAGAGCCGCCCCTTCGAGGAAATTGTCGACGAGGTGACCGGTTTGGTGCGCCAGGGCGTGCGCGAGATTACGCTGCTGGGCCAAAACGTTAACTCATATGGTCGCGATCTGTTTGGCAAGCCGCGTTTTGCCGATCTGCTGCGTGCCGTGGGTGATACGGGTGTGGAGCGCATCTTCTTTACCTCTTCTCATCCTAAGGATCTGCTGCCCGAGACCATCGACGCCATGGCCGAGACGCCCGCCGTCATGCCGCAGCTTCACTTGGCCGTTCAGTCGGGCTCCACGCGTATCCTCAAAGAGATGAATCGCCGTTATACACGCGAGGACTATCTGGGCCTGGTCGATCGCATTCGCAACCGCATGCCCGATATCGCGCTCTCGACCGATATTATCGTTGGCTTCCCGGGCGAGACTGAAGAGGACTTTGAGCAGACGCTCTCACTTGCCGAGACGGTCCGCTATGCTCAGGCCTATACCTTCATCTATTCCAAGCGCGCCGGTACCCCGGCCGCAGAGATTGACGATCCTACGCCGCATGAGGTTATTCTCGAGCGTTTCAACCGCCTGGTTAAGGTTATCGAGACTACGGCACACGAGTATAACCAGGGTGAGCTTCATACTGTGGTGCCGGCGCTCATTGAGGGAACGAGTAAAAAGAACGACGCGGTCCTGCTGGGCAAGAGTCCCAAGAATCAGACCGTGCATGCGCCTATCCCCGAGGGTTACAGCATCGATCAGCTTGTTGGCAAGATCGTTGATGTTGACGTTGACGTTGCCAAGACCTGGTATTTGTCCGGCTCCGTTGTGGGCGAGCCGCGCTAATGGTTTCTCCCAGGGCAGGACTTTCCGCCGTTGCGATCGTCGGTCCGACGGCGGTTGGTAAGAGTGATGTTGCCGACCGTTTGGCAGCTCGTCTTTCGTCCGAAGTGCTGTCGTGCGATGCGATGCAAATCTATCGCGGCATGGACATCGGTACCGCAAAGATGGCGCCCGATGAGTGTACGGTGCCGCTGCGTCTCGTCGACATTGTAGAGCCGGGTGTGGCATATTCTGCTGCGCTTTATCAGGCTGACGCTCGCGCGCATGTTGAACGTCTCCTTGGTTCGGGTTGCCTGCCGGTTTTTTGCGGAGGTACGGGGCTGTATCTCAAGGCCGCCCTCGATGAAATGGACTTTCCTTCGGGTGAACTTGAGGACCATCGTCGTATGGGCTATCAGGAGCTTGCCGAGCGTATTGGCGAGGAAGAGCTGCATGCCCTGCTTGCCGAGCGCGACCCAGAATCGGCTGCTGTTATTCATCCCCATAATGTGCGCCGTGTGATTCGTGCGCTCGAAATGCATGATGACGGCGTTTCCTACGCACAGCAAAAGTCACAGTTTAGTGTTCCATGTGAGCATTATCATGCCTTGTGGTTTGGCTTGACACGCAATCGTGAGCTGCTTTACGAGCGCATTAACCTGCGCGTCGATCTGATGTTTGAGCAGGGTCTTGTCGATGAGGTTCGCGGTCTTATGGACCAGGGGCTGGGAGATGCCCTGACTTCGATGCAGGCAATTGGCTATAAAGAGATCATTGATGCTTTCAATGGCGTGATTTCTATGGATGAGGCTCGCGAACTCATCAAGATGCGTTCGCGTCGCTATGCCAAACGTCAGCTTTCGTGGTTTAAGCGCGATGACCGTATCGTGTGGTTTGATATGGACGAGTTTACGATCGATGAGGTCGTTGAGGACATCCTGCATCGTATTGAGGCTGCCTAATGGCCCGTTTCCCCCTTGTTCCCACGGCACCCGAGCCCGAGCGTGCCATATTAGTTGGTGTTGAGTGGCGCGACAATGCATGGCCGCTCGATCGTTCGCTTGACGAGCTTGAGCGCCTGGCCCATACGGCTGGCGCCCAGTGCGTGGCGCGTTTGTCACAGCGTCTGGTTAAGCCGTATCCAAAATCGTTTATCGGTTCCGGTAAGGTTGAAGAGCTGTGCGGCCTGGTGCATCGCATGGATGCCGATGTCGTTATTTTTGACGACGACCTGACGCCCTCGCAGCAATCCTATTTGGAGAAAGCCGTGGGCGAGCCGGTAAAGATTATCGATCGTACAGCACTGATCTTGGATATCTTTGGCCTGCATGCTCAGACGCGTGAGGGACGCCTACAGGTACAGCTGGCGCAGCTTCAATATCTGTTGCCTCGTCTGCGTGGCATGTGGAGCCATCTTGCCAAGGAGCAGACGCGCGGCGGCATCGGTTCGCGCTTTGGCCAGGGTGAAAGCCAGCTCGAGGTTGACCGTCGCTTGATTCGCAATAAGATTGCCGCGCTTCGTCGTGAGCTCAAGCAGGTTGAACAGCGTCGCGATGTCCAGTCCAAGAGCCGCATTGAGTCACCGGCGTTTCGCGTCGCGTTAGCCGGTTATACCAATGCCGGTAAATCGACGTTGCTCAATCGCCTGACCGGCTCTACGGTACTTTCGCAGGACAAGCTGTTTGCTACGCTCGACCCGACGACGCGTTCGTATCGCCTGCCCGGCGGTCGCGGCATGACGATTACTGATACCGTCGGCTTTATTCAAAAGCTGCCGCATGGTCTGGTCGATGCCTTTAAATCGACGCTGTCCGAGGTGTTGGGTGCCGATCTAATTCTCAAAGTCGTAGATGCGTCTGACGAGGACTATGAGCGGCAGCTTGAGGCTGTCGACCGCGTTCTTGATGAGATCGGCGCTGGAGAGCGTTTAACGCTGACCGTATTCAATAAAATCGATCTTCTCGATAGCGTTGATCGCCTGAGCTTCCGTCGTCGCTATCCCGAGGCCGTGCTGTTCTCGGCCCAGACGGGCGAGGGACTCGACGATTTCGTCGACCGTATTGCTCGTGAGGCGGCTGCTACCGATGTGTTGCTCTCTGCTGATATCCCGTATCGCGAGGGCGCCCTCATCACGCTGGTGCATGAGCAGGGAACCCTTTTGCACGAGGAATATCTTGAGGACGGCGTTCGTATTGTGGCGAAGCTGCCGGCCCGTATCGCGCCGCGGCTCAAGCGTTATCGCACCGAGTAGACGAGCTCCAAAAAGCCCAGAATAATGGGTTGATGCAGCAGATAAAAGGGGAGTGCATGACGTCCAAGGCTGGCGAGCGCCGGCAGGGGGTTGGCGTAGGCCCAGCTTAGGGCGGTCTTATCGATTCCCTGCGCTATATGTGCGGCGAAGTATCCTGCAAGATACATAAAGATAAACGGGATGATGGGGTAGTAATCACCTGAAACAAACCCAAGGCTCGGAAATCCCAGCCACGCCAGGTAGGGGACAGGGTAGATCGTTTTGGGGATACTCCAGGTGAGGGCGAACAACACAAGGCATAGCGACATGCCCCATCTCGCCGATATCTTCTTAAGGACGGGATCGGTCAACGCCACGATGCCGGTACATGCGGCCATGCAGTAGATGATGCCAAAATTAACCGAATCGTCGACTGAGACAAGTGTTGTTGCCAGCCAGACGACGAGTGCTGCTAAGGCGTATTTGGCGGCACGTTTGATATTGTTGCGCGAAAGGGTGCACATCCAACCCGCGATAAACAAAAATACCCAGCTGATGCTGGCGCGCCAGATGTCTTGAAAGACGGTCTGGGTAAACCAGGGCATATCCCAGTCGTACAGGTAGGCGAGATCGTAGCAAGCGTGAAAACCTGCCATTGAAATCATCGTAAACCCGCGGACGGTATCAAAGATGGTGATGCGTTTTTGCATTACGAGAACCGGCGCATTAAGCCGACGACTTTGCCCAAGATGATGGGATTCGTTGCATAGATAGGCTCCATGGTGTCATTCTCGGGCTGCAGGCGTACGCGTCCCTGCTCCTTGTAGAACGTCTTGACGGTCGCTGAACCATCAATCATGGCCACGACAATTTCGCCGTTCATGGCACTCTTTTGTTCACGGACGATGATGTAATCGCCATTGAAGATGCCGACATTGATCATTGAGCTCCCATGCACCTCAAGGATAAAGGAACCCTGATCAGTGGCGATTTCGGTCGGGATAGTAAAAGTGTCTTCGATATTCTGCTCGGCCAGAATGGGAATCCCAGCCGCGACGCGACCAACGAGCGGTAGCGAGACCGTTCCGCGAGGTGCGGTGGTCTCGTCAGATTTAGAAATTGAGACAGAGGAACCGTCCTCGTTAAAGAGTTCCAGAGCGCGCGGTTTGGTGGCATCGCGCTTGAGTAGCCCGCGCGCCTCCAGGGCAGATAGATGGGCGTGCACGGTGCTGGGGGAGGAAAGGCCCACGGCAGAAGCCATCTCGCGCACGCTGGGCGGATAACCCTTCTCCTGCTGATATTCCTTGATGAAGTCGTAAATTTGCTGCTGACGCTTGGTAATTTTGCGAGCCATCAGGGCATCCTCTCTACCCATGTCAAACAAATGTTCGAATTTTGCTTGACAGGAACAACTGTTCGAAGATAATAATAACCGAACATTCGTTCTCGCGCTAGACATTTTTGTCCGCGCGGCTTGATAAAACTGTTCTCAGCAAAACACGCGAGAGGAGAACATGATGAACGCAACGAATATGGTCCAGGGAAACCTCGCCCTTAAGCTCGAGACGTCTGCAGAATACACTTTTACGGTTGTTCAGGGTGGCCGCTCCGGCTTTCAGCCTTTGACCGTAAAGCCTGCTCGCAATCAGCAGGCTGTAGCCGCGCCGGGCCGCGTTGCCCTGAAGGTTCCGACGATTGTCGCCGTTGCCGTTGCGCTTACGCTCTTCTTTGTCCTCGCTACGTCGGTCTTTAGCGCTCGTCACGCCGCGTATGCCGAGTCCGTTTCCAACGTTACCTATGAGACCATTCGCGTTCAGTCTGGTGATTCTCTTTGGTCGCTTGCCGAGGAATATCCAATCGAAGGCCTTTCCACGCAAGAGACTTCCGACATGATCCGTAACGTCAATCATCTGGAGCATGGTTCGCTCGCCGCCGGTGCGCATCTTAAGGTTCCTGCTCGTTCGTAATCATTATCGCGCTGCGCATGGTACCCTTGTTATCGTTTAAGAGGAGGTACCATGCGCTGTCCCAAATGCGGCAAGGCACATACCCGCGTCGTTGATTCCCGTATGCAGGAGTCAAATAACACCATTAAGCGTCGCCGCGAATGTTGCTCGTGTAACTATCGCTTTACAACGTTCGAACGATGCGAAGACCCAATCGAGGTCATTAAGTCGGACGGAACCAAGCAGCGGTTCGATCGCAATAAGCTGCTCGTCGGCTTGATGCGCGCCACTATCAAGCGCGATATCGACACTAAGAAGCTCAATGAGATTATCGATGACATCGAGGTCGAGCTGCGCTCTCGCACGCTGACGGCCGTTACGTCCCATGAGTTGGGTGACATGGTACTCAAGCGCTTGGCCAAGATCGACAAGGTGGCGTACATCCGCTTTGCCTCGGTCTACCGCGATTTCAAAGACGTCGATGAGTTTCTGCAAGAGCTCGACAAGCTAAGGTGATTCCATGTCCAACATTACCGTCAACATAAAGCGTCTCGACCCCACCGTCGAGCTTCCCAAATACGCCCATCCCACCGATGCCGGCTTGGATTTGCGCTCCAACGAGGACTGCATTCTGAAGCCCTTCGAACGCCGTCTGGTCTCTACTGGGCTGGCCATCGCCCTGCCCGATGGCTACGCCGGCTTCGTCCAGCCCCGAAGCGGTTTGGCCATCAAGCAGGGC
The DNA here is from genome assembly GCA_052344885.1 of Collinsella aerofaciens. GTDB lineage: Bacteria > Actinomycetota > Coriobacteriia > Coriobacteriales > Coriobacteriaceae > Collinsella > Collinsella aerofaciens_CC. The sequence goes on from DAWDYI010000011.1 coordinate 21,028, forward strand.
CTGTCTATAGTCAATACGCCGGGCCTCATCGACGCCCACTACCGAGGAGAACTCAAGGTTATCCTCATCAACCTGGATCCCTCCAACAACATCCAAATCAACAAAGGCGACCGCATAGCCCAACTCGTCATCCAAGAAGTCCCCACGGTCAACCTCATAGAAGTAGAAGAACTAGACGAAACCGACCGAGGCAACGGAGGCTTCGGCTCCAGCGGCGTCGCCTAGGGGCGCTCGTATCCCTCCCGCCCGCCTCTCACACATATCATTCCATGCTCAAACATTCTCGCTTCGCTTCGCTCGCTGCGAAACTGCGCGTGGAACGATATGTGTGAGAGGCGGGCGGGCGGTTACTCGCTTGAAAACAAAAGTCTTTCTAGTAAGCCGATGCGATAAAGGGACGCCTCCTTTGTCGCATCGGCTTACTGTATTTATTTTTTCTGGTTCCCTTTTGCAGATTCTACTGGTGGGGAATCTGGTATAGCCGCTAGTACGTTAACGTAGCTTGCCTGTGGGAGGCCCCTATATATCGTCCCGCGCGCAGTTTCGCAGCGAAGCGAGAATGTTTGAGCATGGAATGATATAAGGGCGGCTCCGGCAGAGCGGCGGACATTCGACTAGCGGATATGCGCGGGCTTTCCGCCCCAGTAGAAGCGGCAGAAGGCTCGTTTGCGCTTTTGGGGCTTGCCTACGAGCTCCATGGTTGCGATGGCGATGTCTTTGGCAGCGTGAGGGCGGCGTAGTACTTCGCCGTTGATGAGTAGGGCTTTGAGTGATTCGGGATGGTCGTGCAAGTGACGTAGGGTTACGATGAGTTCTCGTGCGGTGGTGACATGCATGCTGGCGCCCATGCCGGTGAGCATCGTGGTGTTGGCCTTTTCCTGACCGTATGATTTGCCCAGTAGGATCATCGGCAGATGCGCGCACAGGCACTCGGTGACGGTGAGCCCGCCCGATTTGAGGATTGCCAGGTCGCAGCCGTGCATGAGGGCCGCCATGTCATCTACGTAGTCCAGTACCGTCACGTTGTCGAGCTTCATGGCGTCGAAGAGCGTTTTGAGTCGGTTGGCGTATTCCTTATCCTTGCCCGGTAAAAAGACAAAGTGCATGTCCTCAAAGCTGCGTAAGAAGGGGAGCGTGTGGTCCATCGCGGCACGGAAACGCACGTATGGTTGGGGCAAACTGGCGCCGGCCATCACCAATACGACGGTTTTGTCTATGGGGAGATTGAACTTGCTGAGCTCATCTTCGCGTTTGTAATCTGAATCGAAACCGGCACGAATGGGAATGCCCGTTATGCGGATCTTTGACTCGGGAACCTTGCGCGGGCGCAGCGTTTCGGCCATAAACTCGTTGGCTACGCAGAATAGGTCGGTGTCCTTGTGGGGCCAAAAGCCTTCAACTTCATAGTCTGTTGGTACGCAGATGACCGGGTAATCGATACCCGTGATGACGCGGGCGCCCACAGCGACGTTGGCCGCCGTAATGTGTGTTGCGACCACGGCTATGGGCCTGCGGGTCCGGACGTATTCGTTGAAGGCGGGGAACATAATTCGTGACCATGCTGTGCCGCCGCCCCAGAGTAGATGTCCTGTAAGCGTATATCGCCAGGTCAGGTCGTAAATGGGACGCGTGGCGCCGGTAAACGACGCTGCTGTTTTATTACCATCGAACCTAATGCGTCCAAAATCGAGGATATCTAGGACTTCGATCTCAATATCCTTAGGGATTCCCTTGGTGCCGCGGATAAGGTCAAATGCTTGTGCAATCGCGTTGGCGGCGGCTTTGTGGCCCGATCCAACCGATGCGTGCACAATGGTTACCAGGGGTTTTTGTGCAGGTGAAACGGTCATTTGCTCCGGTTGGGGAGTGGCTTGCATGGGCAGGGGAGCGCTATTGCTCGTCTGCGTTTGATCCATCGATAACTCCCCTTCAGCTTTGTTACGCGATTTATCATTGTAGTGCATGAGTGTCATGTTCACGTAAATTTGGGTATGAGCGCAAAGAACGACAACGTTTCGACGAGAGGATTCTTCATGACTACCGATCAGCCGATTGATGTTGCGATTATCGGTGGAGGCCCCGCGGGCTATGCTGCCGCCATTTACGCTGCGCGTGCCAACCTGACGACGACCGTGATTGAGCAGGGCATGTCGGGTGGACAGATCGCCACGACCAATGAAGTCGAGAACTATCCGGGCATTCCGCTCTTGAGTGGCGCCGAACTCGGCGAGCGTTTTCAGCAGCATGCAGAGGGCTTGGGAGCTCAGGTCGCATGGAGCATGGTTACGGGTATCGATTACGATGCCGATGCAGCGCTGTTTACGGTGCATCACGATATGGGCGATACGCTGGCCTCGAGCGTTATCGCTTGCATGGGTGCCACGCCGCGATCTGCTGGTTTTGTTGGCGAGGATACGTATCGCGGTCGTGGCGTTTCATATTGCGCAACATGTGACGGCATGTTCTTCCGCGGCAAACAGGTCTTTGTCATCGGCGGCGGCAATGCTGCCTGCGAGGAGGCTCTGTTCCTGTCAGATATTGCCAGCAGTGTGACCATCGTGCTGCGCCGCGACCAGTTTCGTGCGCCTGATGGTGTTGTTCAGAAAGTACTCGAAAAGGACAATATTACAGTTAGGTACCAAACTAGTATTGTTGAACTTTCTGGTGAAGCGATGCCAACGACGATTGCCTTTAAGGACAATGCATCCGGGGAAATTCATACCGAGTCATTTGAGCCTGGCTCGTTTGGCATTTTTGTCTTTACCGGCACGCAACCCCATACCGAGCTTGTTGAGCATTTAGTCGATCTGGCGCCTGATGGCGGCATTCTGACTGATGAATCCATGGCGACACGCACGCCAGGTCTATTCGCTGCTGGCGACATCCGTTCCAAACGCTTACGCCAGGTTGTGACCGCCGTTTCTGACGGAGCCATAGCAGCAACGAGCGCATACGCGTTTCTCCGCGGATAAGTACGATAATATATCTTATGTAAGGTTGTTATCTATTAACTAAATGGCGGGACGATGCATCAGTGCACTGTCCCGCCATTTTTCTTGCAGGCTATATGGTATGCAAAACTAGATAACCTAGAATACAATATAGAAAATGAACGGAGGACCTTTATGAACCACGTTAAACACGTTATTCCGATGTCTGATTCGTCGGTCAGCATTAAGCCTGAGGATATTCAGCCCACTGTGCTGCCCGATGCATTTATTCAGTCCGATATCGTGCGCAAACTCAATACGTTGAGTCTGCCGCGCTATGACCAGTTGCCCAATGTGACGCTCTACCGCGACCAGGTTATTGAGTATGTTGCGCTGTGGATGGAGCCGCTGTTCATTTGCGTTGAGCAGCCTATCATTACGCCATCGATGATCAATAACTACGTAAAGGTCGGCCTAGTGCCTGCTCCGGTCAAAAAGCAATATGGCCGCGAGCAGATTGCCCGCCTGATCGCTATCTGCATCTTTAAGCAGGTGCTACCTATTGCTGCTGTGCAGGCACTCTTTAACATTCAGCGTTTGAGCTACGATGCCCCGACGGCCTTTGATTATGTGGTCGATCAGCTCGAGGCATCGATTCGTGCGGCGTTTTCCGTCGAGCAGACTCCCGTGCCCGATACGGCGCATCAGGTAACGCGTGAGTCGCTGCTTGTGCGTAGCGCGGTATCGTCCTTCGTTTCGAAGGCTTACTTGATGAGCTATCTCAAGTTCAACGGGTTTAATAGCTAGCCGACGTATAAAACGGGCGGTACAAAGAGCCATCTGTCGCTTTGTACCGCCCGTATTTTTGCTTGATTGGACTTTATTTGCCCGAAGCCACGCCCATGCCGTAGCCGATAATGAGCCCATGCATTTCGGCATAGTATGAATCTAGCCCGTTACAGGGCATGATGATGGTTTTGGAGCCGGGCCAATGCTCGACTATGCGGTCAGTAAGCGCCTGGGCTCCAGCTTCGTTCTCAACGTGATCGATGACGACCTCGCCGCCGGCAAAACCCTCGGCTTCCATGGTATCGATGATCTTGTTGAGCATCTTCTTTTCGCCACGCGTGTGCCCGACGAGTTCGATTTTACCGGCCTCGCTCGCCGTGCCCAAAATGCGGATATTGAGCTTGTTGGCAATAACGCCGGCTGCCTTAGGGATACGTCCGGCTTTGGCGAGGTTTTCGTAATTGCACAAGCTGAAGAGGATTTTGCTGTTCTGCTCAAGGCTATCGAAGTATGCGCAAGCTTCCTCGAATGAGACATCCGGATTGCTTGCAAGATAGCGGTCGAACAGCAAGAAAATGAGGTCCATTTTGCCGCCAGCTGCGCGTGAATTGACTAGATGAATCTGTCGGTCGGGCTCCTCGGCAAGAACCATATCGCGAGCCGTGGCTGCCGCGTTGTAGCTGCCCGACACGCCCTCAGAGATCGGCATGCAGATGGTCTTGTCTGCCAATTTGAAGAGCTTGGCCCACTCCCCTACGCTGGGACAAGCGCTCGAAGAAGCGTTCGTCTCCGCCTGAACAGCGCAGTTGAGCTCATGAACATCGAGCGAAAGGTCATCGACGAATTCACGCTCCCCCACTCGAATTTTGAGGGGCGCAAATGCAAAGATGGTATGGGGCGCGGTCGGTTGCCAATCGCGAAGGTTGCAGCTTGAATCGGAGATAAGTGCCCAGCTCATAGAGGGTCCTTTCTAATCGTTCCCATTCAATTATAGCCATCTTGCAGACCGATTGGGCCGCTATCTAGTATTCAAAACTAGATAGCGGACTGCACGAAAGGCAAAAGAATGGACCCCATGACTCAAAGCCACGAGGTCCATATCCGTTTGCTTTATCTGAATACTTAGTAGCGCACGAAAATGTAGTTGTTGTTCATGCCGGCGGCAACGGAGCTGATGATAACACCCGTGTTGTAGTCGGACGCATGAATCATCTGACCACCACCGATGTAAATGCCGGTGTGGTACGAGTTGACTACAACGTCACCGGGCTGCGGATCGGACACACGCGTCCAGCCCATAAAGGTGCCCGTGGTGCCCAGGCGGCAATAGCGACCAGTAAGGCAATAGCTTACAAAACCAGAGCAGTCGAAGCTGTTCGGGCCAATTCCGCCCCAGGAATAGGCGCAACCAAGCTTGCTGTATGCACGCGAGACAACAGAACCGCCATCGACGGACTGGCTCGGAGCAGAAGGCGTCGGAGCCGGAGCAGGCGTGGAGGGCTGCGGCGTCGGAGCAGGTGCCGGCGTAGGAGCCGGAGTGTTGCCGCCCTGGTTGTTGTTATTGCTGGTCTGGCCACCGTTGTTGGTGTTCTCGGTCGTACCGGCAGTCTCGTTGCTCACCGTGGCCTTCTCGGCGGTGCTGGCGTTGATGCCGGCCTGCAGCGCGGCGTTGGCCTCGGCCTCGGAGGCAAGCTCGGCCTGCAGCTGCGAATCCAGGGAGTTTACGACGTTCTGGGCTTCAGCCTGCTGGGCGTTAAGCTCGTCGACCTTCTTTTGCGTGGCGGCGACGTTCTTTTCCTGCTCGGACTGCTTATCGGTGAGCTGCTGCTTAAGCTCCTTGACCTCTTGAATGGTCTGAGCTTGCTTATCGGAAACTTTGCCGTAGTAGAACAGACGGTTGAGCATATCGCTCAGGTCATCGACACCCGTCAGAACCTGAAGCAAGCTCAGGCCGCCGGTCTTATACTCGCCGGCGACATAGGTCGAGAGCTTAGCCTGACCATCGGCGATCTCCTGCTGCTTTTGCGTGATCTCGCCGGCAGTCTGATCGAGCGCCTGTGTCTGCGTGGCGAGCTCATCGTAAATCTGCTGAGTTTGGGTACCGATCTGCTCGAGCTTCGTACGAGCGCAGGCAAGGTCGGATGCGGTATCGGCGTAGGCAGGAGCCGCGAGGCCCAAGCCCAAAACACAAGCGAGGGTTGCCGTAGCAGCGCAGCGTGCCATGTTTTTGTGCGTGTTTGCTGTGCGCATGTAGCTTCCTTTCCAGTAACTAAGGGTAACGGCTAGTCCACCGTCACCAGGCTAAAGAGCTCAACGTCCTCGTTAGAAGGCGTGAGCTTCTTGCGCGGGTTGAGAAACGCAAGCTCAAGGATACAACCGTAACCTACAAGCTTTGCGCCCATATCTCGCACCAGTTTACCTGTTGCCTCGACGGTTCCGCCCGTCGCGACCAAGTCGTCCAGAATCAACACGGTATCTTTAGAGCTGATAGCGTCGGCATGGATTTCAATTGAATCGGTGCCGTACTCGAGCTCGTAGCTCTGACTTACGGTCTCGCGCGGTAGCTTGCCAGGTTTACGTGCGGGAACAAAGCCGGCGCCAAGGGCTACAGCCACCGGTACGCCAACCATAAAGCCGCGAGCCTCGGGACCCACGACCTTGGTGATTCCCATGCCGGCAAAGTGCTCGGCGAGGGCATCGGTCATGGCTTTGAGCGCCTCGGGATTGCCAAAGAGCGGCGTGATGTCTTTAAAGATGACTCCGGGCTCGGGATAGTCGGGGATGTCGACGATTTGAGATTCGAAGTCGTACATTGCATGACCTTTCAATGGGTTGCCGAAATTTCAGCAGCGTTTATTTGCCCGCGGTGGCGGCGCCGGATTGCGAAGGGGCGACGACTTTGAGCGGCTTTACGAGAGAATCCTCGTGCGAAACCGGCGCGGCTGGCTCTTCGTTTTTGGCCTTGGTGGACTCGGAACGCGTGATTTCCTCATCGAGTGCATCGATGTCGGCGTCCTCGACCACGGCGTTGAGCGACTCAAAAACGCGGTTCTTGAGCAGCGCAGTGTGCACGCCCTCCGTCAGGTCGTGAAGCTTCTTAAACGCACGCTCGAGCTTGGCGTCGCGCTCGTCATCGGAGGTATCCATTCCGAGCATGCTCACGAGCACCTGCTCAAACATCGAGGACTCGCGGTTAGCGGAAGACACGTACTGACGCAGGTTGCGTGGCTCGATATGGAAGCGCGACAGCTCGGAGCAGTAACGGATGATCGGAAAATCGCGACCATCGACGAGCTCGCGGTTCTGCGGGCTTTTGATGATGCGAATGAGGTCGTTTTCGGCGAGCGAGCGGATAAACGAAATCTCGACGCCCAGCATATCGGGAATGGTCTCGATGGGATGCAGCTTTTGCTTAGTCTCCTTGGGCTCCGTCTTGAGCGGAACATCGGACAGCAAGCCCACCTCGTAGGCGAGCGTTGACAGGTCCGTGGCGTTTTCCAAGCGCTGCTTAATCACGTTGAGCGGCATGTAGCGGGTCTTCTGCAAGTGCAGGATGACCTCCAGGCGATCAACGTCCTCTTTGGAGTACTGACGGTATCCCTTAGGCGTACGATGAGGGGTAATGAGCCCCTCATCCTCTAGAAATCTAATTTTTGAGTTCGAAAGATCGGGGTATGCGCCTCGAAGTAGGTTGACGACTTGGCCGATACTCAGATAGTTGCGTTCGGCCATGCCCTACTCACCGGTTTCGATGCGCTCCGGCGTGCTCTCGTGGTAGATGAGCGTAAACGTACCGATCTGGACGGAAGAACCGTCGTGCAGCGGGGCTGCATTGACGATGGCACCGTCGACCCAGGTGCCATTGAGCGAGCCCAAGTCCTCGATGCGAGCGCCGAGACCCTCGCGAATAATGCGCGCGTGGCTGCGCGAAACGGTCATGTCATTGAGGAAGATGCCGTTTGCAGGATCGCGGCCGATGGTGGTCACGTCGTCCTCGAGCTCAAAAGCGGCACCAGTCTGCGGACCCTTGACGATGGACAGAACGGGGGCGGTGATGCGCACGTTGGCCATGAGGTCGGGAACGGTGACGTCGCCTGAAGGCACGCGGAATACGCAGGTAGCGTCAGCAGTCTTATCATTCTGAGGCATATTGTTAACCATGTTGTCCATGACAACCCCTAACTTATCGCGGATGTGCCGCAAATAATGAACCGTACGTAATCATACCCCAACGAATCAGTCTTCGATTTCAGGGTTCAGAAAGTCGATGTCCTCGTCTTCGGGATGCATGAGAGCCTGTTTAATGGCCGCTCCGCCCTTAATGGAGTAGATGACAGCCGTGAGCATGGAGAAGATCACGCCGCCGTACACAAAGAAGATGCCGAGGGGCACCGAGCTTCCGTTGAGGCCTGGGAAGGCCGTAAGGGCTGAAGGCAAAAGATGCAGGCCGTCAATAACGGGGAACCCGAGTAGCATGAGCGAGAAGCCGGTCATGAGCAGCGCTGTGGCAATCTTTCCGGGGAAGACGACATCGATGGGGCGACGGTGATAATGGCGCACGATAAGCGTGCCGATGCCCAGATAGATGTCGCGGCCAATAATGAGCACGCAGACCCAGATGGGCAGCTCTCCGCGAACCACCAGTCCCAGCACGCCGGTGAACAGCAGCGCACGGTCACAAATGGGATCCATGACCTTGCCGAGCCACGAGACCGTCTTAGTCATGCGGGCGATCTGACCGTCCATCCAGTCGGTGGAGGCGGCAACGGCGTAGATAACGATGGCGATGACGCGGTTGTTATCCGTCACAAACAGGTACAGAAATACCAGGGTGAGGATCAGGCGCGTAAAGGTGATGAAATTGGAGATCGTAAAGATCTTATTCGACGGGTAATCGGAAGTGCCGATAAGCTCCTTTTTGATCTTCTTTTTGATGCCCACAGGACTCCCCCGCTGGTTAACGACAAAACTTTCGATACTATACCCGTTCCGGCGATGTCTATCCAGCGCAGCCATAGAGAGTCCAGACATGTGGAAGGTGCTTTTAGGCGGCGGGGGATTTCGCATTCGTGTACATCAGCCTCCAAACATGTCGAAAAATGTCGATTTTGGTGGCTAATGTACACGTTTTGATTCGGTGATTACATCGATCGGGAACGTTGTTACTTTAAGCAAAATAATCATGGTGATTAAAACAAAAAAGGTCAGGCACTAAGTGCCTGACCTGCAAACTTCTGGTCGGGACGACTGGATTCGAACCAGCGACCCCTTGACCCCCAGTCAAGTGCGCTACCAAGCTGCGCCACGTCCCGAAGCTATTGTTTGTTGCTCTACTCTCGCTCGCAACAGGGAGTATATTAACCCGAAACTTTGGACTTGTGCAAGAACTTTTTTATAAATTTTGAAGCAAGTCCAAAATTGTATCTGCGAGCTGGGGTTTTGTTAGCACGGGAAGTTCTTGCGTGCCCGTTGTGCTCACAATCCAGGCCTTGTTAGTGTCGGTTCCAAAGCCCGAATCGGCGCGCGAGACATCGTTGGCGATAATGGCATCGCAACCCTTGCGGGTGAGCTTGCGCTGTGCGTACTCCAGGACGTTATCGGTCTCGGCCGCAAAGCCGATCACGCACCGTTCCCCCTTTTGGCGCGAGAGCTCGGCCAAAATATCGACCGTCTCGACCAGTTCGATGCGATCCAGGCGCTCGCTGGCCTTTTTGAGCTTATGGTCCGCAGGGGCCGCGGGGGTGTAGTCGGCGACGGCGGCCGCACAAATTGCCGCATCGGCCGTCTGGAAGGCGCTCAGGGCCGCCTGGAGCATCTCTGCGGCGGTCTGCACGCGCACGCACTCCACGCCGCAGGGCACATCGAGTGATGTCGGTCCCAACACGAGCGTGACCGCAGCGCCGCAGCGTGCGGCCTCCCCCGCCAGGGCGATGCCCATCTTGCCCGACGACCGGTTTCCGATGAAGCGTACGGGGTCGATCGGCTCGTGCGTGGGGCCGGCGGTGATCACGATTCGCTTGCCCGCAAGGTATTGCGGGACGGGGTTGAGCACCTCACAGACAGCCTCTACGATGTCCTCGGGCTCGCTCATGCGTCCCGTGTCCACGTCGCCGCAGGCAAGGTAGCCGCTGCCCGGACCCACCACATGGACACCGCGCTCGCGCAGCGTGGCCATGTTGGCCTGCGTCGCCGGCGCCTTCCACATGCCGTTGTTCATAGCGGGTGCGATCACGATGGGTCGCGGCGTCGCAAGCAGCGTGGTGGAAATAAGGTCATCGGCGACGCCGTTGGCCATCTTGGCGATGATATTGGCCGTCGCGGGCGCCACGACCACCAGATCGGGCTCCTGCGCCAGCGAAATGTGGTGGATGGGGTCGGAGGGGTCGTCGAATAGGCCCACGGCAACGGGCTCGTTGGTGAGCGCACGGAAGGTAAGCGGCCCCACAAACTCGGTGGCATGCTCGCTCATAACGACCTTGACGCGCGCGCCGCGCTTTTGCAGCAGGCGCACGATATTGCACGACTTATAGGCGGCGATCCCGCCGGTAATGCCCAGCAGGATCGTATTTCCCTCAAGTTGCATTGAATTGTTGGGTGCCGCCATCGTTTAAGCTTCCTTGCTCGGGAGCACCAGGAGGCGGCGGCAGTACGGGCAGTGCGTAATTGACCTACCGTCGTGGTTGAGGTCGCTCATGGACGATGCCTGCAGCGCGGTGTGGCAGACCGTGGGGATGTTGCCCTGGATGGTCTCGACGGCCAGGCCACGGAACTGCTTGAGCAGACGCTCGTAGTCGGTGAGAACGTCGGCCGGCAGCGTGGCAGCAAGCGCGGTGCGCTCCTTAGCGGCGGTGTCAATCTGAGCCTGCAGGTCGGCAGCCTTGGCGCGGGCGGCCTTGGTATCGGCCTTCACGCCCTCCTCGAACTTGGCGATGATTGCCTGCGCGCGGGCCTCGCGGTCGAGCGCCTCCTTATGGGCGACAACGACGTCCTTGCGGGTGTGCTCAATCTTGTCCAGACGCTTGGCCAGGGTGGCGAGCTCGTTTTCCAGGTCCTGAACCTCGCGGTAGTCGGAGCCGTCGACGTGGCGCTTCTTGGCAGCCTCGATGGCGTTGTTGGTCTGAATCTCGGTGGTATTGAGATCGTCGAGCTCAATGTCCAGATCCTTGCGCTGGGCGTAGAGCTTGGTCATCTCGGACTTGAGCTTCACATAGGTCTTGCGCTTGGAAGCGAGCTCCTTGAGCTCCGGCATATTGGCAAGTTCGCTCTTGTTGCGGGCGAGCTCCAAATCGATCTGTTGCAGCTTGAGTAGCGTAGCGCCGGCGCTCATAAGTTCTCTCCTTTTGTCACAGTCCACCATTGGCAAGGGTTCAGTATTTTAATCGCATGACGGGGGTCGACCCCGGCGTCAACTGCAGAGTTCATCAATATATCAACGAACGGCTCCTCGGAGCGGTCGTGGCCGAGCAAGATCACCGGCAGCCCGCGTAAGGCAAGGTCTTGCGCCACGTGGTATCCCGCCTCGCCCGTCACGACAACGTCCGCGCCCGCGGCGATGGCGAGCTCTCCAAAGTCGCCCAGGGAGCCGCCCAAAATGGCGACGGTGCGGCACGGGCGATCGGCTTCGCCCCACACACGCGGGTCGCTGCCGAAGGCCGTGGCAGCACGGGTGGCAAGATCGCGCAGCGTGCACGGGTCGTTGAGCGTTGCAAGCGCGCCCAGGCCGGTTGCCTCGGGGTCGTCCACGTGCTCCAGTGAGCTCACGAGTGCGGCACCCAGCAGCTTGCTCAGGCAGACACGGGCTTCGTTCGAGCGGTCCAGGTTGGTGTGGAGCGATATGATGCTCACGCCGCAACGGGCCGCCTCATAGAGTGCCGCGCTGCACTGGGGGCGAGTGGCATCCGCTGGACAAAACGCCTCGGGCGCCTTGATATAGACAGGATGATGCGTCAGCAGCACGTTGACACCGGCCTCGAAAGCACGGTGCACATTGGCTTCGGTCGCATCGAGTGCGCAGGCCACGCCGGCAATCTCGGTGGCAGGGTCGCCCACGGATAAGCCTACGTGGTCCCAGGGCTCGGCGTCCGTCTTTGGATAGCGTGCCAGCAGAGCGCGCTCGAGCTCGGCGACGATCATGCGGCACCCACGATCGTCAGCAGCGCTTGGGCAAAGTCGTCCAGATCGGCTGGGTTCACGCGGTCATCGAACGAGATGCGAAGAGCGCCGAGAGCTTGCTCGCGACCGATGCCCATCGCGCTCAAAACGTGGCTGGGGTCCATACTGCCGCTCGAGCACGCCGAGCCTGCCGATACCTCAAAGCCGGCGGCGTCGAGCTTGATGATGAGCTCCTCGGAGTCCATGCCGTCAATGTAGATCGACACCATGCCGGGCAGACGATCGGCATGCGCATAGTCGCCCATGGTGGCGTGAATGCGCGGATGAGCCGTAAGCGTGGCGTAGAGCTTGTCGGAAAGAGCTTGCAGCGTCGTACGCTCCTGGGCCACGCGGGGCGCCAACGTGCGGGCGGCAGCGGCAAAGGCCAGCTGCGTGCGCAGGTCCTGCGTGCCGGCACGACGTCCGGCTTCCTGTCCACCGCCAAAGATGCGCGGACGCAGCGGCGTGCGGTTCTTAAGGTAGAGTGCGCCGGATGCCACGGGGCCGCCGATCTTGTGCGCGGCAACGGTCATAGCATCGACGCCCAGCTCGGCGGCATCGAGCGGAATGTGCAGATAGCCCTGGATGGCATCGGTGTGGAACAGAGCGCCCACGGTATGCGCGGCCGCGGTCAGCTCGCGGATGGGCTGCACCACGCCGGTCTCGTTGTTGGCAACCATGATGCTCACGAGCGCCACGTCGTCGCCGAGCAAGTCGCTCAGCGCGGCAGGCTCAATATAACCTGCACGGCAGGGCTGCACCAGGTCGACGGTAAAGCCGGCAGCACGCAGCAGCGGCAGGTTGTCCAGAATCGAATCGTGCTCGATGGCAGATACGATCACGCGGTTACGCTTACGGTCGCGCTGACGTGCACCCTCGGCAAGACCGAGTAGCGCCAGCTGGTTGGCTTCGGTGCCGCCGTTGGTCAGAACAATCTCAGACGGGCGAACGCGCGCGCCAAAGCTGCGGGCGATCTCGCGACGTGCAACCTCCAGACGCGCGGCAGCCTTGCGGCCGAGCGAGTGCAGCGAGTTGGGGTTGACGCCTGCTAGCTCGCTATCGTCGTACTCACGCTGCGCAAGGCGCGCCTCGGCGCGCATGGGCGTCGAGGCGGCGTAGTCAAGATTCACGGGTATGCGGTTTTGACCTGCGGTCATAAGGGTTTATGCCTCCTGTGCAGCCTCGTTGCCCAGCTTCTGCAGCAGCGCAACCTCGGCAGTGGGATCTTCGGACTTAAATACGGCAGAACCGGCCACCAGGACATTTGCGCCGGCCTTGACGACCTCGGCAATGTTCTTGGAAGAAATGCCACCGTCGACCTCGATGAGGGGCGAAACGCCGTGACGCTCGCACATGGCCTTGAGCTCGTGCAGTTTGGCAATGGTGCCCGGGATAAAGCTCTGGCCGCCAAAGCCGGGGTTCACGCTCATGAGCAGCACCATATCGACGACGTCGATGATGCTCTCGAGTACGCACACGGGGGTGGCGGGGTTGAGCACCACGCCGGCCTTGATGCCGCGCTGCTGCAGATGCGTGAGCGTGCGGTGCAGGTGCGTGGAAGCCTCGTAGTGCACGGTGATCATGTCGGCACCGGCGTCGGCGTACCAATCAACGGTCTCGTCGGGGTTCGACACCATCAGGTGCGCGTCGACCGGTACAGTGGTGGAGCGCTTGACGGCCTTGAGGATGTCGACGCCAAAGGTGAGGTTGCCGGTAAAGTGACCGTCCATGACGTCGAAGTGCACGTAGTCGGCACCGGCTATCTTGTCGAGTTCGCCCTTGAGGTTGGCCATGTCGGCCGAAAGGACAGACGGAGCGATTTTGATGGAACCCATGATAGAAGCCTTTCTGCGCTAGTCGGTGAGTCCGTAGAACTCTTGAGAAGGGACGCGATCGGTAAGAATCTCGAGCGCCCTATCCAAAGTAACACCGTTGTAGAGCGTTTGCTCCACGGCAAAGGTGAGCGGAATGTCTACGCCCAGTGAACGGGCAAGCTCGCTCACGCTGCGGGCCGCGACGGCGCCCTCGACAACCATATGCGTGCGCGTCTGGTACTCGTCGAGCGACACGCCGTGGGCAAACTCGTAGCCAAAGGTGCGGTTGCGCGAATGCTCCGAGGTGCAGGTGGCAATGAGGTCGCCCATGCCGGCAAGTCCCATGCAGGTCATAGCTTGACCACCGCGGGCGTGTACCAGACGGCTGATCTCGGCCAGACCACGCGTCATGATGAGGGCAAGCGTGTTGTCGCCCGCACCAGAACCGGCGGAAATGCCGCACACGATAGCGATGACGTTTTTCATAGCGCCGCAAACCTCGACGCCGGTCATGTCCTGCGACAGGTAGATGCGGAAGGCTGTGGATAGGAGCAGGTCCTTAAAGGTCTCCCCTATCTGCGGATCTTTGCTGGCGATGACGGCGGCAGAAAGCCCGCCGCGGCAGATCTCCTCGGCATGGTTGGGACCCGAGAGCGCCGCCACGCGCGCCTCGTTGCCGATCTCGCTGGCGATGACCTCGCTCATGAGCAGGCCGGACTCGGGCTCAATGCCCTTGGTGAGGCAGAGCACCGGGGTATCGGCGGCGATAAAGGGCACGGCCTGGTGGCAGACGCCACGCAGGTGCGTCGAAGGAACGGCGAAGATGATGGCCTCGGCGCCGTCGAGCGCCTGGGCGAGCTCGGTCGTTGCTACCACGTTATCGGGCAGCTCGTAGCCCACAAGGTAGCGAGGATTACGGTGCTCGCCGTTAATGCCGGCGGCCGTCTGCTCGCTATGGGCCCACATGGTCACGCGCTCGGCTCGCGCGGCGGCAAGGCCGGCGACGGCGGTTCCCCAGGAGCCAGAGCCAATCAGCGCAACATTCATGACTCTCTCCTACTTATCGTCGGGCTCGGTGACGCGCTTGGTAAACGAGAGCTTGGACTCCTTACCGGTCATGAGCTTTTTGATGTTCGCACGATGAGCCCACACCACGGTGATGCCGATCATCGCCATGCAAAACTTAAGTCCTAGGCTGCTGTACGGAAAGACCGCACAAGCGGCAATGGGAAGACCGATGGCCGCGGCAAGCGAGCCCACCGACACGAACTTGGTGATGGCGACGGCCACGATAAACATGCCCAGCAGCGACAGACCAATGGGCCAGTACCAGGCGAGGATAACGCCCAGACCCACGGCGATACCCTTGCCTCCATGGAAGTTGAGGTAGGGCGAGAAGATATGGCCCCACACCGCAGCCAGGCAAATGACGCCGAGCATCCAGTCGCCGGCGGCACCGGGAGCCATAATGCTCACGGGGAAGCCATAGCCCACGCTCGCAATGAGCGGACGCGCGATAAGGACGCAGATGGCGCCCTTAAGGCAGTCGAGCAGCAGCGTGAGTGCGGCCACCTTGGGGCCGGCCACACGCAGCGCGTTGGTGGTGCCGATGTTGCCGGAGCCCGCCTTGCGAATGTCGGTGTGGTTGAACACGCGGCCCAGGATAAGGCCAAACGGAATCGCTCCGATAAAGAACGAGACCACGGCGCAGATGGCGGTCAGCAGAATCGGATTATGCATCCTTTTGCTCCTTCTTCCTAAAGAAGAGTCGAATGGGTGTGCCGGCAAAGTCGAAGGTCGAGCGCATGCGGTTCTCGATGTAGCGCTGATAGGTGTCGTTGACCAGATCGCTGTGGTTGACGAAGAACGTGAACGTCGGCGGGTTGACGCCCGTCTGGGTCACGTAGTGCATGCGCAGGCGGCGCTTGCCGTCCACCACGGTATGACCGAACTCGCGCAGGTCGGTGAGGAACGTGTTGAGGCGCGAGGTGCTGATCTTTTGCGAGCGCGTCTTCTCGGCGGCGTCGACCATCGCCCAGATCTTTTCGACGCTGCGGCCAGTGAGGGCAGAGATGCGCAGGTACTGGGCCCAGGGAGCCATGACGCCCAGACGGCGGTCGATGGTCTCCATGCAGGCCTCGCGCTTGCGGTCGTCGTCGAGCAGGTCCCACTTGTTGAGCAGCACCACGATGGCGCAGCCGCGCTCGATGGCAAGGCCCATGACCTTCTGGTCCTGCTCGGTGACGCCCACGGAGGCGTCGACGACGAGCAGCGCCACGTCGGCGCGGTCGATGGCGCGCAGGCCGCGGACCATGGAGTAGTACTCGATGTTCTCGTACACGGTGCTCTTCTTACGGATGCCCGCGGTGTCGACCATGCGGTAGTGCTTGCCGTTGCGTTCGACGACCGTATCGATGGCGTCGCGCGTGGTGCCGGCAATGTTGGACACGATGGAGCGGTCGGCGCCCAGGATGCGGTTGAACAGCGAGGACTTACCGGCGTTGGGACGGCCGATGATGGCCACGTTCAGCGCATCGGGGAACTCGTCGGCGACTTCGTCCTCTTCCTCGGGAAGCAGGGCCACGATGTCGTCGAGCAGGTCGCCCGTGCCGTGGCCGTGCAGGGCCGAGAGCGGCGTGGGCTCGCCGATGCCGAGCGAATAGAACTCCCAGATGCTGTCGTTCTCGCGATCGGGGTTGTCGAGCTTGTTCACCAGCAGAAAGACCGGCTTGTCGCAGCGCTTGAGCATGCGGGCGACCGACTCGTCCTCCTCGGTAACGCCGGTGCGGCCGTCGACCACAAACAGGATGACGGCGGCTTCCTCGGCGGCGGCGAGGGCCTGGTCGCGAATGGACGTGGCGAAGACGTCATCGCTCTTGAGCGGCTCGATACCGCCCGTGTCGACGATGGTGAACTCGCGGCCGTTCCAATCGGCCGTGTGATACGAGCGGTCGCGCGTAACGCCGCGAGACTCGTGGACGATGGCGTCCGAGGTCTGGGCCAGGCGGTTAACGAGCGTGGACTTGCCCACGTTGGGGCGTCCGACGACGGCGACGATAGGTTTCATCTGCACTCCTTTAATGGGTAGGGTCAGTGGAAATGTTAGAGTCCGCGGGCACAATGCCAAGGATGTGCTCCAGGGTATCGAGCAGCTCATGCGGCATGGTCGACACCACATGAACCTCGGCGCCGCGACTGGTAAGGCTTGCGAGTAAATCGTCACGATGATACTCGTCAAGCGTCATGCCGTCAGCGTTGAACATGAGCTTAGGCACAAAGAGCATAACCCCCGACAGATCTTGGGGCAGCTGTTCCCGAATGTCGCAGGCGACGATGAGGCCGGTCACGTCCACGTTGCCGCCAAAGTAGCGATTCTTGATGGCCGTGACGGTGCCGGCGAGTCCCTGCGGCGATTCCACGAAACGTGCCACGGTGTCGCGTGCGCTGGCGCCCGAGAGGCACAGCAGGTGCTGGCTGCGAGTGGCGATGGCCTCGCGGACGCGGGCCAGTCGCGAGACATCGGCGGCAAGCACGTCGTCGGTCTCGTCCAGATACGAGCGGATCATGCCGATGCCGTCGTAGTACTGCGGGTAACCGTCGTAAAAGTCTGCCTCGGGAGGATCGATGCCGGCGTCCAGATAGAACTCGTCGCTCATCTGGAAGGTGTGGCGGCCAAAGCGCTCATAGGCGCGGTCCTGGAACGGTCGAATCATGGCGATGGTCTCGCGTGCCAGCTCGGGCTTGTCGCTGTATGACCAGCTAAAGCGGTTTTGGTGCTTGGTAAAACCGAGCGGCACAATGCCCAGGCTTGTGATTTGCTCGTGCTCCTCGCAAAAGCGCAGAGTCTTTTCCAGCTCCTCGCCGTCGTTCATGCCGGGACACAACACGATCTGCGCGTGAATTTCGATGCCGGCGGCCATGATGGCTTCGAGTACGTCCATGCCTCGCTGGGCGTTGCGGCCCATCATGCGGCGGCGGACGTCGGGGCTCACGGCATGGACCGACACGTTCATGGGACTCATGTTGCGTTGGATGACGTTTTGAACATCTTCGTCGGTGAGGTTCGTGAGTGTGACGAAGTTGCCCTGCAAAAAGCTCAGGCGATAGTCATCGTCGCGGATGTAGAGCGTGGAGCGGCCGCCCTTGGGCAGCATGGTCATAAAGCAGAACACGCAGGCGTTCACACAGGTGCGCATGCCATCGAAGATGGGTCCATCGAACTCAAGACCCCAGTCCTCTCCTGGGAAGCGGTCGAGCTCGACGGAGGTGACGGTGCCGTCGCGCGGGTCGAATACCTCCAAATCAACGGTGTCGTCGTCGGCCTCCCAAAGCCATACGATCATGTCGGTGAGCGCCTCACCGTTGACCGTGAGCACGCGCATGCCCGGCTCGATACCCACATCCCATGCGGGCGATTCGGGACGCACGTTCTTTACGAGCGCGCCCTCACCCGGCTCGGGGTCGCGGCTGCGCCCGTAATCGGCCACCTCGGCGGCGTATGCGGGTACGGTCTGGTCCATGGTTAGCGGCAAAGCTCCTTGATGCGCTCGACGGCGCGCTCGATGTGTTCTTGCGGGGTGGAGGCTCCGGCGGTGATGCCGATGTGGTGAGCGTCGGTAAACCACGCGGCCTGGAGCTCGGAAGCTTCCTCGATGTGATACGTGCGCTCGCAGGCGTCTGCGCAAATCTGCGCCAGGCGGCGGGTGTTGCCCGAGTTCTTGCCGCCCACCACGACCATGCAGTCGCAGCGGTTGGCAAGTGTGGCTGCTGCCTGTTGACGCTCACTCGTGGCGGCGCAGATGGTGTTGATCACACGCAGCTCCTGCACGCGCGGGGTGATAGCTGCCACGACCTCGGCGAGGTTCTGCGCGGTCTGGGTGGTCTGCACGACGAGGCCTACCTTGCCCTTGAACGACAAGGCGTTGGCGTCGGCGGCACAGCTCACGACCTGCGCATCAGTGCCGGCGTGGCCCAGGATGCCCTCCACCTCGGGGTGACCTGGCTCGCCTACGACCACCACGCGGTAGCCCTCGCGCACCAGGCGCTCGGCTGCCATATGGACCTTCTTCACGTAAGGGCAGGTGGCGTCGACGACGTTAAGGCCACGCTCGCGAGCGGCATCGATTACCTGCGGCACCACTCCGTGCGCGCGAATGATTACGGTGCCCGATGCGGCGTCGTCCAGGTTCTCAGCCAGGCCAACGCCTGCCTCAGCAAGCTCGCGCACCACGATGGGGTTATGGATGAGCGGACCCAAGGTATGGACCTGAGTGCACTCCCCTGCCTGCGGCGCGGCGGCTAGCGCCATATCGAGCGCACGCTGTACGCCGTAGCAAGTACCGGCGTGGGCGGCGATCTCGATGGTAAGCGCGGTTGCCTGGTCGAACGCAGTCGCGGCGGTGTTCGTCACGTTCTCGCTCATGGCTAGAACCTGCCCGGATGCTCGGCGCACAGCTCGTCTCGCATAGCGTAGACGCGGTTCA
This sequence comes from Collinsella aerofaciens, assembly GCA_052344885.1. Taxonomy (GTDB): domain Bacteria; phylum Actinomycetota; class Coriobacteriia; order Coriobacteriales; family Coriobacteriaceae; genus Collinsella; species Collinsella aerofaciens_CC. Next base: position 40,195 of record DAWDYI010000011.1, read on the forward strand.
TGGCCTCGGACTCAAACCATGCCAGGCGCTCCTTGCGCTTGAGCTCGGCCGGTGCATCGGATAGCGAGATGGCCTTGCCGGCACGGATCCAGCACTTTTTAGGGCGCATGAGCTTTTTGCCCGCAGGCGTAATATCGGACCAGCCGCAGATAGCGAGCGGGTTGACGGGCGCCTTGCCCATCTGGGCAATGAGCGCAAAGCCGCCGTGGACCTCGGGCTTGATCTCGCGCGAGCGGATGCGCGTGCCCTCGGGGAAGATCAGGACGTCCTCGCCGCGCTGCAGCGCATGCTGGGCGGCGCGCAGGCACTTCATGTCGGCGGTACCGCGCTCGACGGGGATACCGCCGACGCGGCTAAAGGCCCAACGCACAATCTTGCTCTTGGCGAACTCGGACTTAAAGATGGGACGAATGCGGCGCCCCCCAAAGAACAGCGCCGTCTCCACGGCCAAGAGCTCGGCCATCGAGGTGTGGTTGCAGATGACCACGCTGCCGCGGCCTTCCTGGCGCTCAAACAGAAGGTCAGCGTCCTCGACCTTCCAGCGCCACATGAGCTTGGAGAAGGCCCAAAGGATGGCCATGACTACGGCGACGGTGCCGCGGATGAGCACGGGGAACTCTGCGTAAGGAGCGTTGTAATAATCCTCGGGCGTCTGCTTAAACAGGCGCATGGGCTACCTCCTTTGGTTGATGAGGTCCTCGATTATCGAGACGACCTCATCGATGGTGTGGGCGGTGGAGTCGACGCGCACGGCGTCCTCGGCGGGCACGAGCGGGGCGACCTCGCGGCTGCTGTCGAGCTTGTCGCGCTGCTTAAGGGCGTCGAGGGTCTCGTCGACCTCGGCTTCGAGCTGCTCGGACGTGAGCGGCTGGGCGTCGTTTTGGTGACGCTGCAGCACGCGGCGGCGGGCGCGCTCACGCGGGTCGGCGGTCAGGAAGACCTTGACCTGCGCGTTAGGGAACACGACGGTACCGATGTCGCGACCCTCAGCCACGATATCGCGGTCCTCGGCGGCGCGGCGCTGGTGGATGAGCATGGCGGCGCGCACGCCCGGATAGGCCGAGACCTTGGACACGTTGGCGTCGACCTGCGGGGTGCGGATGGCGGCCGAAGCGTCCTGGCCGTCAATGGTCAGGCGCGTGTCCTCGCCGGTGCCGTTGGTAAAGCGAATCTCGATCTGCTCGGCGAGGGCGTCGATGGCCGCCTCGTCGTCCAAATCGATGCCACGGTCGAGCGCGGCGAAGGTGACGGCGCGATACATGGCGCCCGTGTCGAGCTTGTTAAAGCCCAGCTGGCGGGCGATCTCCTTGGCGATGGTGGACTTGCCGGAACCGGCGGGGCCGTCGATGGCGACGATCATGCAATGCTTCCTTTCGATGGGTGACGTGCTGGTATGGTTCGCGGGCGTTGGGGCGCGGCGGGTTGCCTAGCCCGTGTAGCGCTCACGGTAGGTGTTGCGCTTGGGTGCGGAGCCGTGGCTGCCGTGATGACGCGTGCGGCTGGCGAGGGTTTCCTGAGGCTTGCCACCGCGTTTGGCGCTCGCCTGCTTGGGTGGGATACCGCCGGCCTTGAGGATCTGCACCTCGCGGTCGGTGAGCTCGCGCCACGAGCCCTTGGCCACATCCTTGAGCTCCAGGCCGGCAAAGTTGCAGCGGTGCAGGCGGATCACCGGGTGGTGAATCTTGCTCAACATGCGCTTAACCTGATTCTTGCGACCCTCGCGGATGATGACCTCCACGGCGGTGGTACCGGGCTTAACCCCCTGGGGAGCTACGGCCTCGGCCTCGCGTGCGGTGATGACGCGGCAGATTGCCGGCTGGCAGACGCCATCGTCGAGCTCGATGCCGCGGCGGAGCGGTTCTAAGTCGCGATCGGTCAGGTGGCCGTCCACGAGCGCCTGATAGGTCTTGTAGACGTGCTTGCTGGGGTGCAGCAGGTCCTGCGACAGATCACCGTCGGTGGTAAAGAGCAAAAGGCCCGTGGTGTCGCGGTCCAGGCGGCCCACCGGGAAGAGCCCCGGAAAGCGGTTGCGCGGTACCAGGTCGGCCACGCAGGGGCGCACCTGCGGGTCGCTCATGGTGGTGAGGTAGCCGGTCGGCTTGTAGAGCATCAAGTACACGGCGCCCTGGTTGAGCTTGACGACCATGCCGTCGACCTCGATGTGGTCGCGGTCGACGTCGACCTTGGTGCCCAGCTCGGTCGCGACCTGGCCGTTGACGGTCACGCGACCGGCGGTCATCAGGTCCTCCGAGCCGCGGCGGCTCGCCACGCCCGCGCGCGCCAAAAAGCGCTGCAGGCGCATGGTGTGCGGATAGACGGACTGGGCGTCGGTTGCGGGTACTGCGTTGCCCATGGCACGCGTCTCCCCTACTTCGTTAGTCCTCGTCATGTAAATCCTCCGAGGGGTCGTCGACGACCAGGGTCTCCAAGTCCTCGACTGCCTCAACATCTTCAACATCGGTATCGAGCAGTTCGCGCTCTTCGTCCAGGTCTTCGGCCTGCTCCTCGAGCGTGGACTGAATACTGCGGCCGCTCAGGCGCTCGCGGATAAACTGACGCGACTGCTCGTCGGGGGCAAACTGCTCCAGATCGGGCAGATCACGGGTGGAGCGCAGGCCGAATTTTTCCAAGAAGGCGTTGGTCGTGCCGTAGATGATGGCTTGACCGCGCTGGGGGTCGCGGCCGAGCTCACGCACCAGGCCCTTGTCGACGAGTGACGCAATGACGCCGTCGGAATTGACGCCACGGATGCCCTTGACCACCTCGCGCGTCACAGGCTGGTGGTATGCGATGACGGCCAGGGTTTCGAGCGCCGCTTGCGACAGCTTTTGCGTGTCCCAGCTCAGCACGTAGGCCTCGACCACGTCGTGGTAGGCGGGGTGAGTAAACAGGCGCCAGCCGCCGGCGACCTCGCGCAGCTGAAAGCCGCGGTTGGCCTCCTCATACTCAACCTTGAGCTCGGCGAGCAGCGACGCGCATTCGCCCGGGGCGATATCCAACGCACCTGCCAGCGCGGGTGCGCTCACGGGGTCGCTCGACACCAGCAGCAGCGCCTCGAGGGCGCCTTTGAGGCTGTTTGCCTCCAGCGTGGAAAGGGTTGACATGGTTGCGGCTCCTATTCGGTGAGCTCGGGGCCCTCGCCGGGCACATAGGCCTCGGCGCCCTCGACGCGGTTGATGCGGATGGTTCCAAAGATCTCGTCCTGGCTCAGCGTGAGCGAGCCGCGCTTGGCGAGCTCAAGCATAGCTAGGAAGGTGACGACGAGCTGCTCGGTGGTGGCATCGCCGTCCAGTAGCTCGCGGAAGGTGCAGGTTTGGTGCGTCATGGTAAAGCGGTCGACTGAGGCCACGGTCAAGTCGAGCGGTACGCGATGCGGCGCCACGTGCTCGGCCTCGAGCAGGAAGGTCTGTCGCTTGCCATCCAGGTCGGCGCAGATGACGGCTAGACCGCGCAGAGTAATGCCGGCCAGGTAGTCGGGCATAAGGCCAAGGAACTCAGGATCGGGGCCGGCCACACGCGGGTGCATGCGGCTTTCGGCCTGCATGCGGGCACCGAGGGCCGCAGCCGCGCCTTTAAACTGCTTGTAGGCGATCAGGCGCTGGATCAGGACCTCACGCAGCGCGTCGCCGTCAAGCGTGCTGAGCTCCTCGAGGTCTTCGTCGAACTCGTCATCGTCGTCGGCTTTGCGCGGGGCCTCCTGCGGCACCAGCGAGGCGGCCTTAATGTCCAAAAGGGTTGCCGCGACCAGCAAAAAGTCGCTCGCCACGTCCAGGTCCAGTGCCTCGATGCGCTCGGCCTCGGCAAGGTACTGTTCGGCCACCTCGCTGATAGAGATGGCGCCGATATCTACTTTTTGGCGGGTTACCAGCTGCAGCAGCAGGTCGAACGGTCCGCTGTAGACCTGCGTCGACACGCGATACGACATCTTCGACCTCCTTTGACGGCGCCTTCGCGGCGCGGTTTGGGTGCATGTTGCGACCGTTTTGCACGGTCGACCTGTAAGTTTACCTTAGATGCCGGCGATTGCGAAGTTGAGCAGCTGTTCAGCAAGCGGATACACGGTAACGTCGAAATAGCGGCCGATCACATCGATGCCGGTCCACATGGGCAGCAGATACAGCACCAAGATGAGGATGGGCATGGCGTATTGCTGCAGACGGTAGTAGTTGGCGAGCGCCTTGCCCTTGAGGAAGAGCACGATGATCGATGAGCCATCGAGCGGCGGGATCGGGATGAGGTTAAAGAACGCGAGTGACAGGTTGACCACGATAAACGTGGCGCCGAAATTCATGATTTGTGATGTCACGGCAAAGGACATGCTGGCGTAGAGGTTGCCGTAGGTCAGGTGCATGAGGGCGGCCGTAAGACATGCCAACGCGATGTTCGATGCAGGGCCGGCTACGCTCACCAGGACCTCGTCGCGCTTGGGGTGCTTGAGGTTGTTGAGATAGACGGGCACGGGCTTGGCGAAGGCGAACACCGGGCCACCGGCGGCGAGCATCAGCAGCGGCAGGATGATGGTGCCAAACGGGTCGATATGGTTGAGCGGGTTGAGCGAGACACGACCGCGCGATCGGGCCGTCTTGTCGCCGAGTGCCCAGGCCGCGGCGGCGTGCGCACTCTCGTGGATGACGATGCCCACAATGACGGCGACGGCGCTCGCGAGCAGGTTCATGATGTAGCTGCTGGACATGGCGCTCCCCTAGCGGACGCGGCGCGAGGCGCGCGTGAGCAGGTAGTCGGCCACAAACAGGATGACGGCCACGATAGCGTAATCCAGGCGGAACACGCCGCCAAAGGGCGACGTAATGACGCCGTAGCCGGCGATGGCGCTCGGCAGCGCGCGCGAAAGCTCAACGACAAAGCCCACGATCTGCAGCTTGGCGGTGAGGCCGCTAAAGCACAGCAGCACGGTCATCGCGCTCATAAAAATGCCGCAGATGCGACAAGCGATGGCGATGATGCTCATCGCCACGGCAGCGGCTTTACGAGAGTTCACGCGCGGTCTCCTCTTCGATCTGGGTGGAAAGCTCCAGCCATTCGTCCTCGAGCTTGGGCAGCTCTTGCTTAAGGCCGTTATATTCCCCCAGCGCGGCATTGAACTTGTCTTGATCGGCATAAAGCTCTTCGCTGGCCATCAATTCCATAAGCTCGTCATAGCGGGCGCGCTTTTTGTCGAGCTCCGTCTCGATCTTCTTGAGCTGGTTGCGCACACCCTTGAGCTTTTTGTTGAGCGCGGCGCGGGCCTGGGCCTCGGCGCGCTTTTGCTCCTTGGTCTTTTTGCCCTCGGCAGGCTTAGGCGTCGCGGCGGGGGTGTCGACCTGGGCGGCGCTGGCCTTGGTGGACTTGACCGTGGCCGGCGCGCTCTCCCCTGCCGCCTCGGCGGCGACGCGGGCGGCGAGGTCCTCGCGCTTGTAGAGGTAGTAGTCGTAGTCGCCATCGTAGACCGTGACCTTGCCGTCGCGGATGTCGATGATGCGGTTGGCCACGGCGCGTACCAGGTGCTCGTCGTGGCTGATCAGCACGATGGTGCCGGGGAAGTTTTGCAGGGCGTTCTCGAGCATGTCCACCGAGTCGATGTCTAGGTGGTTGGTGGGCTCGTCCAGGCACAGGAGCGCCTCGGGGGCCACGAGCATTTTGGCGAGCGCCAGGCGCGCCTTTTCGCCGCCGGAAAGGACGCGTACCTGCTTTTCGATTGCGTCGTTGTCGCTAAACAGGAAGGCGCCCAGCAGGCTGCGCTGCTGCGGCACGGTCCACTTGGGCGTGACGGTGTCGATCTCTTGCAGGACGGTATTGGACTCGGTCATGCCCTCGAGTGCGTGCTGGGCGTAGTAGGCCACGCCCACGTTGGTACCCAGGTCGCGGGTGCCGGTGGTGGGCGGCTCCAGGCCGGCGAGGATCTTCATGAGCGTGGACTTGCCGGCGCCGTTGGGGCCGACGAGCGCCACGTGCTCGCCGCGGTAGAGCTTGAGATCGATGTCACTGTAGATGTGCTTGTCGCCGTAGGACTTGGACACGCTCTCGAGCCCTACGACCATGTCGCCGGAGCGCGGCGGGTCGGGGAACTTAAAGTCGATGTGCTTGTGACCCTCGGGCAGGATGACAAGCTCCTTTTTGATTTGCTCGATCTTGCGGATGCGCTCCTGGGCCTGGGCAGCCTTGGTGGGCTTGTAGCGGAACTTGTCGACGAAGACCTGCATGTGGGCGATGTCGCGCTCCTGAGCGGCACGCTTGGCGCGCATCTGCTCTAGGTTGTCCTCGCGCTGTTTAAGGTAGCTGCTGTAGTTGCCGGTGTAGGTGGTCACGCGACGGTTCTCGAGTGCGGCCACGTGGTCGACGCAGGCGTCCATGAAGGCGCGGTCGTGGCTGACGATGAGGACGGCGCCGTCGTAGTTGGCGATAAAGCCGCGCAGCCACTGGACGCTCTCGAGGTCCAGGTGGTTGGTGGGTTCGTCCAGCAGCAGCAGGTCGGGATGGCGCAGGAAGAGCTTGGCAAGCGCGATGCGCATCTGCCAGCCGCCGGAGAACTCGGAGCACGGGCGCTCAAAGTCGGTGACCTTAAAGCCCAGGCCGGACAGGATCTTGCGGGCGTTGCTCTCGAGCTCGTAGCCGCCCAGGTGCTCAAAGCGGTCCTGGACCTGGCCGTACTCGTTGAGAAGGGCGTCGACGTCCTTGCCCTGCTCGGAGAGCTCGGTGATCTGGGCCTGCAGCTCGTTGGCGCGCTCGCCCATGCGGCGGATTTCCTTGGCGGCGGCCATGACCTCGGCGAGGATGGTGGTGTCCTTGTGTTCCAGGTTGGTTTCCTGCTCTAGGTAGCCCACCTGGCAGTCCTTTGCGTACTGGACCTGGCCGGCGTCGGGGCTGTCGATGCCCATGATGATCTTGAGCATGGTGGTTTTGCCGGCGCCGTTGGGTCCCACGAGCGCAAAGCGCTCGCCGGGGTTGATCTGGAAGGACGCGCCGCTAAAGAGGACGCGCGCGCCGAAGCTTTTTTCGATCTTGTCGACCAGGAGGATCATGGTGCCGCCTTTGACCTTGTGTTCCTATATGAAAAAAGGCCCCAACTTGCGTTGGAGCCTCATTCAATGCTCGGGTGGAGACGAGGGGGATCGAACCCCTGACCTCTTGACTGCCAGTCAAGCGCTCTCCCAGCTGAGCTACGCCCCCGTGCGAAGAAGTACTATACGGGAACTCCCCCGCCGATGCAAGGACAATTTTGGAAAAACTTTCCGGAGGCGCGGGCGCCGCTGGGACGAGAGCGCGGCGCGGACTCGAGGGCAAGGGACCCGCGATGCCGGATCCGGCCCGCGGGGCGCGCCCTGCGGGCGGCGGCGCTGCCGCCGCCCTCCTCCCCGGCGCCCCCAGGGCATCTCGGGTTCCGCCGCTCGCCGGTTTTCGCCTCCACCCCACGGGCCGCCATCCGCCCAACGACCATCCCGCCGGCGCCGGGCCCATTATCGGGGCCAATCGCGCTCCCGCCGACCCGGCGATTTCAAAACCATGCCGGTTTACGGGGCCAGGCTGGGAACCCCCGAGCATGCCGTCATCGGTAAAATCAAAACCGCAGGTAGACGGCTTGCGCATTCCGTGAAATGCAGGGTATGGACGGCCGGTCCAGGTCCAGCCCCGTAATCCGGCATAGTTTTGAAATGGTTCTTGTCAATCAGCATTAACTATTGCGTGGATTTGACCGAAAACGTTTATCAAGACAATTTCGCAGGCATGTGGAGTGGGAACTTTAGCTAAAAGAAGCCGGGCTATTTGCCCGGCTTCTTGATTCTCTGGTGGGCCCTCCGGGATTCGAACCCAGAACCCAGGGATTATGAGTCCCCTGCGCTAACCGTTGCGCCAAGAGCCCTTATAAAATGGCGCGTGCAATAGAGGCCAATAGAACAGGCCACCCATCTTGAACCACGTCGTGAAATACTACCATGCGATCGATGCTCATTCAACGCACGATCTTTCTCGTGGTCTTCGAGCGAAGTAGTATTTGACTGATATGAAAAAAGGCCCCAACTTGCGTTGGAGCCTCATTCAATGCTCGGGTGGAGACGAGGGGGATCGAACCCCTGACCTCTTGACTGCCAGTCAAGCGCTCT
>DAWDYI010000012.1:0-47956 GCA_052344885.1 Collinsella aerofaciens
GGTAGTAGATCATGGGCTTGTCGTAGACCGGCAGCAGCTGCTTGGAGGTCACGAGTGTGAGCGGGTACAGGCGCGTGCCGGACCCGCCGGCGAGGATGATGCCTTTCATTGGCTATGACCTTTCAATTCTTGCGGCTCTGCGACCGGCGCGATTTCCAAGGAGACGGGCGCAGCAGTCAACTCCGAAGGCAACTAACTCGCCAAAATTACCTTCCCGAAGAAGCTGAGAGGAGACTGACCTGACGAGCCGGCCCCCTTCACCGATCTCACTTGCTTGCATGAGATCGTCCGCATGCGTTTCGAGAAAGAAACCGACGGCACGGTTGCGGGCAAACTGTTGGGATGGCGTCAAGTTATGCGAGTGATAGACCTCGGCACGCGGCTCGTAAGCGACCTTCATACCCGAGGCGATAAACTTGGCGGCCATGAGCATGTCCTCGTTGGTATTAACATGATCGAATCCACCGCATTCGAGATATGCGGTCCGTCGATAGGCAGAACAGGCGTCAGATGCAAAAAACGTCTTAATGCCAAGTTTTTCGAGATCGCCTTTCGAACGCACGGATGGTGAGTCAGGATAGTTAAAACAACGTACAAGTTGTTCAAAACGACGGGCATCGGCCTTGGGAAGCTGCCTACCACTAACAAGGGCGATATTCGAGTCTTCAACCATAGGGGCAACAAGCCGCTTCAAGTAGTCATCGGAAACGGGCACAGCATCTTGGGTGAGAAAACAGACGAAGGCGCCACTCGATTCATTCAGCGCCATGTCTCTTGTGGTGCCGTGGTTAAAATCCTGGCGATCAATCTCCAGCAAGCGAACTCTTTTGTGCTTCTGGACCAACTCAATAGTTTTGTCTTCCGATGCGGAATCGACGACCAAAATCTCATTCGGCTGAATTGACTGGCGATCAAGGGCAATTAAAAGCGCCTCAATTTCATGTTCAGCATTAAGAGTCGGAATGATGATAGAAATATCCATCTATCGCCCCGTCTTCTTCTTGCCGAACATGGCACTGAAGGTGCCAGTGAAGCACTTCCAGTCCATGCGAAAGCAGCGATTGCGCACGTAATTTAGTTCAATTTTTTGACGCAAACCGCTCTCGAAGGTAGCGGCATTACGATCAGTCGCCTGCCACAGGCCCGTAATGCCAGGCTGAACAGAAAGCAACTCAGCTTTTTCTTCATCAGTAAAATGCTGCTCGAGCTCATCCTGTGTAATGGGGCGCGGCCCAATGACGGAAAGATCGCCGTTCAGCACGTTGAGAAACTGCGGCATCTCGTCAATTGAGCACTTACGGATGAACCGACCAACCTTGGTAATGCGGGGGTCATCGTCAACCTTGCGCTCAACTTCCCACTGATGTAGCTGCTCAGGGCTAAGGTACTTATGTACTTCGCCAGCGTCGGAGACCATGCTGCGGAGCTTAAAAATCTTGATGGTCTTTCCGCCCTTGCCAACTCGTTCTTGCGTATACATAGGACTGCCAGGCGATTCAAGGCTGATGAGCGCACACACAATGGCGATAGGGATAAGCAGCAGTACGCTCATCAAAAGACTGAATACAAGGTCAAACAGCCTCTTAATAAAGCGGTAGCCAAGCGTACCGCTCGGTTTAATCTCTTTAATAGCCAGTGCGTCCCCCACGGATACACAGCTCTCTGTTACTTCTTTTTCAGCCACAATAAAACATACGTTCCTGTCCCCAGGAACCCCCCCCATCTATGAACTCAAAATTTGAATTAACTGCTGGCGCAACGTCCCCTTACGTCTTGCTGGGCACGTCCAGCGGAAGCAGCTCCCTGAAAGCGGAGTCGCCTTCGCCCACGTCCACCAGGCACCAGCGCTTATGACGATCGATCCTCTTTACGCGGGCCTCTTGCCCCACCAAGGGCCCCTGCTCTATGTGCAGCACGCCGTCTTCTATGCGGGCGACGCTGTTGCGCACCACGCCGCCGTCGTCGAGCACACTGCGATACCAGTCCTGCGCATCGTCCGGCATGGGCGCATAGGCCTGTTCCCTGCTGCCGGCAATGCGGCAGCCAAAGCTCAACTGGGCCAAAGCCTTATCGAGTAGGGCGGCATCGCGCGTGGCGACGAAGAAATATTCCTTGTACATGGGTTTGGTTTGGAGCGACCAGGCGCCGTCCCGCTTAAACCAGAACTCCTTTTGCATCACAAAAGCGTCCTGCATCAGCTCGTGCGGGATAATGCGGCGGACCTTTTCACAGGTCTCGAGCTCTTTACCGTTGGGGGTGTGGACCAGATACCAGCGGACGCGGCCATGCTGGCTGTTGGTTGTGGTGCCACTAAAGGCGCCGGGCAGCTGCTCTTGGCGCCGCATTGTCCATTCCATCTCTCGCCCCCTTAACTTGCATCCGCGACACACGCGGGTGCAGGGGCGTTAAGAACAGGCTTCTCGCTCGCAGCTAGGCGCAGTCGCAAAAGTACAGGTTTTTGTATCTTTCGACGTTGCTCATTATACGAGCAAACTGCTCGCGTTTTCCCAGATTGCACAAAATGCGCCGCGAATGGGCGCATCTCCATACCCCTCTACAAAAACCTGTACCTTTTTGCACAACAAAAAAGCCGCTCTAACCAGCGGCTTTTCTTCTATAGACAACAAAAAAGGCGACCGCCCGCGAGGACGATCGCCTTTGTTAATTCTTGTATAGTTTGTGCTAGGCGCGGGTCTTGATCTCCTCGAGAACCTTGACAACAAACTCGTCGACGCTCATCTGGACGGTCTCGTTGGAGCGATCGCGGACGGAGATGTTGCCGGCCTCGACCTCCTTCTCGCCCAGGATGAGCATGTAGGGCACGCGGTCGATGCTGCGGGCCTCGCGGATCTTGTAACCAATCTTCTCGTCGCGGTCGTCGCAGACCACGCGAATGCCGGCCTCCTCCAGCTTGGCGCATACCTCGTGGGCGTAGTCGCGGCTCTTCTCGGAAACCGGAAGCGCCTTGATCTGCACAGGAGCCAGCCAGGTGGGGAACTTGCCCGCAAAGTGCTCGATCAGAATACCGATGAAGCGCTCGATGGAGCCAAAGCACACGCGGTGCAGCATGATGGGGCGCTTCTTGGTGCCGTCAGCGTCCACGTACTCCAGATCAAAGTTGAGCGGCATCTGGAAGTCGAGCTGCACGGTACCGCACTGCCAGGTACGGCCGAGCGAGTCCTCCAGGTGGAAGTCTATCTTGGGGCCGTAGAAGGCGCCATCGCCCTCGTTGACCTCGTAGTCCATGCCCAGCTTCTCCAGAGCGTTGCGCAGGCCCTCCTCGGCGCGCGCCCAGTCCTCGTCGGAGCCCATGGAGTCCTCGGGGCGGGTGGAAAGCTCAACGTGATACTTAAAGCCAAACTTCTGGTACACGGAGTCGATGAGGTTGACCACACCCACGATCTCGTCGGTAAGCTGGTCGGGACGCACAAACAGGTGGGCGTCGTCCTGGTTAAAGCAGCGCACGCGGAACAGGCCGTGCAGGGCGCCGCGCAGCTCGTGGCGGTGCACCAGGCCAATCTCGCCGGCGCGGATGGGCAGCTCGCGGTAGGAGTGCGGCTTAGAGGCATACACCAGCACGCCACCCGGGCAGTTCATGGGCTTAATGCAGTACTCTTCGTCGTCGATGACGGTGGAGTACATGTTGTCCTTGTAGTGGTCCCAGTGACCCGAGGTCTTCCACAGCTGCTTGTTCATGATGAGCGGCGTGGAGATCTCCACGTAACCGGCCTTGTGGTGGATCTCGCGCCAGTAGTCCAGCAGCGTGTTCTTAAGGATCATGCCGTTGGGCAGGAAGAACGGGAAGCCGGGGGCCTCGTCGCGCATCATAAAGAGGTCCATCTCGCGGCCGATCTTGCGGTGGTCGCGCTTCTTGGCCTCCTCCAGCATGTGCATGTGCTCGTCGAGTTCTTCCTTGGTGGCAAAGGCGACGCCGTTGATGCGGGTGAGCATCTTGTTGTCCTTGTCGCCCTTCCAGTAGGCGCCCGAGACGCCGGTGAGCTTAAAGGCCTTGAGGGCCTTGGTGTAGCAGATGTGGGGGCCGACGCACATGTCGATGTAGTCGCCCTGCTGGTAGAAGGTGATGCGGGCGTCGTCGTCCAGGTCGCCGATGTGCTCGACCTTGTACTTCTCGCCGCGCTCCTCCATAAGGGCGATGGCCTCGGCGCGAGGCTTCTCGTACACGGAAAACTTGAGGTTCTCCTTGACGATCTTCTTCATCTCGGCCTCGATCGCGGGGAAGTCGTCCTCGCTGATCTTGACGCCCTCGGGCAGGTCGACGTCGTAGTAAAAACCGTTGTCGGTCGCGGGACCGTAGGCAAAGTCGGCCTCGGGATAGAGACGCTTGATGGCCTGCGCCATGATGTGCGCGGCAGAGTGGCGGATGACGTGCGTGACCTCGTCCTGCGGGAGCTCGGCCACCGAACCGTCATTGTAGAGTGCCTTCATGGGTATGTTTTCTCCTCTCGGATGCCTGATGCAAGTGCGTGCGATGCGCTCGGCGTTTTTGACTTGCATCATTATAGGCAGGTTGCCTTGGTATACAAGCGCCCGCCGCACCTTAATGGCACGGCGGGCGATTTTCTACGCATGCTTCATCGTGTGAGGGCGGGGCTGCGGGGCGCGCGTGCGGCTTGCGCGTGACGCGCGGGGCCCGTGGCTTACGGCCGGCCCGGCGATGGATGCGTTACTGGATGCGAGTTCGGCAGTAGGGGCAGACCTTCCAGTGCGCGTCGAGCGGGCGATGGCAGCTGGGGCACACGTTGCGAACCTGGGTGTCGCACACGGGGCAGACCACAAAGTCCTTCTCGATGGGGGCGCCGCACTGCGGGCAGGTGCCGTACTGGGCAAGCTGGCGCTCGCGCAGGGCCATGTCCAACTCCTGCTCCTCGCGGTCGGCCGCGTAGGAATGCGGGCGCAGGACCAGGTAGGCAATGAGACCCACGAACGGGATCAGGGCGATGATGCCCCATGCCACGTAGGCGCTGGCGCCGCGGCGGCGAGCGTCGATGAACACATAGACGACCGACAGCACATACAGGGCGATGATAAAGCCAACGAAGGCATAGACGACGCCCATAAGCTGCGGCGACATGAGCTCGGAGATGTACTTGGACATTACGGGTACCTTTCGGAATATTAACAGTTCGGTCAAGTTTACCACGGGGTTTGTTTATATGGGACCACGGCTGGATACGGGTCTGACGCGGACACAAACATCTCAATCTGTAACAGTTAGGAGCGGAATCCGGGTCTAGATGTTACAGAACGAGACAAACGGAGGGGCCGCCTGGCAAACGTCTCGATCTGTAACAACTGGGACCAAATTTCCCCTCTTACTGTTACAGATCGAGACAGAAGAATCTCTCCCCGACTTCAATCTCAATCTGTAACAACTGGAAGCCAAATCCTCAGCTTACTGTTACAGATCGAGACAAAACTTCAACGTGGTAGCCGGCAGACGAGGTTGTCGACATTGCTGGGTCTCCCCTCGCCTGCCGTTGGCGGGTGTTGCAGGGCTGTTCGCCGCATTGCCGTCGCACTGGGGGTGTGCAGACCCTAGGATAGTCTTATTGACGGCCTGTCAACTCGTCTGGGAGGCACTGTGACGGAAACGTTTGATATCGTGATTGTCGGCGCGGGCATCACCGGATGCGCCATCGCGAGGCAGCTCGCGCGCTATGACCTGTCCATTTGCGTGGTCGAGGCGGCTAACGATATTGCGCTGGGCGCATCGAAGGCCAACGGCGGTCTGGTGCACGCCGGCTACGATCCGGCACCGGGAACGGTAAAGGCGCAGGTCAACGCCCGTGGTTGCGAGCTATATGGCACGTGGGCCCAGGAGCTAGGCTTTTTGTTTTGCCGTACCGGGTCGATGGTGCTGGGGTTTAACGACGAAGACGGCGCACAACTGGAGCAGCTGCGGTGCAACGGCCTTGCCAACGGTGTGCCCGAGCTGTCGATCGTCGGACCCGACCGCATCCACGAATTGGAGCCGCGCGCCAGTGCCGATGCAACGTGTGCGTTGTGGTGCCCCTCGACTGGATTTGTCGACCCGTTTGAGGTTGCCATCGCCGCGCTGGAAAACGCCGTCGCCAACGGGGTGACCTTTATGCGGTCCGCGCCGGTGGAGGCGATTGAAGTCGCGGGCTCGGGCGACGACGGGCGCTTTACACTGGCGACCCCCGCTGGCAACGTGCGCTGCCGCTACCTGATCAACGCCGCGGGCAACGGCGCCGCCGACATCTCGCATATGGCGAGCGCCGAGGAATTCCAGATGGTCTGGCGTCAGGGCAACATCGTGGTGCTGGACAAGGAGCCGCGCACGCTCATGCCGCTCTACCCCGTGCCGACGCCGGTGTCGAAGGGTGTTATCGTCACGGGCACCGTGCACGGCAACACCGTGATCACCGCCACGGCTGCCGTGCGCGAGCCGGGCGACACGCAGACCTATGCGAGCGATGTGAACGCGCTGCTGACCGGCGCGCGCAAACTGGTGCCCGATCTGGATACGCGCCACGTGGTGCGCGCATTTGCCGGCGGGCGTCCGGTCATTCAGGGAACGAACGACTTCTTTATTGGACAGTCGGCCGTGGTGCCGGGGCTGTTCCAGGCGGCGGGCATTCAGTCGCCGGGTGTGGCAAGCGCGCCGGCCATTGCCGAGCGCATGGAGCAGGTGCTGCGCGATGCGGGCGTGGTCCTGCGCGAACGGGACGATTGGGACCCAATTCGCCGCGCGCCGGACGACTTTGACCGCGCACCGCTGGCGCGCAAGGAGGAGCTGATCGAGTCCGATCCCGCGTGGGGGCAAATCGTCTGCCGCTGCGAGACGGTGCCCGAGGCCGAGATTATGGCCGCGATCCGACGCCAGCCGGGCGCGGTTTCGGTCGAGGGCGTCAAGCGCCGCTGTCGTGCCGGCATGGGTCGGTGCCAGAGCGGCTTTTGTCAGAGCCGCGTGGTGGCGATCCTAGCACGCGAGCTGGGCTACGACCCTAGCGAGGTGCTGTTGGAGGATGCCGGTTCTTGGCTGGTCGAAGGACCGCTAAAGGGGGTGCGCTAGGATGGCGACGTTTGATATGCGCGATGGACGAGCGGAGGCGAGCGCCGTGGCAACGCAAGCCTTCGACGTGGTCGTCGTCGGAGGCGGCCCCGCCGGTATGGCGGCCGCGCTGGCCGCGCATAAGGCCGGCGCGCGCGTGGCCATCGTGGAGCGCGAGCAGCACCTGGGCGGCATCCTCCGTCAGTGCATCCACCCCGGCTTTGGCCTGTCGCACTTTAAGCAGGAGCTCACCGGTCCCGAGTACGCGCAGCGCTTTATCGACCAGGTGCACGCAACCGACATTGCGCTGTTCCTGAACAGCATGGTGATTGGGATTGGTTCAGGCGAGCCTACGAAAGACACCGCAGTCCATGCCGTCACGCTCATGAACCCCGCCGGCATGCTGCAGCTCACCGGGCGCGCGATCGTCCTTGCCATGGGTTGCCGCGAGCGCACGCGCAGCGAGATCAAGATCCCCGGCAGCCGACCCGCCGGCGTGTTTACGGCGGGCCTGGCACAGCGATACATCAATATCGAAAACCTCAAGCCCGGCTCGTGCGCCGTCATTTTGGGTTCGGGCGACATCGGGCTGATCATGGCACGTCGCTGCACGCTCGAGGGGATTTCGGTCGAGGGCGTGTACGAACTCATGCCGTACGCCAACGGCCTGCGCCGCAATGTAAAAAACTGTCTGGACGACTTTAGCATTCCGCTGCACCTGTCCACCACCGTGACGCGTGTCATCGGGCACGATCGCGTGGAGGCCGTCGAGGTGAGTCAAGTCGACGAGCACCTGGCGCCCATTCCGGGGACCGAGCGCATTGTTCCATGCGACACGCTGCTGCTTTCGGTGGGCCTGATTCCCGAGAACGAGCTTTCGGTTGCCGCGGGCGTGGGGCTGGACCCACGCACGCACGGCGCCGTGGTGGACCAGAGCCTGCAGACGGGCGTGCCGGGCATCTTTGCGTGCGGCAACGTGCTGCACGTGCACGACCTGGCCGACAACGTAACGACCGAGTCCGAGAGGGCTGGCGCAGCTGCAGCGGCGTACGCGCTGGGGACCGGCGCGGGCACCGTTCCGGACTGCGAGCTCACCGTCTCCCCTGCCGGCATTGCGGGATACGCGCTGCCGGAACGTATTACGGCTGTGGCGCTCACCAAGCTCAACTTCCGCGTGCGCCGACCCGTCGACGCCGCCTGCGTGAGGATCTTGGCCGACGGCGAGGAACTGTTGGCCGGCAAGGTCCGCCCGTTTAAACCGAGCGTAATGGAAAGCTTCCCACTGCCGGCAAAGGTGATTCAGCTCGCACTCGACCTAGGTGCTAGCGAAATTGTCCTGTCCGTCGATCCCGTCGAGGAGGCATAGACTATGAGCGATACCGTGATCGAAACGCTGCAGTTCAACTGCACGACCTGCCCATCCGAATGCCTTCTGACCGTAAAGGTGGAACGCGACGCCAATGACGCCGTGGTGGAAGTGTGCTCCGTAATCGGCAACAACTGCCCGCGCGGCGATAAGTTCGCACATCAGGAGCTCACCTGCCCTATGCGCGTGCTCACGACGACCGTGGCCGTCTCCGGCGGCGACGAAGCCCTGCTCCCCGTGCGCACCGCCGAAGCCATCCCGCTGGCGCTCCACGCCCAGGCGATGGACCTCATCCGCGGTCTGGTCATCGACGTCCCCATCCACATGGGCGACGTCGTGCTAGAGAACCTCCTAGACACCAACATCAACCTAATCGCCAGCATGGACATCGACCGAGCCCAAGTAGCTAATTAGGGACGGGGCACTTTTAGCTACTCCACCATCCGCCCGGTCCTCCTCCGCAGTTGCGGTGAAATACGGACTGTTTTATGGCTTCAGGCCGCTAAACAGTCCGTATTTCACCGCAACTTATGAGGGCCGCACGGGATGCAAAGGAGTGTCCCAAGGTGCCGGCATAAAAGGAACGTCCCTAACTGCCGGGCTTGGGATACCATGGTGGCAGCCTAGCGAAAGGATGTTTCATGGCACATGTCGATGACCAGCGTGTGGCGCGCGTGCTCGATGCGCTCGAGGCTCAGCACCCCGGTGCACAGCTGCTCGTAAACGACCCGTGGTCGATCTATTACCTGACCGGCTTTTATGCCGATATGTTCGAGCGTTTTTGCGGCGTGCTGCTCGCACGCGGTACCGAGCCGGTGATCCTAGTCAACGCGCTGCACCAGCTGCCCGAGTACGACAATGCCCGTGTCGCCTACCACACCGATACCGATATCGTGGCCGACGCCATCGCTCGCGAGGTCGATCCGACCAAACCACTCGGTATCGACACCGTCATGCGTTCCGGCTTTTTGATGCCGCTTATGGAGCGCCACGCCGCAAGCGAGTTTTTCCTGGGCGACTTTGCCGTCACCGCCGCACGCACCCACAAGGATGCCGCCGAGCAGGAGCTTATGCGCGTGTCCTCGGCCGCTAACGACGCCGTGATGGCCGACGTCATCAAGCTCGTCCATGAAGGCGTGACGGAGTGCGAGATTGCCGATCAGATGCTCGGTCTGTATCGCAAACACGACTGCGAGGGCTTTAGCTTTCCGCCTATCGTGAGCTTTGGCGCCAACGCCGGCGACCCGCACCACGAGCCCGACGAGACTGTACTCAAGCGCGGCGACGTGGTGCTGTTCGACATTGGCGGGCGTTATCACAACTACTGCTCGGACATGACACGCACGTTCTTTTGGGGCGAGCCGGACGAGGAGACGGCGCGCATCTACGACATCGTGCGCCGCGCCAACGAGGCCGCCGAGGCGCTCATCGCACCGGGCGTGCGCATGTGTGACCTGGACCGCGCCGCACGCGACGTGATTGAGGATGCGGGCTATGGGCAGTACTTTACGCATCGCCTGGGACACTCGATCGGCCTGCAGGACCACGAGCCGGGCGACGTCTCGCTCGTCAACGAGCAGGTCGTGGAGCCGGGCATGACGTTCTCCATCGAACCGGGCATCTACCTCCCCGGCCGCACCGGCGTCCGCATCGAGGACTTGGCCCTAGTTACTGAGTCAGGCGTCGAGATTCTCAACGCCTACCCCCACGGTTCGGTCCGCCTAGACTAGGCAATGCGGCAAAGGGGCAGCCCTTTGCCGCATCCTGCCAATGCTTCGCCACAAAAACGGCCTATCTACTACGTTTAACCCGCACGGGTCGACCATAACCGGCTTTTCGCAAAATCCGCAAGCCGTCTACCTGCGGTTTTTATTTCGCGATGTTCCGTGTGGTCGAGGGTAACCGGTCAAACGTAGTAGATAGGCCCATTTCGTGGCAAGCGAGTCAACTCGGGGCACAGGGCAGCCAAAAAGCCCCGTCCCAAATTGGCTGCTTTTGAGTTGCGGTGATATACGGACTGTTTGAGGCCTCTGGCTTGTAAAACAGTCCGTATTTCACCGCAACTGCTGAGGGGATGGGTTAGCGCAGCAGGCCGGCTACTTCGCCGGCTAGGGTGATAGTGCCGGCTGCTACGAAGGACTCGCCCGCGGCATCGAAGGCAGCGAGGGCCTCGGACACGCTCGGGTATACGCCCGCGAGCTTATCGGCATCAACGAGGGCAGCAAGCTCCTCTGCCGGCAGGGCGCGATCGGAATCGGTCTGGGTCACGACCACGCGGGGGAACGCCGGAACCAAAACGTCAACGATGCCCGCCACGTCCTTATCGGCCAGCGCGGCACACAGCAGCGTGGGGCGGTTCTCCACGCACGAATCGATCTCGTCCAGTGCACTCACAAAGTTCTCGCAGCTCTGAGGGTTATGGCAGGCGTCGATCAGCTTGAGCGGATCGGTCCCCAGCACGTCAAAACGACCCGGTGTGGGGCAACCCATAAGCGATGCATCCAACGTATCGCAATCGAGCTCGCGGCCCAGATAGCCCTCGCATAGCATAATCGCGCACGCAGCATTCTGCGGCTGATAGGCCGGCTTGACCATGCTCGACGCATAGATCGCACGCGGCGTGGTGCAGCTAAACTCAACCGTATCGCCCACGTGCTCCGGCACCTTGGTCGTGGCATGGTTCACCACCAGCGGCACAATGCCGCACTCGCGACAACGGGCATCCATCACACGCTGAACGCTCGACTCGTGCGTACCCTCACCCAGCACAACCAGACGTCCGGGTTTGATGACCGCGGCCTTCTCCCCCGCAATGGCCTCGAGCGTATCACCCAAAATACGTGTATGGTCGAGTCCAATGCCCGTAATGGCGACGGCCAAGGGATCGGTCGCACTCGTAGCATCCCAACGCCCGCCCATGCCAACTTCGAGCACGGCAACATCCACCGCGGCCTCGGCAAACACTACCAGTGCGGCAGCCGTCAGCAGGTCAAACGGCGTGATGGTATAGGCGCGCTCCCCCGCCGCCACACGGCGCGCATTCACGCGATGTCCCGCCTCGACAGCTGCTGAAACGCCACGGGCAAAGGCCTCGTCGCTCACGACGCGTCCATCGACCTCCATGCGCTCGGGGTAACGAACAAGCTGCGGCGACGTATACAGCGCGGTCTTGAGCCCCTCACCACGAAGAATGGCAGCCGAAAAACGCGTAGTCGAAGTCTTGCCATTGGTGCCGGCAACCTGAATGCAATCAAAATACTCGTCCGGACGCCCCAGCTCATCGAGCATATCGACAACCGTCTCAAGCAGAGGACCAGCATCCCCAGAAATCCGCCCCGTATCGGCAGCCAGCCCAACAGCCTCACCAAACGAAAGCAACTCAAACGAGAAAGGAACGACATACGACCCAGAACGCTTAGCCATAACCCAAAGTCCCCCAATAACAGAAAAAGAGGCCCACCAAAAAGAATGAGCCCCTCGCGTTGACAATATCAGACTTTATCCGCTTGCAGCAAGATCAAGGCCACAACCAGGTGGCCCTAACCTACCAGTTGCAAGCAGCCATGTAACCGCACTAGGAGCGGCCCGACGCTTTGCTCGATACAAGTTCCGCACGCAAAGGACAGCACTTAATGTGCTGTCCGTCTTGCGCAGGACTGTCCGCAGTAGCGAGCAAAGCGTCGGGACGCGCCCCTCAGTAAGAACTACGAGAAGTCTGCAACCTGAGCAGTCAGCGCCGCCAAGATCTCCTTGAGCTCAGCTGCACGGTCCCTCTTCTTCTGGACCACGGCAGGCGCGGCCTTGGCCACAAAGCCCTCGTTGGCCAGCGTCTTCTCGCAGCCGGCGAGCTCCTTCTGGGCCGTGGCGATCTCCTTCTCCAGGCGCGTCTTCTCGGCCGAAAGGTCGACCTTGCCCTCGAGCACCACAAAGACCTCGACGCCGCTATCGACCATGGCAATGCTCGCGGCCGGCTTCTCAACGTCGGTACCCATGACCAGCGAAGCCGTGTTGGCCAGCGGCTCAATCGTCGAGCGCAGGCTCTCGAGCTTCTCGATATCCTCGGCACCGGCGCGCACGACCACGTCGAGCTCGGCCTTGGGGCTCAAGCGATAGCGCGAACGCGTGGCGCGGGCGGCAGACACGACGGCGCGGCACAGCTCAAACGCGCGCTCGGCGTTCTCGTCGACATACTTGGCGTAGTCGGCGGGCTCGGGCCACTTGGCAATCATGAGTGCCTCGGCACGGTCGAGGTTGCCCTCCGCATCCAGGTCGAGCACGCTCGCCGGCATGTTGTCCCAGATCTCCTCGGTGACAAACGGCATGAGCGGATGCATCAGGCGAATGGAGGTGTCGAGAACAAAGATCAGGTTGCGCTGAGCCTGCAGACGACCCTCGCCCTTCAGGCGGGCCTTGGTGACCTCGACGTACCAGTCGCAGACCTCGTTCCAGAAGAACTGCTGCACGCCGCGGGCCATATCGCCAAAGGTGTAGTTCTCAATACCCTCGGTGACCATCTTGACGGCCTTGGCCAGGCGGCTGAACATCCAGGCGTCGGCCGGCGTCTCCACGACGGGCTCGCCGGGCGTGTAGCCCTCCATGTTCATAAGCAAAAAGCGGCTGGCGTTCCAGATCTTGGTCACAAACGACTTGGCCTGGTCGGTACGCGGGCTGTCGATGAGCTTCTTGGTCTTCTTGTCGATGTTCGCGTCGAACTTAACATCCTGGTTGTTGGTGCACAGCGTCAGCAGGTTGTAGCGCATAGCGTCGGCACCGTACATGCCAATGAGGTCCATGGGGTCAACGCCGTTGCCCTTGGACTTGGACATGCGGCTGCCGTCCTTGGCCAGAATCGTCGGGTAGATGACGACATCCTTAAACGGCACCTCATCCAAGAAGTACAGCGAACTCATAACCATGCGAGCGACCCACAGCGCGATGATGTCGCGCGCGGTGACGAGCGCAGTCGTGGGGTGATGGCCCTCGAGCAGCTCCGGCTTTTGCGGCCAGCCCTGCGTGGCAAAGGTCCACAGCTGCGAGCTGAACCAGGTGTCCAGCACGTTCTCGTCCTGATGCACGTGATGACCGCCACACTTGGGGCACACGTCGGTGTCCTCGGTCAGGGCGTCCTCCCAGCCGCAGTCCTCGCAGTAGAACACAGGGATGCGGTGACCCCACCACAGCTGGCGGCTGATGCACCAGTCCTTGAGGTTCTCCATCCAGGTGGTGTAGGTCTGCGTCCAGCGCGCGGGGTGGAAGGTGACCTTACCGGAGTTGACGGCATCGAGCGCCGGCCCCTTGAGCTTGTCGACGGCGACGAACCACTGCTCGGACAGCCACGGCTCCAGGGCGGAGTCGCAACGGTAGCAGTGCATGACGGAGTGATCGAGGTCCTCGACATGATCGAGCAGGTCGTGCTCCTCGAACCACTTGATGACGGCCTCGCGGCACTCGTCGCGGTTCATGCCGGTGAACTCGCCATAGCCCTCGACGACCACCGCGTGCTCATCGAAAATGTTGATCTGCGGTAGGTCGTGGGCCTGACCCATGGCGTAGTCGTTGGGGTCGTGAGCCGGGGTGACCTTAACGAAGCCGGAGCCAAAGTTGGCGTCGACATGCCAATCCTCAAAGATGGGGATCTCACGGTTGACGATCGGCAGCATGACGGTCTTGCCCACGAAGGCGGCCTTCTCGGGGTCCTTCGGGGAGACGGCAACGCCCGTGTCGCCGAGCATGGTCTCGGGGCGCGTGGTGGCGACGACGATGTAGTCCTGGCCGTTGACCGGCTCGGTCAGCGGGTAGCGCAGGTGCCACAGGTGGCCCTTCTCGTCCTTATACTCGGCCTCATCGTCCGAGATGGCGGTGGTGCAGTTGGGGCACCAGTTGACGATGCGCTTGCCACGGTAGATCAGGCCGTCGTGGTACCAGTCGCAGAAGACCTTACGCACGGCCTGGGCGTAATCCTCGTCCATGGTGAAGCGCTCGTTGTCGAAGTCGACGGAGCAGCCCATGCGCTTGATCTGCTCGACGATGATGCCGCCGTACTCGTGGGTCCAATCCCAGCAGGCGTCGACAAACTTGTCGCGACCGATCTCCAGGCGGCTGATGCCCTCGCTCTTGAGCTTCTTGTCGACCTTGGTCTGCGTAGCGATACCGGCGTGGTCGGTGCCGAGCACCCAGCGCGTGGACTTGCCGCGCATGCGGGCCATACGGATGATGGCATCCTGGATGGAGTCGTCGGTGGCGTGGCCCATATGGAGCTTGCCGGTCACGTTGGGAGGCGGAATGGTGACGGTGCAGTCGCCCACGCCCTCACGGCGCTTATAGTAGCCGCCGTCGAGCCACTTCTGCAGGATCGCCGGCTCATTGGTCGACGGATCGTAATTCTTGGGCATCTCTTCCATATATCTCTCCCTGTCCCGCCGGGGAGGAACGTAGGCCCGCCAGGGTCTGCATTCCTCCCCTTAGGTATCGATTACTTCAGTCTGATATGACTTCGCTGAGGCTTAAACAAACACACAGAATAACACAGGTAGTTGGGGTTATTGCGTATATATAAAATAGCCTCCGACCGCGGGTGGTCGGAGGCTATTTGCAAACACGTTTTGGCAGGTTTTACCCGTAGATGCGTTGGGGCTGCTCTTCGCCCTTTACGGCCGCTTCGGTCACGATGACCTTGGCGACGCCCTCCTCGCTGGGCAGGTCGAACATCGTCTGCTGCAGCACGTCCTCGCAGATGGAGCGCAGACCGCGGGCGCCGGTCTTACGGGCAAGCGCCATGCGGGCTATCTCGTGCAGGGCGGCATCCTCAAACTCAAGCTCAACGTCCTCGAGCTGGAACATCTTGCGGTACTGGCGCACCACAGCGTTCTTGGGCTCGGTCAGGATCGACACCAGGTCATCCTCGTCGAGCGCCTGCGTCTGAGTGACGACGGGAGTACGGCCCACGAACTCGGGGATCATGCCAAAGGCGTTGAGGTCCTGCGGGAGCACCTGACGCAGCAGGTCGTTCTCGTCGACCGAGGTGGGGCCGGCAATCTCGGAGTTGAAGCCCACGCCCTTGTTGCCCACGCGGTCAGCGATGATCTTGTCCAGACCCACAAAGGCACCGCCGCAGATAAACAGGATGTTGGTCGTGTCGATCTGCAGCAGCTCCTGCTGGGGATGCTTGCGGCCGCCGGTGGGCGGAACACTTGCCACCGTGCCCTCAAGAATCTTAAGCAGCGCCTGCTGAACGCCCTCGCCCGACACATCGCGAGTGATGGAGAGGTTCTCGGCCTTGCGGGCGATCTTGTCGATCTCGTCCACGTAGATAATGCCGACCTGCGCGCGCTCAATGTCGCCATCGGCAGCATTGATGAGCTTGAGCAGGATGTTCTCCACGTCCTCGCCCACATAGCCGGCCTCGGTGAGCGCGGTGGCATCGGCGATGGCAAACGGCACCTCGAGGATGCGCGCGAGCGTCTGGGCCAACAGGGTCTTGCCGGTACCGGTGGGACCGAGCAGCAGAATGTTGGACTTGGCGAGCTCTACCTCGTCCATATCGTCGTCGAACTGCGAGCCCATGCCGTCGTCAAAGGCAGACACCGCGGCGCCGCCCTCGATTACGCGACGATAGTGGTTGTACACAGCAACCGACATGGCGCGCTTGGCGTCCTCCTGGCCCATGACATAGGCCGAAAGCTCGTCATAGATCTCGTGCGGCGTCGGCACGTGCGTGATGACCTGGCGGTCGTCCTCGAGCTCAAAACCCTCGGCCTCGGGGTCCACGGCGGGCTGCCCAGCAGTCTGGCCGTGGTCGTTGAGGAAGCCCGGCAGCTTGCCGTTGCGGGCAGCGTCCATAAAGTCCGAAGCCAGCGACTCCTCCAGAATCTCGGAACAGGCGGCGACGCACTCGTCACAGATAAAGATGTTGGTCGGGCCCTTTACGAGGCGACGAACCTGGCCCTGCTCTTTTCCGCAGAAGGAGCAGCGGATGGGGTTGCCGTTCTCGTCAAAGTTGTCCTGCATGTTACCTGCCATCCTAGGCGTCCTTCGCGGCGAGATCGCGCGAGGTGACGATACGGTCGATCAGACCGTAGTCGAGGGCCTCGGAAGCGGTCAGGTAGTTGTCGCGCTCGGTGTCGGCCTGGACCCTCTCGATGGGCTGGCCCGAGGCGTCGGACAAGATCTGGTTGAGCTCGCGGCGAGTCTTCTTGATCTCCTCGGCAACGATCTCAATCTCGGTCTGCTGTCCCTGGGCACCGCCGCTGGGCTGGTGAATCATGACCTTGGAGTGCGGCAGGCAGAAGCGCTTGCCCTTGGCGCCGGCCGAAAGCAGCACGGCGGCCATGGACGCGGCCATACCAACGCAGATGGTGGAAACCTGCGGCTTGATAAAGTTCATGGTGTCCAGAATCGCCAGGCCGGAGTAAACCTCGCCGCCGGGCGAATTGATGTAGAGCGAGATATCCTTCTCGGCATCCTGGCTCTCAAGATGCAGCAGCTGGGCAACGACCAGGTTGGCGCTGACGGAGTTGATCTCCTCGCCCAAGAAGATGATGCGGTCGTTGAGCAGGCGCGAATAGATATCGTAGCTGCGCTCGCCGCGCGGCGTCTGCTCGATAACGTATGGCACGAGGGCGGAATCGAACTTAGCGATCATACGCATCTCCATTTCTCTCTTGCGGACCAAATTGGTTCTAGATAAACGTACGGTGCCCGCATGCTATGCATTGGCTGGCACCGTACGAAGCAACCGGATAACCGGTGTATAACTTTACCCCATCACGGGCGCATGCATGCGCTCGTGGGCAAGGTGGCGAGAATTACTCGGCGTCCTTGGCGGTCTCGTCGACCTCGGTCACCTTGGCGTTCTCGACCAGGTGGTCGACGGCCTTGGAGCGACGGATGGACTCGCGGACGGCGGGCATGCGGCCATCGGCGATGAACTCGGCCTTGGAAGCCTCGACGTCCTTGACGCCGGCCTTCTCGAACTCGGCGTTGATGTCGTCCTCGGTGACCTCGATCTTGAGCTCACGAGCGAGGGCGTCGAGAGCCAGGGACTCACGGGCAACGTCGTTGGCCTGCTTGTGCAGGTCGCCGATGAACTGCTCCATGGTCAGACCGGAAGCGGGCAACCAGGTGTCCAGCGTCATGCCGCGGGCAGCGAGGTTGGACAGGAAGTTCTGGCCAAGCTCCTCAAAGACGGACTGCTCGTAGTCGGCGTCCATCTCGTCGAGCTGCAGGCGCTCTGCGAGAGCGGAGACGCAACGGTTCTCCTTCTCGGCCGGCAGGCGGGAAGCCTTGTCCTGCTCGATCTCGATCTTGATGGCGTCGCGCATAGCGTCGATGCTGTCGAAGCCAAAGTCAGACTTGACGAGCTCGTCGGTGAGCTCGGGGGTGTTGCGGACCTTGATGCCCTTGACGGTGACCTCGACGGTGTGGGTCTCGGCCTCCTCGCCCTCCTCGGCCTCGTCGGTCCAGGTGACGGACTTGACGTCGTCAACGTTGGCGCCGATCAGAGCCTCGTTGAACTCGGCGGGGTTGCTGTCGCTACCGGCGATGAGCATACGGCCCTCGGCGGCAAAGTTGTCGGCGTTCTCGACGGCCTTGAGGTCGACGGTAACGTAGTCCTCGGACTCGACAGCGCGGCCCTCGACGTCCTCGAAGGTGGCACGGTAGTTGAGGAGCATCTCGACCTGGTTGTTGATCTCGGACTCGGTGACCTCCGCAGGGGGCATCTCGATCTCGACAGCGTCGAAGGAGGAGAGCTCAGCGGCGGGACGCAGGGAGAACTCGACGGTGTAGGTGTAGTCCTCGTGATCCTTGGCGAGGTCGAGCTCCTTGTAGTCACCGCTCTTGGTGGGGACGATGTCCAGCTCGTTGAGGACGGCGGGCTCGTTGGCGGCGATCAGGTCGTTGGTGGCCTGAGCGAGGGTAGCCTCGGCGCCAAGAGCGGAATCGATGACCGGACGGGGAGCCTTGCCGGCACGGAAGCCCGGGAAACGGTACTTCTTGGCGGTGTCCTTGTAGGCCTTCTTGATCGCGGCGTCGACGTCGGCGGCCGGGATGGTGACCGTAGCGGTGAGCTTGGCGTCCTTGACGTCAGAAGCGGTGATGTTCAACACGTTCCTCCTCATACTGCCCAGCTTATCTGAGGTGCTGGTACCTTTATGCAACAAAGAGTCGCGACGGCCGAAGCCGACGCAGATGCGTTGGTGCGGGCGAAAGGACTCGAACCTTCACGGGAATCCCACCAGAACCTAAATCTGGCGCGTCTACCAATTCCGCCACGCCCGCATGAGCGCACAGACTAGGAATGATAGCAGATACGAACGACAAGCGCACGCACACGTTTTACAGGCTCACGACCTCACCACGAGTGCGAAAGGCGGGGCGAGTTGCCCCGCCCCGCCCATTACGACTTGTTCGCCGACCCGCTACTCCCCCAGCAGGGCCTTCTCGGGCGTGATCGGCAGCGAGCGCACCTGGTGGCCGGTGGCGTGTGCCACGGCCGAGGCCACGGCGGCGAGCGGCGTGTTAATGACGACCTCGCCGATCGACTTGGCGCCAAACGGGCCCGTAGGCTCGTAGCTCGGCTCAAAGGCCACGCGAATACTGCCGATGTCCAGGCGCGTGGGCAGCTTGTAGCTCATAAAGTTGCCGGTGCGCAGGCGGCCGCGGTCGTCGTGCTCGACGATCTCGTAGAGCGCGTGGCCGATGCCCTGGGCAATGCCGCCCTCGGCCTGGACGCGCGCGAGTGCCTCGTTGATCACGGTGCCGCAGTCCACAGCCGCCGCGTAGTCCACCACAGTCACCTTGCCGGTGGCCTTGTCGACCTCGACCTCGGCAATGCCGGCCATAAACGGCGGAGGCGAAACGGGCAGGCAGGCAGAAGCATGCGAGGTGAGCGCGTCGCCGCCCGCGATGTTCTTGACGCACAGGTTGGCAAAGTCGCGCAGCGTGAGGTAGCGGTTCTGCTCGCGCGCGGCGCGCTCGTCGGACAGACGCACGTACTGGCCATCGAAGACCACGTCGGCGGCGTCCACATCCCACATCTGGGCGGCCTTGGCGCAAATCTTCTCGCGCAGCTCGGTCGCGGCGTTCTTGGCGGCAAGGCCCGTCACGTAGGTACCGGAGCTCGCGTACGAACCGGCGTCGAACGGCGACACGTCGGTGTCCACGCCGCGCACCACGATCAGCGAGCTCTCCACGCCCAGCTCCTCGGCGGCAATCTGCGCCAGAATCGTGTCGACACCCATGCCGTTATCGGTGGCGCCGGTGCCGATGGTAATGAAGCCGTCCTCTTCCAAGCGCATGTCGATGCCGGCGATATCCACGTTGGAAATGCCCGAGCCCTGCATGGTGAGCGCACAGCCCAGGGCGCGCACGCGGTCGCCCAGGTCCACGGCCAGCGGCTTGTCGCGCCAGCCGATCATGTCCATCGCGCGCAGCAGACAGCGGTCGAGTGCGCAGGCGTTGAGCTTTTCGTTGTAGTACTGCGGCATGATCTCGCCCTCGCGCACGATGTTCTTAAGGCGCAGGTCGGCGGGGTCCATGTGCAACATGTCGGCGAGCTCGTTGACGGCGCTCTCCACGGCAAACTGGCCCTGGGTGGCACCGTAGCCGCGATACGCGCCGCCGCGGTTGGTATTGGTGTAGACGGCGTCCCAGCTAAAGCGGCTCGCCTTCACGTGGTTGTAGATGGGCAGGCTCTTGTGGCCCGACAGGCCGATCGTCGTGGTGGCGTGCTCGCCGTACGCTCCGGCGTTGGACAGCGTGTGCAGGTCGATGGCCGTGATGGTGCCGTCGTTCATGGCGCCCAACTTGACGGTCATCTGCATCTGGTGGCGCGAGTTGCCCGCGGTGATGGTCTCCTCGCGGGTGTAGCAGCAGTAGCTCGGACGGCCGGTCTGCTGGGTGACGAACGCCACGAAGATCTCGCAGCAGCCCGTCTGCTTGGAGCCAAAGCCGCCGCCGATGCGCGGCTTGATGACCTGCACCTGCGACTGCGGAATGTCGAGCGACTGCGCGACCATGCGGCGCACGTGGAAGGGCACCTGCGTAGAGGTGGTCACCGAGATGCGGCCGAACGCGTCGGTCGTCGCGAAGGCGCGGAAGGTCTCCATGGGCGCAGTCTGCGTGGCCTGGCTGGTGTAGGTGCGCTCAAAGACGATGTCGCTCTGGGCGAAGGCCTCGTCAAGATCGCCAAAGTCGCTCGTGCCGCTGCATACCAAGTTGCGCGGGACGTCGCCGCCCTGCGGGAACATAAAGGTCACGTCGCCCTCGGGGTGGACCACGATGTCGTTATCGAGTGCCTGGGTAAAGTCGAGCAGGGGCTCGAGCACCTCGTAGTCGACCTTGATGAGCTTGAGCGCCTTGTCGGCGGCCTCCTCGGTCTCGGCGGCGACGATCGCCACCTCTTCGTTTTGGTAACGGACGAGGTTCTCGAGAATCAGACGGTCGTAGGGACTCGGCTGCGGATAGCTCTGGCCGGCAATGGTAAAACGGCGCTTGGGCACGTCCTCGTAGGTGTAGACGCCCACCACGCCGGGCACCTTCAGGGCGTGCGACGTATCGATGGAGCGAATCTTGGCGCGGGCATAGGGGCTGCGCTTGAGTTTGACGATGAGCGCGCCGGCGGGCACCATATCGCCCGTGTAGACGGGACGGCCCTCGAGCAGCGCCTTCGAGTCCTTCTTGGGCTGCTTATGGGTGATCTGCTTGTACGAGACACCGTCGCAGCTGGTGTCGTTGACCGGCAGTTCGGGCATCTCAAAGCCCACCTGCACGCCGGACTCGTTGAGGAAGCGGACAATGGCGCGCAGCTGGCTCTCGTAGCCGCTGCAGCGGCAAAGGTTACCGGCAAGCTGACGTGAGAGCTCCTCACGCGTGGCGACGAGGCTCGGGTCCTCCTTGGCGGCGCGGGCAAGCGCCAGCACGTTCATGATAAGGCCGGGGGCGCAAAAACCGCACTGCTCGGCGCCTTCGGCAGCCATCGCACGGGCAAGCGCCTCGGACTCGGCCTTGAGGCCCTCGAGCGTGGTGATGGAGCGGCCCTCGACGCGCGCGGCGGGAACCGAGCAGCTCAGAACCGGGTCGCCATCGAGCCACACCGTACACAGACCGCAGTTGGTGGTCTCGCAGGCGCAACGCACCGACGCGCAACCCTGCTCACGCAAAAGCGAAAAGAGCATGGTGTCGGGGGCAATCTGAACCTTGACCTTGCGGCCGTTGAGCGTAAAGGAAAGATCGATGAGTTTGGCAGCCATTAGCGCACCTCGCTAGAATCGACGCCGGGCACGCGGCGGCAGGAATACTCGTCCGTGGCAAACTTAGGGATCTGCACGGTCTCGAGCTCGCGGGCAAGCGCGGCCGAAAGCTCGATGCCGGCGGCACGGCGCACGGCCTGCACGGCAAGCGGCGCCGAGATGCGACGGCGGTACTCGGCCGAGCCCCACAGGTTGGTGCCATATCTCAGCGCGCGTACGGACGCGGCCAGGGCGCGCAGTTCGTCCTCGGAAGGCCGCTCGTTCACCAGGCCGCACGCCTCGCCCTGCAGCAGGGTCGCGCGCAGCGGGCGGGCACCCACGGTGACGTGCCAGGAGCCGTCCCACCAGGCGGCGGTGACATTGAGCGAGGGGAAATCGGTCGCGGCCTTGCGCACGGCCTCGTAGCTCGCACGGTAATCGTGCTTGACGACCACGACATGCTCAATAACGTCGCGCACGTAGCCCATGTCAACGAACTCCGCGAGCGGCACGCGGCCGGCGCCCGTCAGCTCAACATACGAATCGAGCGCGAGGAAGGCGGAGAGCACGTCCGAGAAGCCAAAGCGGCCGTAGATGCTGCCGCCCACCGTGGCGGAATTGCGCAGCTGCACGCCCACGATGTCGTGGACGGCGAACTCAAAGACATTGTTGACAAGCGCGTTGAGCTCGGCATGGCGCTCGAGCTGGCGCAGGGTGCACATGGCACCGATGCGAAACTCGGTCTCGGTCTCCTCGATCTGATCGAGTCCGCAGGCCGAAAGGTCAATCGCCGTCGCCACGCGACGCGAACCCAGGCGCATCCAGATGCCGCCGCCCACAATCTTGTTGTTGCGGTTTTTCTGCAAGAGCTCATAGGCTTCGGCCGCGTTTCCAACACGGACGTAGGTACCGAACTTGAGCACGTTCTCCCCCATCTCTCCACTTGTCCAGTACTTTTAAGTGTACCAAACGAGGGGCCGCACACCGTTTTAGGACAAAATCCACCCACCCATCCATAACTTGCGGTGAAATACGGACTGATTAGCCGTTCTGGGGCGCTAAACAGTCCGTATTTCACCGCAAGATATGAGGAGTCCTCCGGGATAGAAAAGGCTCCCAGCCGGATAGCTGGGAGCCTCATCACATGCTATGTCGCGCGAAGATTTAGCAGACGCCCTGGGCGAGCATAGCGTCGGCGACCTTCAGGAAGCCGGCAATGTTGGCACCCATGACGAAGTTGCCCTCCTCGCCGTACTCCTTGGCGGTGTCGTCCACGTTGTGGAACATGCCGCGCATGAGCTGCTCGAGCTTGCCGTCGACCTCCTCGAAGGTCCAGGACAGGTGCTCAGCATTCTGGCTCATCTCCAGGCCGGACACGAGCACGCCGCCGGCGTTGGCAGCCTTACCAGGCATAAAGGCGACGCCGTTCTCCTGGAAGTAGGTCGTGGCCTCGATGGTCGTGGGCATGTTCGCTCCCTCGCCGACCACCTTGCAGCCGTTGGCGACGAGCGCCTGGGCGTCCTCGAGCAGCAGCGTGTTCTCGCGAGCGCAAGGCAGTGCGATATCGCAGGGCAGCTGCCACACGCCGCGGCCGTCGCCCTCGTGCCACACGGCGTTAGGCTTCTCGTCAACGTACATGGCGAGCGTAACGCCCTTGTCGTGGCCGGAGCGCTTCTTGTTGTAGACGTGCTCGAGCACGGTGTAGTCGATGCCGTCGGGATCCTCGACCCAGCCGTGGGTGTCGGAGCAGGCCAGCACCTTGCCGCCGAGCTGGGCAACCTTCTGGACGGCGTAGATAGCGACGTTGCCGGAGCCGTGCACGACGACGTTCTTGCCCTCGAAGGAGTCGCCGCGGCTCTTGAGGTACTCGTCCACAAAGTAGGCCAGACCGTAGCCGGTGGCCTCGGTACGGGCGAGCGAGCCGCCAAAGGAGAGGCCCTTGCCGGTGAGGACGCCGGTCCACTCGTTGGTCAGGCGCTTGTACTGACCAAACAGGTAGGCAACCTCGCGGCCGCCAACGCCCAGGTCGCCGGCAGGAACGTCGGTGTTGGGGCCGATGTGGCGATAGAGCTCGGTCATGAAGGACTGGCAGAAGTGCATGATCTCGTTGTTGGACTTGCCCTTGGGGTCAAAGTCGGAGCCGCCCTTGCCGCCGCCCATGGGAAGGGTGGTCAGGCTGTTCTTAAGGATCTGCTCCAGACCCAGGAACTTGAGCATGCCCAGGGTGACCGTCGGGTTAAAACGCAGGCCGCCCTTGTAGGGTCCAATGGCAGAGTTGAACTCGACACGATAACCGCGGTTGACCTGAACCTTGCCCTGGTCGTCGACCCAGGGAACACGGAACATGACGATGCGCTCGGGCTCGACGAGGCGCTCCAGCAGAGCGGCCTCCTCGTACTCGGGGTGGGCGTCGAGCGCCGGCTGGATGGTGCCGAGGATCTCGGTCGCGGCCTGGATGAACTCAGGCTGCTCGGGATAGCGGGCCTTGAGCTCTTCGAGAACTTTCTGCGTGTAGCTCATGCTTCCTCCAATTGATGGAAAAGAAAAGTGTCGTTCGAGGCGCCCCATGCGCCGCGAGCTTTATCGAGTATGGATAATATCGCACTGTTGCAGCAAAGTTTCGCATAAGCCAACGAGCAGATGTTTCGTTTTGATTACGATGCAGGTAGAGGCGTTTTTGAGTGTCTGACGCGCAAAACCCGTGTTTCAAACCTGTTTCGTCCACGTGTTCCAAACCACCACATTGGGGACAGGCACCTTTGTGGTGGTTTTGGTAGTTAGAGGACGAGCTGGTGGTAGTCGGCGGGGGTTACGCGGCCCTCGGTGGCGGCGCGGAAGGCGGCGAGGGCATCGCCCGAGAACGGCATGGCCCAGCACAGCCCGCAGCCGGCGGTGATGGAGCCGGGCAGCGGCATGATGCGCCCGGGCACACCGGAGGCAAGACACAGCTGTTCGCATTCCATCACATCGAAGGTGCTGTCGAACGACACGATGATTTTGCGTTCGTGGTCGAGGGCATCACCGGACGGGCCTTCGCGGTGTGCATCGCGATACGCCGCGGCGGCCCCTTCCTCTTCCGCAGTATGTCCACAGCCACCGCAACCGCAGGTACAGGGTTCGGACCCGTCGCAAGTGCAAGGTTCTCCCGTGTCGGGACAAATATCGTGAGACATGGCAACTCCAATCGTCTAGGCGAGTAACTCGGCCGCCGCAAACTCCTCGGGCGTATTGACGTTCTCGAAGCAGAGCGTCGAGCCGGCGACCGCGACAATCTGAGGCTCGTCCAAATACCCGGCGTTCACCCGGTCGATCAGGCAGCGGATTCGCTGACGGTCACCGGCGAGCAGCTCTTGGGCAACCGGCGCACACGCGTCACGGCGCCAGACGGCGCAAAGCGGCTCAATCCCCCGCTCCTCGCGCGGCACGCACACGTCGAGCGCCTCGGCCTCGACACAGCCGGCAAGGGCACCGATTAGCTCCGAAGAGACAAACGGCATATCACAGGCGACGATAGCAACGAGAGGCAGCCGGGCCGCAGTCAGCGAACTCGCGATACCGCGCATGGCGCCCGCCGGCCCCTCAAGGTCCGACACCATTCGCGGTACCAGGCCGCCAAACGCGCGCTCCTCAAGGTAGGCAAGCTCGCTGGGACGCGAAGTCGTCACGACCAACTCGCCGGCAACTGGCGCCAGCCGACCCAGCACGCGTTCGATGAGCGGCTCGCCGCAAAACGCCATGCGAGCCTTATCACAGCCCATGCGCGAGGACAGCCCACCCGCCTGGACGACACAAGAAAGATCGGCACGTCTTACGGTAGTCATACGGCAAAACACCCCCATCGGCATGCTCGAAACCCGGTGCACGAAGCTAAATACCGCCGCCGAAATAGCGGCACTACGAAAAGCTCGTGCAAAAACAAAACAGCGCCTTTGCGGCACGCAGCAAGACCGCGAGCACAAAAGCGCTGGTAGCGTATGGCGGGAACGTATGTGAATCGAACACATCCAAGACGTTTTGCACGCCTCGCAACGGTTTTGAGGACCGCGGAGCCCACCGGAGCCCATCCGTTCCCAAGTGCGGCGGTATTTTACCAAACCGAGCAGCCAATCTAGCGCAGGGAGCGCAGGCCGCCGGCGTCCTTGTCGAGCACCGTAAAGCGCACGGCATCCAGGTGCTCCAAGATGCTGATGGCACGTTTGCGCGACACACCCAGCG
The DNA here is from genome assembly GCA_052344885.1 of Collinsella aerofaciens. GTDB lineage: Bacteria > Actinomycetota > Coriobacteriia > Coriobacteriales > Coriobacteriaceae > Collinsella > Collinsella aerofaciens_CC. The sequence goes on from DAWDYI010000012.1 coordinate 25,847, forward strand.
CCTCGCGCAGCACGCTCGTGGTGGCAGCACCGCCGGCTTCGGCGATGACGGCGGCGACGAGCTCGCGCGCGTGAGCCTCAGCGGCAGCGGACAGGGCAACGTCGCGCTCGACCTTAACGATCGAGCGGTTGAGCGAAAGCTCGCGCAGGGCACGCGTCATGGCGTCGCGGCCGAGCTGCAGCTGTTCGCCCACCTCGGGAAGCGCCGGTGCATCGAGGCCGGCTTCGTCCAGCAAGGCAACGATACGTTCGCAGGCCTCGCGCACCACACGCGCCGCGGCGGCAGCGGAGTGCGGGTCGAATACCTCGGCACCCTCGGCGGCGCACACGCCACGCGAGCAGCCCTCGGCAATCAGAGCCGCGGCAACGACTTCATCGGCGGCAGGCCACGCAGCATGGGCGACGGCGCCGGGCGTAAAGCCCGTCTCCTTAGGAGACGCTGTGTGCATGGCTGACAGGGTCGCCGCCAGTGCGTCCATCGCAGCGTCGAGCACAGCGGCATTCGTATACAGCGTACCGCCCGAGCCGGCAAGCTCGCGAACAACACCTCGCGCCACCAACCCGTGCAGTGCGGCATCGACCTCGCCGACACCAAGATCCAAAGCCTCGGCAACATCAGCCGTCGTAACCGGCAGCGTCTGCAGCGCCAGCCAAGCGCCCACACCGCCCGCGATATCGCCGGACTCAAGCGCCGCATACAGCGCACGCTCTCCTTCGGCAAGCTCGCGCGAGCGACGGCAGCGCGAAAGCAGCACGCGCCCGCCGCCAATAAGCATCACGGGCGAATAGGACAGCACCACGGCATGGTCCCCGGCGCGCAGCGGCAGCGAGTTTTCCAAGCGCACCTGAACAATACGGGTCTCGCCCACCGCCATGGGGGCCTCACCCTCCATGAACATGATGCGACCGACAACCTCGGCTGTACCCGCCATCACGTGCACACGCGCACCCGACTCGAGCACACGCGGCTTGGCTCCCTCGCGACCCAAATACGTAAACGCCATCATAAATCGCATCGTCTGGCCAAAGCGGCCCGCCACACCGAGCATCTCACCGCGATCGAGCGCGGCGACGGCATCGCCCACCAAGTTGAGCGCCACACGCTGACCGGGCAACGCCCGCAGCGTATCGCCATGCACCTGAATCCCACGCACGCGACAGGCCGTACGCGACGGCAGCGCGACAAGCTCATCCCCCACCGCGACGGGCGCATCGTGCAGCGTTCCCGTCACCACGGTACCGGCGCCCTTGATCGTAAAGCAACGGTCGATGGGCAGACGCGGTGCGGCATCGGTGAGCTCGGCACGAGCACGGCAGGCATCCCAGCAAGCGGCAACCTGCTCGTCGAGCGCAACCAGCAGGTTATCGATTCCCGCGCCGGTCTTGGACGACACGGGCACAATCGGCGCGCCCTCAAACACGGTACCCGACAAAAAGTCATCGACATCGAGCTCGGCAAGCTCGGTCATCTCGGCGTCGGCCAGGTCGCACATCGTCAGCGCGACCACCATATGCGTAACGCCCAGCAGCTCCAGCACATGCACGTGCTCGCGGGTCTGCGGCATCACGCCCTCGACAGCCGAAACCACAAGCACCGCCACGTCGATGCCCGTGGCGCCCTGCACCATGGCGCGCAAGTAATGCGCGTGGCCCGGCACGTCGACCAGGCCAACGATCTTGCCACTCGGCAGTGCCAGCTCGCCAAAGCCCAGCTCCACGGTCATACCGCGACGGCGCTCAACCTCCAGACGGTCGGGATTCTTGCCGGTCAACGCCTCGATCAGTGCCGACTTACCATGGTCAACGTGGCCCGCCGTGCCAACGATAACGGGACACTCTACCAGCGCCTGAACCTCACTCATCGAGCAATCGCCTTCTCAACGCACGCGACGAGCGTCGATGCCGCCGTCTCGATATCGCGGTCGCCAACGAGCGTGCGCACGTCAAACAAAATGCGATCGTGCGAGGTTCGCGTGACGACCGGCGTGTCGAAGTCCTGGACAAGCGAGCGCTTGAGCGCGTCGACTGTCAGGCGCTTGTCAACAAGACGCACGGCCACGCACATCGTGGGCAGCTCAACGGTAGGCAGCGAACCGCCACCGGGCGTCGAGGACTCCTCGACAATCTCCAACTCAACGGCGCACGGGCAACCCGCCTTATCGAGCCCGGCGGCCATGCGATCGCGGAGCTTGCGGGCACGACGCTCCAGATGAGCCTGCGGAAGCGTGAGCATGTTGAGTACCGGCACCTCGCGATGGGCCACATCCGCCCCGTCCATGTAAATACGCAGTGTAGCCTCGAGCGCCGCCAGCGCGAGCTTGCCCGGGCGCAGGGCACGCATGAGCGGATGCGACCCGCAGGCCTGGACCAGATCGCGACGGCCCATGATAATGCCCGCTTGTGCGGCACCGAGCAGCTTATCGCCCGAGCACGACACGATATCGAGCCCCGCCGCGACCGAGGTCGGCGTGGTCTCCTCGCCGCCGCGAACCAGGATATCGTCGGGCAGCAGCGCGCCCGAGCCCTGGTCCTCGTAGAACAGCAGGCCATGCTTATGCGCCAGCGCGGCAAGCTCCCGAGAGCCCACCTCCTCGTGGAAACCCTCGATGCGATAGTTGGAAGGATGAACCTTAAGGATCATCGCCGTATCGGGCGTGATGGCACGCTCGTAGTCGCTCAAATGTGTGCGGTTGGTGGCCCCGACCTCGACGAGTTTGGCGCCCGAGGCCACCATGACATCGGGGATGCGGAAGCTGCCGCCAATCTCGACGAGCTCGCCACGGCTCACGATGACTTCCTTGCCCGCGGCATGGGTTGCCAACACCAACAGCACGGCGGCCGCGTTATTGTTGACGACCAGCGCATCCTCGGCACCGGTAAGCGAGCGGATGAGTTGCGCGGCATGCTCTTTGCGCGACCCGCGCGAGCAGGTGTCCACGCTGTACTCGAGCGTGCTGTAGCCGCGTGCGACCTCGGCCACGGCCTTGGCGGCCGACTCCGCGAGCGGGGCTCGACCCAGATTTGTATGGATAACAACACCCGTGGCGTTGACGGCGGGACGCAGGCTCGGCAGCGCGGAGCGGTGGGCACGCCACTCGATAGCCGAGGCCAGCTCGCGCTTGGAACGCGGGGCAGCACCGGCGCGAATGGCGGCGCGCTCCTCGTCGAGCTCGGCCGTGACGGCGGCATGCACCACCGCGTCGCAGGTCTCCCCCGCCGCCTTCACCACCGGCCACTCGGCAAGCAGCTCGTTGACGGAAGGAATGGCGCGCAGGCGGGCGCGTACCTCATCGGACATGTTCTGGCTATCGCTCATGTACGGCCTTTCAAAAGAAACGTGGATCAGTCGAATGCATCAGCTGAGTCAATTACTCGCTATTATCCTCGCGTGCCGCGATCTTTTCCACGCGAACGGCGTTTTCCTGGGTGAGCGCGGCGCCCGTCAACGGGTCCCAACGCAACGGTGTATGGTCGAGCGGGCCCACGCCCAGGGCTTGAGCGCCACCGGCATCGGCGCCAAACGAACGCCCACCGGGGGCGGCCGAGGTGAAGATGCACGCCGGATGCAGATAGGGCGTCGTCTCCACGCGCACGCGATCGCGGCCCATGTCGCTCACAAGCTCGACGACCTCGCCATCGGCGATACCCATGCGAGCGGCGGCATCGGCATTCATCTGCACGGCATCCAGATCCGATCCAGCCTCGGCGGCACCTTGGGCCGCAAGCCTGCGCGAGGTGTGCGACTCAAAGGGACGGTTACCGCTAATGAGGCGAAACATCCCCGGGGCAGGCTCCACCATGGGAGCGATCCAGTTGGGTACACGACCCAGACCGGCTCGTTCCCATACGTCGCTTGCCAGCGCAATTTTGCCGCGATCCAAGGGAATCACCGGCTCGCCCGTACGCGACGGCAACGCAACACCCGTGTCGGCCCAGCCGCGCTCCTTGAGCTCGTGCAGATTGATCCCAAAAGGCGCCACCTGGGCAGCCGCCAGATCGTCAGACGTAAACTGGAAGTACTCGCCCATACCACACGCCTGCGCCAGACCGGCAAAAATCTCCCGACCGGGACGCGTGTCGTCATGCTGCACGGGCAGCACGGCGTTGCGGTAGAACACGCGCGCGTCGTTGACGCCCGCCACCGTTCCCACGCCGCGGTCGGCCTCCAGATACGTCACGTCGGGCAGCACGAAGTCAGAAGCGCGCGCTGTCTCGGACCAGCGAATATCAATCGTCACGAGCAAGTCAAGCTGCTGCAAAATACCCAACCAAGCCTGCGCATTGCCATAGCCCGCACCGGGGTTACTGGCATAGACGATGAGTCCACGCAAATCGCCGGCAAGAATCGACTGACCGATGGTCGTGCACAGACCGCGCACCGGATCGACCAGTGGATAGCGCTCGGACCCCAGCTTGGGCCCGCGCGGCACCGGCGGCGTCGCAAAGCGTGCGGGATCGAGGTCGCCCAACGCAAGCGGCGTGGGCGGGTTGAGGGCACCGCCCGCGTGTCCGATGCAGCCCAGCAGCACATCGACCAGACAAATCGCGCGCGCGGTCTGGGTACTGTTGGCATACGCGATACCGATGCCGCCATGAAAGCCCGCATCCACCACAGCGGCAGGCGCGGCGGCAGCGAGATCGCGCGCCGTGGCGACAATCTCTGCGGCCGGCACGTCGCACATCGATTCGGCCCACTCGGGTGTCCAAGCACTGGCCGCCTGCGCCAGCTCGTCAAAGCCTGTGGCGTAGCGGTCCACGAACTCGTGATCGTACAGGTCCTCGGCTACCAGCACATGTGCGATACCCAGCAGCAACGCCAAATCGCATCCGGGACGCACGCGCAGCCAGCGGTCGGCAAGCGCGGCCGAACCGCTGCGCCGGGGGTCAACCACGATGATCTTCGCCCCGCGCCGGCGCGCATCGTTGAGTGCGTCAACGGCTCCCATCGTCGACGAATCGACAATGGAACGCCCCAAATACATGATGCAATCGGTATGCTCCAGGTCGGAAGCGGGGCTGTAGCCCAGGCTGTGCTCCCAACCGGTAAGCCGGCTTACCTCGCAGGCGCCATCGGCACCGTATACGTTGGGCGAACCCAGCGCATGCATAAAACGAAACGCCCAGTAGCGGTCGAACGAGGGCACACCAAGTGTCATGCCCAGCGCGCGCGGACCATGCCCGTCAACAATCCCCCCAAGGCGCGCAGCGATCTGCGTAAACGCCTCGTCCCAGGAAATCGCATCGAACCCCGAGCCATCCTGGCGGCGACGCATGGGGTGCACGATGCGGTCGCGCTCGTCAAACGGCATTGCCAGGCGATGCCGTCCGCGGGCGCACAGGGCACGCGCCGCGCACGGATGCCCCGGCACCGGCAGATCGGCCACCACGCGACCGTCCTCAACGCGTGCCGCAAAGGCGCAATCGGCATAGCATCCCCCGCATGTGGTCACCACGGCGCGACCGTCACGCTTGACAGCAGATGCCATCTCGATTACCCCTTTCATCAGCCAAACACAACAGGCCAAAAGCCCGGCAACGAGCCCCGGACCCAAAAAGCCCCCCGCACGGCAACGCCCCGCGGGAGGCCCAACGTCAAACAGACGGCACCTTACGCCTCGGACTTCTTGGCGTAGATAAACCAGTAGCCGAGCGCGACCAGAACCGCGCCGCCCACGATGTTGCCCAGCGTGGCGGCGGACAGGTTAAACGCAATGCCCGTGGCGTTGAGCGCATCGGCGCCGGCGACGTCGGCACCATAGCCGCACGCGTGCATCACGGCACCCATGGGCAAAAAGTACATGTTGGCGACGCAGTGCTCAAAACCGCAGGCCACAAAGGCGGCGATGGGCAGCAGAATGCCCACGACCTTATCGACTACGGTCTTGCCCGCAGTGCCAATCCACACGGCCAGGCACACAAAGATGTTGCACAGGATGCCGCGGAAGAAGATCGTCACCCAGTCGACCGTCACCTTGCCGGCGGCGACGCTCACCATGGAGTTGGCGACCGCCTCGCCGTTGAGCTTATAGATGCCGGCCATGTACACCAAAAAGACGATGAACAGAGCACCGACAAAATTGCCGACCCACACGACGACCCAGGCCTTAAGCATCTGAACCAGCGTGATCTTTTTGCTCTTGAGCGCGCAGACCATAAGCGAATTGCCGGTAAACAGCTCGGCGCCGCACACCAGCACCAGCACCAGGCCCAGGCAAAAGCACAGGCCGCCCACGACGCGCTGGGCACCCCAGCCCAGCGTGCTGTCGCTCAAAAACACCGTAAAGAACAGGCCGCCGAAGGCGATAAACGCGCCGGCGAACATTGCCAACAGAAAGGCCTTAGCGACCGGCAGGTTAGCCTTGGTCACGCCGGCGGTCTCGGTCTTGGCCTCGATCGCGGCGGGCGCCAGGCAATCGGGAGCGGGATATTCTGCCTTGGAATCTGCCATGTCAATCACTTCTTTCCTATTCAGCAGAGGCAAGCGCTGCTATAGCTCCTGCCCCAAGCGGACAAAGTGGGAAAAGTCGTTGGCGGCCACGGCGTCGTACACGGCGTCGACGGCGTCAAAGACCTCCGGGGACATGGGGTTGTAGAACTCCGTATCGCCCGGCTGAATCCCTATGAAGACGATATCTTCGCACGATTGCTCAATCTCTTCGATCAGAATCGACAAGGGAAGCGAATGCGTGGTGAACATCGACTTACGGGCCACATCGCGCTTGTCGAGCAAGCGGATGGACCCGACGGGCAGCGCCATGTCGGCGGCATCGACCAAGACCAGACGCGGCGGACGCTCGCGCTTGACCTCGATGATGTCATCCTCGGGCGTCTGACCACCGTCGATGGTGTACCAGCCGGCGATGGGCGTGTCCTCCATCTTTTTGGAGAGCACGGGGCCGGCGGCATCGTCGGCACGCAGCACGCTTCCCGCCGTGAGCACGATACCCGCAAACGGGGCGCCGTTCACACGACCATCCACAACGCGACCCATTACTGCAACCTTCCCGTCAGATACACGCCCGACACATCGCGCACGCGCTCAACCAGATCGCGGAACTTCATTAAGAACGCGACCTGCTGGGCATGCAGGCCAAAGTCGTCATCGAACACCGAGATGCCGGCCTTGGCAGAACCGCGAAAACCACGCTCGTCGAGCAGCGTGTCGCAGGCCTCGAGCAGCGACGGCACCGCCGCCTTGTCGAGCTGGCACTCGCCAAAGGAGCGGATGGCCTCGAACTTGGTCTTAGCCTCCCCCTCCGGCAGCGCGTCGATAAGCGTATAGAACACATCCACCGACACCGACAGGCGCGGCTCAAAGCAGTCGAGCACGCCGGTGTGGTGGCCCACGGCGAGCGTGTAGTACAGCACGTCGCAGGCCTCCTGGGGAACATCTTCCTCGGTCTCCACAAACTTACGCGTGAGCTCATAGAAGACCACCTGGTCGGGCGCATGGCCCAGGCAGGGGTCGGCGACGCCCTCGGCAGCCTCGTCGCTTGCGCGCGAGGCATCGCCAAAGGAGCCGCCGAGCATGCCGGGACCCGCAAAGTAACCAGAGCGGTCCGTGAGCTCCATCTAGCGACCTCCGGCCAGCACCAGATCCTGCAGCGCCGAGTAGACCTCAACGCGGCGCGGATCGTCCTGCTTGTCGATGAGCAGCGCCATGGCACCGCGGATATCGCCCTTGGGCGCGCCCTCGAGCGTATCCATAAACTCGTTGGCCAGGTCACGGCCGTAGCGGTAGCCGCTCATGGCGCGAGCCTCACGCTCGATGGCAACGCGCAGCTTGTACGGCACGCCGGGGTGCAGGATATCGGCCTGCTCGCCGGCAGCCTCCACCGTGGTCTCGGCATGGAGCTTTTGGTCCAGCAGACCGAGCGCCATGGCAAAGCCGTAGATGGTCTGCGCGGGGCTGGGCGGGCAGCCGGGGATGTAGACATCGACCGGCAGAATCTTGTCCGTGCCGCCCCAGACGCAGTAGTTGTCGTAGAAGATGCCGCCGGTGCAGCCGCACGCGCCATAGGACACCACGATTTTGGGATCGGGTGCGGCCTCAAAGGCGCGCAGGGCCGGCATGCGCATGGCACGCGTCACGGCACCGGTGTACAGCAGCACGTCGGCGTGACGGGGCGAGGGCACGACCTTGATGCCAAAGCGCTCGACGTCGAAGACGGGCGTGATGGAACCGAAGATCTCGATCTCGCAGCCGTTGCAGCCACCGCAGTCAACACGGTAGACGTACACCGAGCGCTTGATCTTCTTAAGAAGGGTCGCCTTGGCCTTCTCGATGCTCTCGTCGAGCTCGATCTTGGTCGGGCGGTACTGGAGCCGCTCGGGCAAAAGCGTGGGTTCGGCCATGGTTACTCCTCCTTCGTATCAAAATCCATGATGATGCCCTCGACCGGTGCAGGACCGGCGGGGATCTCGGGCGCATCGGGGTTGAGCTCGCGGTCGATATACTCCGGGTTCACGCCGTGGCCGCCCAGATACTCCATGCCGGGGCCCTGGGGCTCACCGGACGCAAGCGTCTCGTTGGCAGCCATGCCGGCAGCGTTGCCGGTCTTTACGGCCGAGGCGGCGCGCAGGGCGTCGAGCTCGCGCTTGCACTCCTGGCACATACCGACGGTACGGGCGGCCTGCTCGGCCTCCATGCCGCCGGCCTTTTGCAGCAGGCGCTTGGCGTAGTCGATCTCCTTGTGCGGGGCAAACGGCTTGCCGCAACGCGAGCAGTGCTCGAGCGTATAGACACTCTTGCTGGTGAGGTCGTCCTTGCTCATGACGGCCAGCTCAAACTCCTCGGTGAGCTTGATGGCCTCCATGGGGCAGGCTTCCTCACAGCGGCCGCAGAAGATGCAGCGACCGTAGTCGATCGACCAGGTGATGTTATCGGCCGCAAGGTCGGTGTCCATGCGAATGGCATCGGCCGGGCACGCCACGCCGCAGGCTCCGCAGGCGATGCAGAGCTCGGCGTTGTGCTCGGGCTTGCCGCGCATGTCCTTGTTGGTGGGGAACGGCGCAAACGGATACTTGACCGTCGCGTCGCCGGCCTTGGCGTTGACCTTCCAAAGCTTCAGCATATTAGAGCGCCTCCTCATCGAGCGGGGCGGCCATGGTGCCCTCGCCCGCAAGCGGCGACTTGTCGCGCCAGACGTTCTCGAACTGCTCCTTGTCGAGCACATGGTCGCGCTTAGCGGCGACATCGGTCACCGTCACGCGGTCGGTGCAGGAGTAGCACGGGTCGAGCGAGCCGACGATCAGCGCCGCATCGCCCACGGTGTTGCCGCGGAACATGTAGCGCAGGACCGGCCAGTTGCTGTACGTGGCCGCCTTGGCGCGCCAGCGGTAGCACTTCTGGTTGTTGCCGAGCATGGCCCAATGCACGTCCTCGCCGCGCGGCGCCTCGGTGGCACCGATGGCGTACTTGTGCGGGGTGTACTCCCAATCCGTGGTAAGGATGGGGCCCGACGGGCAGTTCTCGAGCATGGTCTCGATCATGTCGATCGAATCGTAGACCTCCTGGATGCGAACGGCGGTACGGCCGAAGGCATCGCAGGTGTCGGCCGTGGCGGCGTGCATCTTTTGGACGTCCGGATCGGCGTAGCCGTCGAAGGGATGGTCAAAGCGCACGTCGCGGGCATAGCCCGAGCCACGCATGAGCGGGCCGACCGGCGAGAAGTCGCGTGCGATCTTGCGATCCAGAATGCCGATACCGCTCGTACGCTCAATAAAGTTGGGCGTGGAGAGCAGCATGTCGACGAGTTCCTGAACCTCGGAGCGCAGCTGGTGGATGGTCGTGAGCGTGGAGAGCTTCTGCTCGGCCAAAATGTCGCGACGCACGCCGCCGATCACGTTGAGGCCGTAGGTCTTGCGGTGACCGGAGAGCTTCTCGGCCAGGTCCATGGACTTCTCGCGGACGCGGAAGAACTGCTGGAAGCCGGAGTCGAAGCCCGTGTAGTGCGACGCCAGGCCAATGTTGAGCAGATGCGAGTGCAGGCGCTCGACCTCGAGCATGATGGCGCGGATGTACTGGGCGCGCGGCGGGACATGAATGCCCTGGGCGCGCTCGACGGCCTCGGCATAGGCCACCGAGTGGGCGCAGCCGCAGATGCCGCAGATGCGGTCGGCGAGGAACGTCACGGCGTCATAGTTCAGGCGCGTCTCGGCGACCTTCTCCATACCGCGGTGCACGTAGAACAGACGGTAGTCGGCGTCGACGATCGTCTCGCCCTCAACGAACAGGCGGAAGTGGCCGGGCTCGTCGGAGGTAATGTGCAACGGGCCCATGGGGACGAGCGTGGTCTCCTTGCCCTTGGTGTCGGCCAAGAACTCGTAGTTTTCCATGTCGCTCGCGGGAGCGGGACGGAAGCGGTAGTCCATGGAGTCCTTGCGCAGCGGGTACAGGCCGCTGGGCCAATCGTCGGGCAGCACCAGGCGACGACGATCGGGCAGACCCTCGGGAATCAGGCCGAACATGTCGCGCAGCTCGCGCTCGCCCCACACGCAGGCGGGGACGAACGGCGTCACGGACGGGAACGTCATCTTGGCGGGATCGACCTCGGTGCGCACGGTCACCCAGCCGGGGTCCTCCCCCTCCATGGAGATGACGTAGTACACGGCGTAACGGCCGCACAGGCTGCGCTCATCGTTGCCGATGATCACGGGAATCCAGCCGTAGCGCTCGTAGTACAGGTAGTGGACGGCCTCGGGCAGCTTGTCCTGCTTGACGGTAATCGTCAGCTGGTCCTCGCACTGCCACTCAACCTTCTCGATAGCGCCCGGCACTGCGGCGCGCAGGGCCTCGACGTGGCTTTCGCAACGACGAGCGTAGTCCTTCTTTTCAGGTTCTGCCATGGTGCTAATTCACCTCGCTTGTCTTGGTCTGGGAACTGAACACCATGCGGTAGAGAGGAGCCTCGTGGAGCTCTTCGACGCTCTGGTTCAAAACGACGGACGTTGCATCCTCAACGCCGCTCGTGATGGCGACCGGGGTGGCGATACCGAACCACATGACCACGATCGCGAGGGCGATCTCGGGGATGATCATGAGGGCGGGCACCTCGTGGCGCTTCATGCCCTCGGGCGCCTTGCCGAAGATGGACTTGAGCGCGATGCCGGTAAGGGCAAAGTACACGCCGGTGAGGCCAATGGCCACGAGCACGACCACCCAGATGGGACCGGACTGGACGCCGGCCACGAAGGTGAGGAACTCGGAGATGAACAGGGCGAACGGCGGGAAGGCGGCGAGCGCGAGCAGGGCGATGATGGTGAGCGCTGCCGTGACGGGAGCGATCTCGACGACGCCCTTGATCTTGTTCAGGTCGCGGGTGTGGTAGATGTGCTGGATGTTACCGGCCATGCAGAAGGCGAGCGCCTTCGTGAAACCGTGGAAGATGCAGTGCAGCAGGCAGGCGGCGATACCGAGCGGACCACCGATACCCAGGCACAGCGCGACCACGCCGACGTTGTCGACGGAGGAGTACGCGAAGCGGCGCTTGATATCGTCCTGCTTAAAGATGCACAGGGCGGCCACCAGGATGGACAGCGTGCCCAGGATGAGCAGGAGCGTACGCGGATAGGTGTCGCCCACCGTGATGATGGACAGGGAGTAGAAGCGGATGATCACCAGCATGGCGCACTTGAGCAGCACGCCCGAGAGCAGCGCGGAGACCGGGCTCGGAGCCTGGGAGTGCGCGTCGGGCAGCCAAGTGTGCATGGGGAACAGGCCCGCCTTGGTGCCGAAGCCGATGACGATGAACGCGAACGCGAGGCGCACGAGCATCGGGTCGAACTGGTCGGCGTAGGGCATGATGGAGGTGAGGAAGGCTGCCTCATGCGCGTTGGGCATGATATCGGCGGCGTTCGCGTAGATGAGCAGCGTGCCGAACAGGCCGAAGGCCACGCCGGCGGTGCAGACCATCGCGTACTTCCAAGACGCCTCGAGCGCCTGCTTGTTCTTGTAGATGCCCACGAGGAACACGGTCGACAGCGTGGTGGCCTCGACCGCCGCCCAGGTGAGGATGATGTTGTTGGACAGGCAGGCGAGCAGCATCGTGAAAACGAACAGGCTAAACAGCGCGTAGTACTGCTTGGTGCGCTCGGCCGGCATGGTCTTCTCCTCGATATCGATCTTGATATAGGAGATGGAGTACACGCCGGTGATGAACCCGATGATGCCTACCAGAAGGACGAAGATCGACGAGAGCGAATCGAGATGGAGCCACAGGCCCAAAGCGTCGATATTCTGCCCGCTCGAGAGCATGGTTCCCGCGGTGACGACCGAAAGGACGAGGGTCACCGCGACGGAGATGGTGTTGAGCCCCGCAAAGACGCTGTAGGACGTCGTCTTGGGGAGCGCAGCCATAATCAGGGAGAACACGAGGGGACAAGCGAGCAGGGCGACCGTCAGCATTGAAACATCCATGGCCTACCCCTTCAATTCGGTCAGGTCGTGGGAGTCGAGCGACTTGGTGTCGTTCCAGATCCTCACGACGACGGCGGACATGATGATGACGGCGAAAATGGCGTCGGTGGCGATGCCGATCTCGATGATCTCGGGGGCCGTGGGCGCGAGCAGGGCGAGCGTCACGTGGCTACCGTTCTCCATAAGGCAGTACCCGAAGATTTGCTTGAGGATGTTGCGCTGGGAGATGATGCACGTGAGGCCGACGAAGAAGTGCGCGAAGCTGATGGCGAGGGCCGGAGTAGCCACCTCAGCGGTGGGCAGGCTCAGGCGCGTGACCACCGCGAAGCAGATGGCCACCTCCAGACCGGTGAGGATGATGGTCCAGGCCGGCTTGATGGAGGAGGTCAGCGTGCTATCGGCAGGCGAACCCATCTTTTTGTAGGCACGGTTGAGAATGAACGGAACGAGGATCACCTTGGTGACGAAGGCCGACGCGGCCCATATGAGAAGCTCGGTGGCACCGGTGGTGAGGCCCAGGGTGAGCAGCACGCCCACCAGGACAACCGACTGGATCGCGTACCACTTAATGGCGGACGGGATGGTCTTCGAGACGACCACCATGGTGGAGGTCACGATCAGAAGACCGCCCAGGATATTGACTAACGAATAACCCATGTCCTACCTCCTAACCCATCCAACTAGAGGACAGAGGACCGGCGACGACGACCATGATCATGAGGACGACGAACACGAACGCCATGGCGCGCGGAAGGGGCTGGCCGGCGGCCACGGTCTCGCTCGGCTCACCGGGCAGGACCTTACCCATCCAACGCAGGAACCATGCGAAGGTGGCGACGGTCTCGACGACCATGACGCACACGAGGACGAAGATGACCGTGTTGGAAGCACCAACCGCGAAGCCACCGGAAATAATCTGGAACTTGGAGAAGAACGTGCTCATGGGGGGCACGCCGGCGATAGCGGTCGCGGCGACCGCGAAGCCCACGCCCGTGACCGGGTACTTCTTCATGAGGCCCTGGATCTTGGGCAACATACGGGTTCCCAGCGTGAAGCTGAGGGAGCCGGCGATGAGGAAGAACAGGGTCTTGGTGAACGCGTGGTTGAAGATGTGCTCGACGGCGCCGTTGAACGCCATCTGGCTTCCGAACACGGAGAGGCCCAGGCCGAAGAACACGTAGGCGAGCTGCGCGATCGTCGAGAAGGCGAGCAGGCGCTTCATATCCTTCTGGGGCAGGTACATGAGGAAGCCGAAGAGCATGGTCACGACGGCGTCGATGATGGCGACCCAACCGACGATCTCGGGGATATCGCCGGCACTCGCAAGAGCGCGGGCGAACACGCACACGCCGACCTTAACCATGGACGCGCCATGGAGGTAGGCGGAAACGGGCGTGGGGGCCTCCATTGCGGAGGGCAGCCACATGTAGAGCGGGAACTGGGCGGACTTGGCCCAAGCAGCGAACAGGATGAGCAGCAGCACGACGGTCTTCATACCGGAATCGAGCTGGGAGATCGCGCTCAGCGCGAACGTGCCGGTTCCGGCGAACAGGAAGGCCGCGCCGATGTAGAGTCCCAGAGCGCCGATATGGGTGATGATGAGCGCCTTCATACCGGCCTTCTTGGCCGTGGGCGTCATGTAGTAGCTGATGAGGCCCCAGGAGCACACGCCGGTGATCTCGAAGAAAACGAGCTGGCCGACGATGGTGGAGCTGTAGGCGAGACCGGCCATGGCGCCGATGAACGTGGAGAAGTACACGTAGAAGCGGCGACGGGGCGCGTCGGGATGCTCCTTGTTCTTATCGCTCATGTACGGGAACGAATAGATGACGACGAGCAGGCCGATAGCGACGAACGCGGGTGCGAGCAGCGTGCTCATCCGGTCGAATATGAAGCCCATGACCAAGGTCTGGCCCATACTCGCCCAGGTTACATCGACCGCGTTCATGCCGTTTCCGGCAAACGTCGCGGCCAAGCCAACGGAAGCGACCGTGGCGATGCCGCCGGCAAAGGCGCAGATCCATTTAGCGTAGGGACGCGGCAGCATGACGATGAGCAGGGAGCCCAGCATGGGGACGGCGATCGCCACCATGGCAAAGAGGGACAAGCTCGATTCGATTGACATAGTTTCTCCCTTCTCCCTACACGCCTACGACGACGAAGACGAACGCGAGGACCGCGATGCCGACGACGGCCCAGGTCTGGTTACCGAGCACCTTGAAGCGCGAACGGGAAACGGAGTTCTCGAGCACGCCGCAGACAACGAAATCGACCAGGCACTTGACAAGGAAGACGACGGCGCCCACGAGAGCGGTGACGCCGATGGTCGCGGGCTCTCCCCAGGGGATGAAGATGGAGGTGAACCAAGCGACGACCACGACCTGCTTCATGCCCATGGCGAGCTTCATCATGGCCAGGGACGGGCCGGAGAGCTCGGCGAGCGGGCCCTCCTGGAGCTCCTGCTCGGCTTCGGCCTGATCGAACGGAAGCTTGCCGAGCTCCATATAGCAGGCGGCCGCGAAGGCGACGCCGGCGAGGATGACGGCGACGACGCTCGAGACGTTGCCCGTAACGATGTGCTGACCCATGGTCGCAATGTCCGTGGAGCCGCACACGATGGCGACGGTAAACAGCGCGATGAGCATGGACGGCTCGATGAGCACGCTCATGAGGAGCTCGCGGATACCGCCGAAGCCCGCGTAGGCGTTGGAGGAATCCACGCCGGACAGCGCGAAGAAGAAGCGGGACAGCGCGAGCGCGTACATGATGGTGATGGCGTCACCAAAGACGGGCATGGGGCTCTCGAGCGTGAACATGGGCAGGCCCATGGCGAGCATGAACGACACCGCGAGGAACAGCGGCGGCATGATGCGCAGCACGAAGCTCGAGTCGGAACTCACGGACTCGGGACGCGCCATGAGCTTCGCGAGGTCCCGGTAATCCTGAAGGATGGACGGACCGCGGCGATTGTGCATCTTCGCGCGAATCACACGGGCGAGGCCGGAGAAGAAGGGCGCGACCAGCATGACCACGAGGCCCTGCGCTATCGCAAGAACGATGTTCATAATATCCTCTCCCCTCTCTAGACCATGACCACGGCGAGCACGAGGAAGACCACGAGCGCCGCGACGATGTAGCAGATGTATACGGAGTAGTTGCCGCCCTCGATCTTGGAGGCGAGGCCGGCCAGCTTATCGGCACCCTCGCTCGGTGCATCGACCAGGAAGCGGTCGGGCAGGGGCTCAACGCCCTGGGCGACACCGGTGAGCTTCTGGAACACGTGCGCGATGGACCAGCAGATCTTGGTGCATACCTCGCGCAGGGTGTAGAGCGGGCCCATGAAGAGCTCTACGTCTGACGCGAAGCTCGTGGCGACGACGGGCATGTGCTCGTTGGGCTCGTAGCCGCACGCCCAAGGGTCGGTCTTCTTAGCGGGGGCCTTGGTGCCGAGGCAGGACCTCAACACGAACGCGAGGCCGGTGAGGACCACGAGCGCGATGGCGATCGCGGGGGTGGAGGTGGCGGCACCGGAAATCTCGTTCACCAGAGACACGCCCGAGGTGGCTGTGACGGCAGAGCCGGCAAGCACGCTCTGGGCGACGTCGCCCAGAACCGGGGCGATGACGGGAGAGCCGATTCCCAGCACCACGCAGATGGCCGCGAGGAGCATCTGCGAGAACAACATCGGAGCCGGGGACTCCTTGGCGTTCGCGGCCTCCTGGGAACGAGGGCTGCTCGCGAACGAGACGCCGTAGGCCTTCACGAAGCACGTGACGGCCAGGGCACCGGTGATGGCGAGGGCGGCCGCGGAGGCGACGGCGAACACCATGACGACCGGGTCGGAGAGCGTCGAGATGTTGAACAGGGACTGGTAGGTGAACCACTCGGAAACGAAGCCGTTGAGCGGCGGGATAGCCGAGATGGCAAGGGCACCGATGAGGAAGCAGACGGCCGTGACCGGCATACGGCGGAACAGGCCGCCCATCTTCTCCATGTTGCGCGTACCCGTGGCATAGAGCAGGGAGCCCGCGCCGAGGAACAGCTCGCCCTTGAACATGGCGTGGTTGAGCGTGTGGTAGAGGGCGGCCATGAGCGCGATCGTCGCGATGACGTCGTTGCCCAGGGCGTGCGCCGTCATGGACGCGCCGACACCGAGCAAGATGATGCCGATGTTCTCGACGGAGTGGTAGGCCAGCAGGCGCTTAATGTCGTGCTCGTGGAGGGCGTAGACGACGCCCAAGACCGACGAGATGGATCCGAAGACCAGGACCATGAGGCCCCACCAGAGCTGGACGCCCGAACCCGCGAGCAGGTCGAGACCGACCTTGAGGATTCCCAGGATGCCGATCTTGATCATGCCGCCGGACATGAGGGCGGACACGTTGGACGGCGCCTCGGGGTGCGCCTGGGGCAGCCAGGAGTGCAGCGGGATGATACCGGCCTTTGCGCCAAATCCGAAGAACGCGAGGACGAAGCACGCGGAGGAGACGGCGGGTCCAAAGTCATGCGTACGGAAATCACTGAAGCTGAAGGAACCGCCCACGCCGTTGGTCATGAGCAGGAAGCTCGCCATGATAAGGACAAAGCCCACGTGCGCGATGACGAAGTAGAGCCAACCGCCCCTAATGGAGTTCTTGTTCTCCTCGATAACGACAAGGAAGTAGCTCGTAAGGGACATGAGCTCAAAGGCGACCAGGAACCAGAACACGTTGTCGGCGGTGATGACTAGCATCATCGAGGCGACGAAGGTGTTCATGAAGAAACCGGCGCGCCCGACCTTGCCCGGGTACTCATCGAAGTAGGACAGACCGTAGATGAAGCCCGCAAAGGCGAGGATTGAGATGAGGACCACGATCAGGCCCGCAAGGCCGTTGAGCAAGAGCTCGAGACGGGCGAACGGGAAAAAGAAGACCGTGTTGAGGGACGAAACGTCGCCAAGCACGGCCTCGAGGCCCGCGATGAACGACAGCACGGCCGCGACGGCGCCGATCAGGCAGCCGGCGGTCTTGGCGGCGTTGTCGGCCTTAATCAGCAGAACCGAGGCGAGCGCACCGATGCACGAGACGGCAAGCGATGCGATAAACAGCGTCATGCTATCCATTGTTTACGCTCCCTTCTGCTTTCTCGGACAGGCCCTGGGCCACAGCGGTAACATCGACGGCCGGACCGTTTTCGATCGAGCGCAGGCGCTTGGCCTCGTCGAGCTCGCGATCGGCCGCGCCGCCCATGACGGTCAGCGCCTTGGTGGGGCACGCCGCCACACAATGCGGGCCGTCCGGATCGAAGGCACACAGGTCGCACTTGACAGCGCAGGTGTACTGGCCAGGAGCCCACGTAAGCAGGCTGCTCAGGGACTTAGGATACGAAGGCGTCGGGTCGCACATGCCTGCGACACCGGCGATAGACGTGCCATCGGGATGGATGGCTCCGAAGGGGCACGCAATGGCGCACAGCCTGCACCCGATGCACTCCTGCTCCTTGACGTGGATGCGATCGCCATCGTGCTCGATGGCATTCACCGGGCAGACCTCGGCGCAGGGGGCACCCTCGCAATGGTGGCAGGCAAGGGCGGCCGAAATACCGCCGGTCTTCACGAGCGCCAGGCGCGGCGTATCCTGAAGACCCTGCATCCGGTGGGCGTCGGCGCAGGCAGACTGGCATGTTCCGCAGCCGATGCACCTCTCCGGATTGATGTCGATGAAGCGGTTCATCCCCACTTCCTTTCAAAATAACGGGCCGGGCTCCCGAACGTACGGGACGCCCGGCCCAAAAAGCCAACGAGAACGGGACTACACGATTTGATTCACGTGCGTCTCGTCGTCGAACTTGGCGGCGCCAGGCTCAACGTCCTGGGGAGCGGCGGCGTCCACCAGAGCCTGCTTGAGCTCGGTGTACTGACGCTCGACCTCGCCCTCGGCCCAGACCTGGTCGGCGATAGCGTCGACCTGGCAGGCGGAGAACTTGTCCTCGGGCGTATGCGAGACCGGGTCGACCTTGTGAATGGTCAGCTCGTTGCACTTGCCGATCCACCACTGGTAGGTCATATAGACCGTGCCCTTATTGATGCGGTCGCTCACGTCGGCGCGGCTGTATACCTGGCCGCGGCGGCTGTGAATCGAGACGATGTCGCCGTTCTTGATGCCGCGCGCCTCGGCGTCCGCGGGATTCATGCGGACAAAGCCGGGCTCGTCGGCGAGCAGCGCCAGCGTCTTGCAGTTGCCGGTCATCGAGCGGCAGCTGTAGTGGCCGACCTCGCGGACGGTGCACAGGATGAGCGGGTACTCATCGTCGGGAAGCTCAGAGGGCGCCTCCCAGTCGTGCGCCATCAGGTTGGCGCGGCCGTCCTTGGTGGTGAACTTGCCACCAGCGAACATGTCGGGCGTGCCGTGGTCGTTCACATCGGTGCTCTTGACCGGCCACTGGGCGTAGCCGCCCTCGGGAGCCATCTTCTCGTAGGTCGCGCCCACAAAGTTGGGGCACAGGCTAATGCACTCGTTCCAGATCTGCTCGGTGTTGTCGTAGTGCATGGGGTAACCCATACGCGTAGACAGGTCCGCGAAGATCTCCCAGTCGTGACGGCACTCGCCCTTGGGCGGAACGGCCGCGTCAAAGTGCTGGAAGCTACGGTCGGATGCGGTAAAGACACCCTCGTGCTCGCCCCAAGAGGTGGCAGGCAGGATGACGTCGGCGAGCATGGTCGTCTGCGTCATAAAGATGTCCTGGCAAATGAACAGATCCAGCTCGGAGAGCGTCTTGCGCATACCGGCCGAATCGGGCTCGGTCTGCACCGGGTCCTCGCCGTAGTTGTAGAAGCAGTGCACCTTGCCCTCGTCGACCAGGTGGCCCAGGTCGGTGAGCTTGTAGCCCTCCTCGAGCGGGAGCTTTTCCTCGGGCACGCCCCAAGCCTTGGCAAACTTGGCACGCACTGCCGGGTCGGTGACCTTTTGGTAGCCAGGGTACAGGTTGGGCAGCATACCCATATCGCAGGAGCCCTGGACGTTATTCTGGCCACGCACGGGCGCGAGGCCGGAATTGGGTTTGCCGATCTGGCCGGCAACGCAGGCGATGGAGGCGATGGTGTGCACCGTCTTCAGGTTCTGCTTCTGCTGGCATACGCCCATACCCCAGCCAATGATGGCAGAGGGCTTCGCCGTGGCGTACATCTCGGCAGCTTGGTGGATCAACGCGGGCTCGACACCCGTGATGTCCTGTACGGATTCGGGAGTGTAGTTCTTGATGGTCTCCCACCACTCGTCAAAGCCGTTCGTGTGCTCGGCGACGAATTCCTTGTCGTAGAGGCCATCGTTGACCAAGCAGTTGGCAAAGGCATTGAGGAACGCAACGTTGCAACCGTTCTTGATCGGAAGGTAGAGATCGGCGATACGCGCGGTTTCGATATGGCGCGGATCGGCGACGATGATCTTGCAACCCTTTTCTTTGGCTCGCACGATACGCCTTGCGACGATGGGGTGCGAATCGGCAGGGTTATAGCCGAAGAGGAAAATGCAGCCCGCATCCTCCATACCGGGGATGGAGCATGACATGCAACCTGAACCAACCGTGTCCATCAGACCGAGGACAGTAGGGCCGTGTCAAGTACGGGCGCAGTTGTCTACGCTGTGGGTGCCGATGCACGCACGCGTAAACTTCTGCATGACGTAGTTCGCCTCATTGCCGCCGCCTCGCGAAGAGCCAGTGGTCATGACAGCGTTAGGACCATATTCGTCAATTATGGCCTGCATCTTAGATGCGGTGAAATCCAGTGCCTCATCCCAGCTTACGCGCTCAAGATCCGCGCCCTTGGTGCGGCGGATCATCGGGTGCAGTACGCGAGGAGTCAAGATCTTGGTGTCGTTGATGAAGTCATAGCCGCTCATGCCCTTAAGGCACAGCTCGCTCTGATTGGTGATGCCGTTGAGCGGTTCGGTACCCACGACCTGGCCGTTTTGGACCAAGAGGTTAAACTGGCAACCGGCGCCGCAGTACGGGCAGATCACTTTATGCTTCTCCATGACACCCTCCTTCCTTTCTCTGCTACCGAATACTCGGTACTTATTTGACAATCATTGGGCCTGTATGGCCACCCGCCTACGCCTCGTTTTCGATGGTGGCGCGGGCACGCTCGGCAGTCAGTTCTGCCAGGCGCTCCTCGTCTACCAGGGTGAGGCCCTTGGTCGGGCACGCCTCGGCACACGCCGGACCGCCGGGACGGTCCACGCACAGGTCGCACTTGAGCACGAAGCTCTTAGTCTGCGAACCCACGCGCACGTCGCCCATCAAGACGGGGACCTGCGTGGTCGCCACGCTCACGGCGCCAAAGGGGCATGCCATGACACAGCTCTTGCAACCGATGCAGTTGTCCTCGTTGACGCCGATGCGATGGTTCTTTGGATCAAAGAACAAGGCGCCCGTAGGACAAGCCTTGGCGCACGGGGCATCCTCGCAGTGATGGCAAGCCACCGGTGCGGAGATCTCGTACGTACGCGTCACGCGCAGGCGCGGCGCGGCGATGTTGCCAGGAATATCGTGTGCCTCGATGCACGCCGCCATACAGGTTTGGCATCCAATGCAGCGTGAAGAATCAGCCACGACTCGTTTATTGCCCATGTTGTTCACTCCCTCCTGAATCCCATGCCGGAGAGACCCTGTCGACGTTGTCCCAAGCCGCCCGTGGCCTGGCATCGACGTATCGAGCGCATGCGGCGAAACAGGCACTCGGTAGAATTTCTCCAACGGTATACAGGTTGAATATACGCAGTTGCAGGGGATAAACTTGAGCATAGGCCCTGCAATACGGGTGTATTGCAGGGGTTTTGGCAGGTTGGAATTATTCTCTAGAAGCTATAAAGGTGAGTGTATTACACGCGTACGTTCGAAAGAGATTTCACGCTCGCTTCTGAAGGATGTAGTACATTTGTAGTATTGATCATATTCAATTACTCTAGTGCAATAAAGTAGTGGTTATAAAATCGGCTATTATTAGCCGATGCTGTATTTGACTATTCATATTGCACGCTCATTAAGGGAGGCCAGTGATGTCATCGACTCAAAAACGAGCCATCCTGCAGGTGCGCATTCGCGAGGAAGACAAGCAGCATGCCGAGCGCCTCTACGACGCCATGGGCACATCGCTCGCCGAGGCCGTACGTCTATTTGTCGCGCAGAGCATTTTGATGCGCAAGCTTCCCTTTCAGCCGGTCGCCGTGCGCTCAAAGGACGGCACCGCCGCCTATGGATCGCTCAAAGCATATGGGGACCCCAATCGCCGCTCCGAGGAGCGCAATGCCTGGATTGAGTACCTCGCTACAGAAAGCGACGATTCGATTTTGGGTCCCGAGGAAGTAGATATCCATGAGTAGCACCATCATCGACGAGACCGTCATCCTACGCTACCTGCTTGACGACGACGAAGTTCTGTCACCGCGCGCCTCCAAGGTCATCGCCACGCGCACTGCTCGTGTCTACCCCGAAATCATCACGCGCGTCGTGGTCACGCTGCGCGACGTCTATAAGGTTCCCCGCGTTGAGATTTCTGCGGCCATGAAAAGGCTGCTCGATGACGTCATGGTCGACGAGCCCACCGTTGTCGCCCTTGCCGTCAAACTCTTTGGCAAGACCCATATGGACTTTTCCGACTGCCTCCTCGCAGCCCGAACCGCCATCTACAACGATGATGTCGTGAGCTTTGGCAAG
>DAWDYI010000013.1:0-45795 GCA_052344885.1 Collinsella aerofaciens
GCCGTACGCTTGAACTTGGAAGGGGGAGGCCTCGCGGCCTCCCCCTTTTTGCGTTGTATACACGTTGTGCTTTGGGACCTACCTCCCCCGTATGCGCTCTTACTCTTTGGCTGTATTTTGAGTCCTTCTAGTGTATTTGAGCGATAATTACTCGCATTGGCGTTAGGGAGGGCTTGATGTTTACCGTATTTGTCTTGGGCAATATTGCTTCGGGTAAGTCGACGGCCTGCCGCTATTTCGAATCTCGTGGCGCTATGCTTATCGATCTGGATGAGCTTGCAAAATCTCTGTATGTGCCGGGTTCTGATGTCGTCAATACTCTCGCGGATGAATTCGGTTGGGACATTTTGGATGAGGAAGGCGGCATTCGCCGCAGCATCCTCGCTTCTCGAGCTTTCGCTTCTCTTGATTCGGTCGCACGGCTCAATGGCATCGTGCATCCCGTTCTGATTGAACAGCTTTCGCTTAGGATTCTCGATCCGGTTTGTTGTACGGTTTCATCTCCCCGTTATCCCTTTGCGGTGGTCGAGGTTTCTGCTCCGACTGGTTTTGAGGATGCATTTGGCTTGGCTGATGAAATTCTGGTCATCAGCGCCCCTTTGTCAGTTCGTCGCGAGCGCGCTGTTCAACGTGGCATGGAGCCATCTGATTTCGATGCCCGTTCTGCTTGTCAGCCCGATGAGTCTGCGCTGTGCAATCTCGCTACTACGGTGATTGATAATGCCGCAGGCGATAATTCGCTCTTTGAGCAGCTTGACTCATGGCTTGCATGCCACGGGTTTATAGATACTCCGGATAAGGAGGAGGCCGATGCCTAAGGCACGTTTCTTTACGTGGTATCGCGTGGCGCCACTTGCCGTTGTGTTCGTCTTCGGCCTTATTTCGCTCGTCTACTCGTGTGCCCCTGCCGCTTTCTTTAAGCCGCTGTATCCGATTGACTACGAGGCGTACGTAAAGCAATCGAGCATTTCGCACAATCTTGATCCGTATCTGGTGTGTGCCGTCATAAAGTCGGAATCGAATTGGGATCCCGAGGCCGAGTCGAATCAAGGCGCGCAGGGCTTGATGCAGCTGATGCCCGAGACTGCCCAGGATATGATTGCCAAGGGTCTTGTCGATGGTAGCGAGTATTCAGCCGACAGCCTTAACGATCCCGCTACGAACATCGAGTTTGGCTGTGCGTATCTTTCGTATCTTCTAACGTATTTTAACGGGTCGACTGACAGTGCCATTGCCGCCTATAACGCCGGCATGGGCAATGTCGACGGATGGGCGCAGCAGAGCACGTCGCTTCATAATGCAATCACCTTTCCCGAGACGCAGGCGTATCTGATTCGTGTCAATAATGCCTGGGTTCGCTACAAGACCCTCTATCCCGATCGGTTCGTATAGGACTATGCCTGCCGCCTGCGTATACTGCAGATATATGAGTTAGGAGTATCCATGGCGGAATTTGAAGTTGAGCGTGTTGGAGGAGAGCTTAAACGTTTTGGCGTTGAGGGCTCCGAGGTGCCGTTTAAGGTCGTGTCTCCATACGAGCCCGCTGGTTCCCAGCCTAAGGCCATTGAGTCGCTTGTGCAGGGCGTGAGGGATGGAGATCGCTATCAGGTTTTGCTGGGCGTGACTGGTTCGGGCAAGACCTTCACGATGGCTAAGACTATTGAGGCCCTGGGGAAGCCGACGCTGGTTATGGCTCCCAATAAAACGCTTGCCGCTCAGCTCGCGAGCGAGCTCAAGGAATTCTTCCCTGACAACGCCGTGGTCTATTTTGTGTCGTACTACGATTACTATCAACCCGAAGCGTATGTGCCGCAAAGCGATACGTATATCGAGAAGGATTCCTCGATTAACGAAGAGGTCGAGATGCTGCGACATCAGGCGACTGCATCGCTGCTATCTCGACGCGATGTGATCGTCGTCGCATCGGTCTCGTGTATCTATGGCATTGGCTCTCCCGAGGACTATGCGGGCCTAGCTCCAAACGTCGACAAGAAGGTTCCGCTCGAGCGCGATGACTTTATCCATGCACTTATCGATATTCAATATGATCGCAATGATTATGACCTTGCACGCGGCACGTTTCGCGTGCGCGGCGATGTTGTCGACGTGTATCCGCCTTATGCCGAGCATCCGTTGCGGTTTGAGTTCTTTGGCGACGAGGTCGAGCTGATTGCCGAGATCGATGAGGTCACCGGTGAGATGCTTCGTGAGTATGAGGCCATCCCCGTATGGCCGGCATCACACTATGTGACCGAGAAGCCGAAGGTCAAGGCGGCTCTGAAATCGATCAGCGAAGAGTGCGAGAAGCGCGTGGCGGAGCTCAAGGCGACCGACAAGTTGCTCGAGGCGCAGCGTCTGCAGCAGCGCACCGATTATGATCTTGAGATGCTCGAGACGATGGGCTTTTGCAACGGCATCGAGAACTACTCGCGTCATCTGGACGGTCGCAAGCCGGGTGAGCCGCCGTTTACCCTAATCGATTACTTTCCCAAGGATATGCTCTGCATCATCGATGAGAGCCATGTGACGGTGCCGCAGATTCGCGGCATGCACGAAGGTGACCGCTCGCGTAAGGTGACGCTGGTGGAACACGGTTTTCGCCTGCCCTCGGCGCTCGATAACCGCCCGCTTCGTTTCGATGAGTTTGAGGCAAGGATACCCCAGTTCATCTACGTTTCGGCAACACCGGGCGACTATGAGCTGCGGGTTAGCCAGAACGACGTTGAGCAGATTATTCGTCCGACCGGTCTGCTCGATCCCAAGATCGATGTGCGTCCGGTTCGCGGTCAGATTGACGATCTTGAGGACGAGATTCGCGAGCGCGTTGCCCGCAAGGAGCGCGTGCTGGTGACCACGTTGACCAAGCGCATGGCCGAGGACCTGACCGACCATCTGCTTGATGCGGGCATTAAGGTCAATTACATGCATTCTGATACGGCGACAATGGACCGTGTCGAGATCCTGCGAACGCTGCGCGAGGGCAAGATCGATGTTCTCGTTGGCATCAACCTGCTTCGCGAGGGCTTGGATCTTCCCGAGGTCTCACTGGTGGCAATTCTCGATGCCGATAAGGAAGGATTCTTGCGCAACCGCCGTTCGCTGATTCAGACGATTGGCCGCGCGGCCCGTAACGCCGATGGCGAAGTCATCATGTATGCGGACGTTGTGACCGATTCGATGAAAGAGGCCATCGAGGAGACGCAGCGCCGTCGCGAGATTCAGATGGCATATAACGAAGAGCATGGCATTGTGCCCAAGACAGTGCGCAAGGCCATCAACGACATCTCAAGTTTTATTGCCGAGGCCGAAAAAACTGTGGGTTCCAAGGGGCGCTCGAAGGGCGACTCTCTTGGTCATGGCGCATTCTATACGCCCGATGAGTCGGGCGAGGGCGGCGTGCCGGAAACGGTGGCGCCCGAGCAGACACTTGCGGAGCAGTTGGAAGAACTGCCGCATGACGAGCTTGTGCGGATCGTCGAAACCATGGAAGAGGATATGCGCAACGCTTCTGCCGCCATGGACTTTGAGGAGGCGGCGCGCCTGCGCGATGCCGTCGTTCAGATTCGGGCGATGCTCGAGGGCGCGTCTGAGGACGAGACGATCGAGCGCTTACGTTCGCAGGCCCGCAAGGGTTCCACGTTCGCATCGGGCAGAAAACGCCAGGGTACACGGTTTAAGAAATAGCGAACAGGCCCCGAGTTCCCTGTGGAGCTCGGGGCCTGTGTCTTTTGCGCGCAGAAATTCGTGCGTTAGAGGTCCGCGATCAGGGCTTCGGCACAACGGATGCCGTCGGTGGCCGCGCTCATGATGCCGCCGGCATATCCAGCTCCCTCGCCACAAGGGTAGAGGCCCGGGGTCGACACGGCATGGCACGTTCGGTCTCGGGTGACAGTGACAGGTGAGCTCGAACGAGTCTCCACGCCGGTAAGAACGGCATCGGGACGGTCGTAGCCTCGTAGCTTTTTTCCGAGTAGGGGAAGTCCCAGGCGGAGCGACTCGACGATATGCTGCGGTAGGGCTTCGTCAATTGCCGTCCAGGTCACACCGAGCGGATAGGTGGGCTTTACCTTTCCGGGCGCCTTGCTGGCGCGTCCTGCGAGGAAATCTCCGACGAGTTGTGCCGGTGCGTTCCAGTTGGAACCGCCCAGGCGATAGGCGGCCGCCTCGCAGGCACGCTGGAGCTCGATGCCGGCGAGCGGGTCATCGTTGGGAAGGTCCTCAGGCGTGACGTTAACGAGCAGGGCGGCATTTGCGTTGCGTCCGTCGCGGGCATTGAGACTAGCCCCGTTGACGCACAGATGGCACGGTTCTGAAGAGGCGGCAACAACCTGTCCGCCGGGGCACATGCAAAACGAGAACACGCTGCGGCCGTTGGGAAGATGGGCAACAAGTTTGTAGGGGGCCGCCCCGAGCGCTGGATGTCCCGCCGAGGCTCCATATTGGGCTCTGTCGATGTCGCGTTGCGGATGCTCGATGCGAACGCCCATGGCAAAGGTCTTTTGTGCGAGGGCCACGTTGTGGTCCTTAAGGAGCTCAAAAATATCGCGAGCAGAATGCCCGCAGGCGAGGATGAGGTGCTTTGTCTCGATTGGCTCGTAAGCGGCGTCTTGGGACGATTGGACATCAATACCGGTGATGGCGCCAGACGCGTCGATGCGAATGTCGACGAGCTTCGTTCGATAACGGACGACACCTCCGAGCTGCTCGATGCGCTGGGATATAGCGGTGACAACCTTGGGAAGGATGTCGGAGCCAATGTGCGGCTTGGCATCCCACAGAATATCGCGGGGCGCACCCGCCTCGACGAAGGTTTCGAGGATAAGGCGATGGGCGGGATTTTTTGTTCCCGTATTGAGCTTGCCGTCCGAGAAGGTCCCCGCGCCGCCCAGACCAAACTGAATATTGCTCTCGGGGTCGAGGATGCGCTCCTTTAGAAAGAGGTCGATCGTCTGCGAGCGGCGAAATGCCGGGTCGCCGCGCTCGATAAGCAAGGGCTTAAGACCTGCTTTGGCGAGCGTGAGCGCAGCGAAAAGGCCGGCGCATCCGGCGCCGACAACGACAGGGCGTTCTTGAGGTGCGTCGGAGACGGGGGAGGGGAATGAAGGCTCATCGTCTTCTATCGCGCGTACGCGCGAGCGGTCACGCTCGGCAACGCTGTCGACCGCTTCTCGCTCGAGGTGGGGACTAGTCAGCTCAACACGAAAGCTCAGGATAAAATGGACGTCTCGTTTTTTGCGAGCGTCGATTGACTTGCGGTGGAGTTCGATGGACTTGATCTCGGAGTCCTTGCAACGTAGGATGCGCTTGGCGACTCGCTTGCCAACAATGAGGCAGGTATTTTCATCGCCGGCTTCATCGAGCGACGCGTTGACTTGGGTGATTTCGATCATCGAGGTCTCCTTAGAGGCAAGAAAGAGGCCGTCCGGTATCCCAGACGGCCCGAATGCGTTTTTGATTATAGACTGCGCGGCTACAGGCTGCTTGCAGCGCGAATGCCCGAGAGCCAGGCCCACGCAAGGTTAAAGCCTCCGCAATCGGCGTCGATGTCGAGCGCTTCGCCGCAGACGTAAAGCGGGGCGTCGACAACGCCGCGCGCGCGTAGACTGGGTGTTGAGATGCTCTCGACAGATACGCCACCACGCGTGACCTGCGCCGAGCGCTCCTCGGCTGTTCCCTCGACGAGCAACTTAAAGTGCTTGAGGATCGAGACCAGGTGGATGACATCGTTGGAGCCTGGATGGCACTGCTCGAACGCTGTACAGACGACGCGGGAGAGTTGCGGGGCGAGCATGCCGTCGAGCCAACGGGGATCGCGGGGCGAAAAGCCGCCGAGCAGCTCAACGCGCCGGTTGAGCATATCGAGCAGCTCGTCTTTGGAGAGGTCGGGGAAAACGTCGAGCAGGATCGTATCGCCGCGCTGGATACGACGGGAGAGGTTGAAGACAGCGACGCCCGAGATGCCGAAGGCTCGAAACAGTACTTCACCGTCTTCGTGCCAGAGCTCACTATGGTTACGGGTGAGCGTCAAGCGGGCGCGGACGCGCAGACCATCCAACGTCTTGAGTGCCGCCCGATCGCCAACGACCGTTGCCGATACGGGGCAGAGGATGGGGCGCAGCGAAGTGAGGGGGAGGCTAAACGTATCGGCGATACCGGTGGGGTTGCCGCCCGTGGCGAAAATTACGGCATGTGCCTGCAGGGCCTCGTTCTTGCGAGGGACATCGGCGAGCGTTTTCCGAAGCGAGCGGAGCTCCGATTTTCGGTCGTCGTGCTTTTTTGCCTTGAGCGCCCGCGCTGGACGGTCTATTTGGAGTGCCCAGCCTTCGGAAACTTTGTGCGCCGAGGCAACGTTGGCTCCGCAGATTAAGGTGATACCTAGGCGGTTGCAAACGTTGAGAAGCGCGTCGCGCACCGATTCGGCGCGAAGGGAGCGCGGGTACAGCCGGCCTTCCTCGGAGGTTGTCATGATGCCCAGCGAGGAGAAGAAACCCATAAGCTCTTGTTCGGGCTGGGGGCCCATGACGGATTCGACGAATGCGGGGTGGTTATACCGCTGAGGATCAATCGATTCGTTGGAGAGGTTGCAGCGGCCGTTACCGGTCGCAAGGAGCTTAAGGCCGCAGGCGACATCGCGCTCAACGATGCAGACGCTTTTGCCAGCACGTGCGGCCGTAATGGCGGCGGCGAGGCCTGAAGCCCCGCCGCCGATTACCAGGACGTCATAGAAGGCGCTCGTGTTCACTTAGGCCTCGTCGGTCTCGTGCGGGGTAATGGCCTCGACGGCAGAGACTGCCTTGGGCAACATGCCATCGGGCAGCGCGGTCTCGACCTCGCCCTTATCGCAGGCCTCGGCGAGTGACGGATTGATGGGAAGCGTGCCCAAGATGTCGAGGTTATAGCGCTCTGCGACCTCGGGGAGCTTGCTCTTGCCAAAGACCTCGATCTTCTTGCCGCAGTCGGGGCACTCAATATAGCTCATGTTTTCGACGATGCCCAGAATGGGGACGTTCATCTTCTCGGCCATGTTGACCGCCTTGGCGACGATCATCGAGACCAGATCCTGCGGGCTCGTGACGATGACGATGCCGTCGACGGGCAGTGACTGAAAGACGGTGAGAGCGACGTCGCCTGTTCCCGGAGGCATGTCGACCAGCAGGTAGTCGATGGGACCCCACGAGGTCTCGCTCCAGAACTGCCTAATGGCGCCTGCGATGACCGGACCGCGCCAAAGGACGGGGTCGGTCTCGTTTTGGAGCAGAAGGTTGGAGCTCATGACCTTGACGCCGTGCTCGGAGATTTCGGGCAGCATGAGGTTGCCAAGGGCATGGACGTGGCGTCCGCTCATGCCGAACATCTTGGGGATAGAGGGACCGGTGATGTCGGCATCGAGGACGCCGACCTTGTGGCCGTGACGGGCAAGCTCGGTGGCGATGGCACCGGTGACAAACGACTTGCCGACACCGCCCTTGCCGGAAAGCACGGCGATGACGCGTTTGACCTCGGACAGCGTGTTCTCCTCAAATTGCGACGGCGACGTTTGTCCGCCGGCGGCCTGTGCGTGCTCGCAACCCATGTATGACTCCTTTGTATATGTTGGGGCCGGAGCCCCGTGATGTGACACGAGCGTCATTGTACCCTCGTTTGCGAGCGGGAGTCATTTGCGATGCATTTGGGCCGAGCGTGCTTGCAATACGATGGGTCCAAGCGAATGGGCGGGCTTACTGAACTTTGCTAGCGAACTCGAGGTATTGCATGCGCTGCAGCTTGTCGATCGTCGAGGCGTATGGGCTGTCTTCAGATTCCAAGTCGTAGCGCAGCCCGTCGGCACCAAGGTAGCCGGCGACATTGATGGTGGGCACATCTGACCTTGTTGCAAGCAGAGCCTTTTGATAGTCGGTGAGCGGGGCGCCGATCTTATTAAGGGTAATGGCTGCAATCTCGTTTGCCCCGACGGTGTCGTAGACGTTGAGCTCGGTATTGCCGGCGATTTCATAGTTAGCCCAGACAAAATATGTCGACTGATAGATACGGAAAGCGTGGCTTGCCGTATCTTCCTGGGGGTACAGCTCGTCGTTGAGAGTCGTTGCGGCGCTCGGCTGATGGTCGCCAAAAAAGACAAGGACAACCGGTCTGCCGATATTGCGGAGCTCGTTGATAAAGTACTCGAGGTCCCGGTCGGATGCGTTGATGCAGGTAAGATAGGTGTTGAGCGCGCTATTGGCACCCTCGCTGGCTCCCTCAACCCAATAGTTTGTCAGCTCCTCGGCGGGAACGGTGCCATAGTCGTAGCCGCCGTGATTTTGCATCGTGACGTCAAAGATGAACTGCGGGGCTTCGTCGGTTCTAAGCAGGTCGAGTATCTTGTCGTAGGTGACGTAGTCGCATACGCCGGCATGGTAATAGGACGCACCTTCGAAATCGCCGATTGAAAGAAAGTCTCCAAAGCCCAGCTGCTGATAGATTTTATCTCGATGGTAGTTGACGGGGTTTTGCGGGTGCATAGCCGTAGCGGTATACCCAAGCTCTTTAAGGTCCTTTGCCAGGCTGTTGACGCCATTCATCTGATACAGCTGATAGGGGATTTTGCCCAATCCAACAAAGGCCGTTGTCGCTCCGGTCAAAAATTCGAATTCGGAGTTCGCCGTTCCGCCACCGGCGACCGAAGCGAGCATGGTGCCGCGAACAAGTGTGTCGGGAAGCGAGTTGTAGAATGCGGGGCCGGTGTACCCGGCCGCCTGGAGCTGCTCAAAGCACGAAAGGTCGCTAAAACTCTCATTCATGACGGCAACAATCGTCGGCTTGATTTCATTGAACTGGGCAACGGCCGCCGCGCGCTGCTCGCTCGAGCCATACGTGCTGTCGTAGGTGGCGGCGAGCTCCTGCTCGATGCTCTGCGCCTCATCGGGCGTATAGTCTTCGGGCTTCTCAATGGGCAACTCGTTGACCATTTCGGTGAACGAAGTGATAAAACCCTGAGACGCATACGTGGTGATGGGCTGCCAACGGTCAAATCCAAAATTCAGCGCCTGCTCCAAGTCGATGCTGGAAAAGCCCGAGAGCCCCACAACGGTCACTAGCAGAAAAGCGCAGAGGTTGGCGGCGATTGCGGGGAAGACATGGGTGGGCGCACGGAGCTTTCTCGGTCGGATAAGCGAAAGAAGCCCCAGGGAAATCTCCAGCAGGGCTAGAGAGGTTACGATTCCGGCGGTAAAGGTAAACTCGTATCCCTCGCTCACTTCCATTGCGGTGCCAAGGGCCAAGATATCGCTTGGCAGGATGGCCTCGCCTTTAAACGTTATGACGAAGTGCTCGGCAATGCCAAGGATGCAACAGGCGACAGGCACGAGGGCCATGACGCCTCCATGACGCTGTCCCAGCAAATAAAGGGAGAGCAGAACCGTCGCGAGCAGCCCGACGGAAAACCCGAATGAGTTGGCGGGAATGCGATAGAACGTTTCGTTACAGGCAATTTCGAGTGAAACGAACGAGAGCGCTGAAACAGCGGCGATGACAAGGATGTCACGGCAAATACAGGCAACCGTTCCCGTCGCAAGATCGGTTTGGTCGATAAGTCCCGAAACCAAGGGCTCGACAAGAAGTATGACGGCGGTTGCACCGAGCGCCGAATAAGAAAGGACCCATAGGGAATTGTCCTCATTTACGAGCAATTGATTCGTAATCCATGCAGCTACCATGCCGAGCGGGATGAGGAGCGTCGCGCACCAAAAGACGCGGGCAATGGGCGGCTTTTCATTGTGTTTGATTGAAAAATACACGCGCACGACGACGGTGGCCACGATAAGGACGGCGATGAATATGGGCAGATTGGCCATGTCGCTCGAAGTGATTTCAAGGGGGATATCTTCGGTCATGGACGTTCCTCTGTTACAGCAAATTAAGTTCAGTAGTAGATTACTGTAACCTTTCCACGGCATTTCGAGAAACAAAGCACCCGATACGCAAAGCTAAAGGTCTGCGAATCTTGTATTACGAACATCTGTGCGCGTCGAGTGCGCTAAACTCATCGACAGTATGATTCGATGCAATAGGAGGCAAGGAGCTTCCATGTCTGATTCTTCTATCGTTATTCGCGGCGCTCGTGAGCACAACCTCCGTGATATCGATGTTTCCATTCCGCGTGACCAACTCGTGGTCATTACCGGTCTTTCTGGCTCGGGCAAGAGTTCGCTGGCATTTGACACTATCTATGCCGAGGGCCAGCGTCGATACGTCGAGAGTCTTTCGAGCTATGCGCGCCAGTTCTTGGGCCAGATGGACAAACCCGACTTGGATTCAATCGACGGCCTTTCGCCGGCGGTGTCGATCGACCAAAAGACGACGTCTAAAAACCCTCGCTCGACGGTTGGCACCGTAACCGAGATTTATGACTATCTGCGCCTGCTGTTCGCCCGTGTGGGCACCCCGCACTGTCCCGAATGCGGCCGCGTCATTGAGCGCCAGACGACCGACCAGGTTGCCGACAAAGTCTTGGCGGCGGGGGAGGGTCGCCGCGCGTTTGTGCTGGCACCGGTGGTGCGCGGGCGAAAAGGCGAGTACACCAAACTGTTTGAGGACCTTCGCGCCGAGGGCTTTAGCCGCGTGCGTGTCGACGGCGAAGTGCGCTCGCTCGATGATCCGATCGATCTGGACAAGAAGTTCAAACACGATATCGAGGTCGTAGTCGACCGCATCGTGATCCGTGAGAATTCTCTGGGCCGTATCGCCGAGTCTGTTGAACAGGCGACTGCCTTGGCGCACGGTAATGTGAACGTATACATGCTGCCCGATCGCGATGCTCCCGAGGGGACCGAGGGCGAGCTACTGGAGTATTCGTTGGCTCTGGCATGCCCGGAGCACGGGCACTCCATCGACGACCTACAACCCCGCGACTTTTCGTTCAACGCTCCCTATGGCGCATGTCCTGAGTGCGACGGCCTGGGCTTTAAGAAAACCGTTGATGCCGAGGCGCTGATTGAGGATCCCTCGAAGTCCATTGCCGACGGAGTCTTTGGTAGCCTGTTTGGCAATTCGAACTACTATCCGCAGATTTTTGCTGCGGTCTGCAAACACTTTAAGGTGAGCGCCGATACGCCGTGGGGGGACTTGCCCCCTCGCGTGCGTCGTGCGTTTTTGGATGGCATGGGCGACACGAAGATTTCGGTCGACTATCAAAAGCTCGATGGGCGTCGCAGCCAGTGGGATACCAAGTTTTCGGGCGTTCGCAACATCCTGTACGAACGCTATACCGAGACGACGAACGAGAACACCAAGGCGCGCCTGGAGAAGTACATTCGCGAGGAGCCGTGCTCGAGCTGTCACGGTGCTCGCCTGCGTCCCGAGATGCTTGCCGTCACCGTGGGCGGCAAGTCCATTTACGAGGTTTGTTGCCTGTCGTGCCGTGAATCGCTCGAGTTTTTTGAGGGCCTGGAACTCACCGAGCGCCAACAGTTTATCGGCGGCCGTATCGTCAAGGAAATCCTGGAGCGCTTGCGTTTTCTGGTCGATGTTGGACTCGACTATCTGACGCTCGATCGTGCCTCGGCGACGCTTTCCGGTGGCGAGGCGCAGCGTATTCGACTGGCAACGCAGATCGGCGCGGGTCTCATGGGCGTGCTCTATATTCTGGACGAGCCCTCGATCGGTCTTCATCAGCGTGACAACGAGCGCCTGATTAAGACGCTCGAGCGCCTGCGCGATATCGGCAATACCGTTATCGTTGTCGAACACGACGAGGATACAATCCGTGCCGCCGACTACGTGATCGACATGGGGCCCGGCGCCGGTGTCAACGGCGGGCACGTAGTCGCGGCGGGAACGCCTGCTGATATCATGGCGTGTCCTGAGTCGATGACGGGCGCTTACCTGACCGGCAAACGAATGATTCGGGTGCCTGATGAACGGCGCAAGCCCGGTCGCGGCTGCCTTAAAATTACGGGCGCTCGAGCCAACAACCTCAAAAACGTTACTGCCAAGATCGAGTTTGGTACGCTTACGGTTGTTACCGGCGTGTCGGGATCGGGCAAGAGCTCCCTGGTTACCGACACCATTGCGCCTGCCCTTACGAATGCCATTCACCGCTCGACGCGCCCTGTGGGTCCGTATAAGAAAATCGAGGGCATTGAGTGTATCGATAAGGTTATCGATATCGACCAGTCGCCGATTGGCCGTACGCCGCGTTCCAACCCTGCTACCTATATCGGCCTGTGGGATGATCTTCGCGCACTGTTTGCGAGTACGCCGGAGTCGAAGGCGCGCGGCTACTCGCCGGGTCGTTTCTCCTTTAATGTGAGTGGCGGGCGCTGTGAGGCGTGCAAGGGCGACGGGCAGATCAAGATCGAGATGCACTTCCTTCCCGATATCTACGTTCCCTGCGAAGTTTGCGGCGGTAAACGCTACAACCGCGAGACACTCGAGGTCACTTACCGTGGCAAGACCATCTCGGACGTACTTGACATGAGCGTGGCCGAGGCACTGGCTTTCTTTGGGAATATCCCGCAGATTAAGCGCAAGCTTCAGACGCTGTACGATGTAGGCTTGGGCTACGTGAGCCTGGGCCAGCCCGCCACGACGCTCTCGGGCGGCGAGGCGCAGCGTGTGAAACTCGCCAAGGAGCTTCATCGACGCCAGACGGGCAAGACGTTCTATATTTTGGACGAGCCGACGACCGGCCTTCATTTTGAGGACGTCCGCCAGCTGCTCGATGTGCTGCAGCGCTTGGTCGATGCGGGCAACACGGTGCTGGTGATTGAACACAACCTTGATGTCATCAAGGTTGCCGACCGCCTGATCGATATGGGTCCCGAGGGCGGTAACGGCGGCGGAACCGTCGTGGTTTCGGGCACACCGGAGCAGGTTGCGGACTGTCCGCAGAGTTATACGGGCAAGTTTTTGGCGCCGTTGCTCAGGCGCGACCGGGAGCGTCAGGCTCAACTTGATGCTCAATAAATAGGCGATTCAGTTTATGGGCGCCATCGACTCCTTGTGATTCGATGGCGCTTGCTGTGTCGAAGTGACGTATGCAGCCGAATTGGACATATACTTAATCCTCGCGTCCGAATGCGAGGGAAAGGATATGTCATGGCAAAGGCTGTAAAGACGCCAAAAACCAATGCGATGCGCGAGCTGGAAAGCGCCGGCATTTCCTATGTTCTACATACGTACGAAGACGATGGTGATGAGTCGGTGGGCCTGGGGGTCGCGATTTCGGAGCAGCTTGGCGAGGAGCCCGGTCAAGGATTTAAGACTTTGGTCTGCGTGACACCGTCCAACGACTACGTCGTGTGCTGCATCCCTGTTGCCGACGAGCTCGATCTAAAGTCCGCCGCGCGTGCCGCGGGGGAGAAGTCCTTGGCCATGATGCATGTGAAGGATTTGCTTGCGGCGACTGGCTACGTTCGCGGCGGCTGCAGCCCGGTCGGTATGAAAAAACGCTACCGGACGCTCATTGATGAGACATGTGTCCTTTGGGATACCATTTTTATTTCGGGAGGCAAGCGTGGTTATCAGCTCGAGCTTGCACCCGATGATTTAATTGCATTTTGCGGGGCGACGGTTGCCGCGATTACGAGAGAGGACTGAGCGATGCCGCAGGAAGAATTGAAGCGCGGAGCTCATTTTGCAAAAGAATCTGTGCCTCAGACACCCTCATCCGAAGCTTCTTCGTCGCGAGATGACACTGACGACATGGGCTCGTCGGACTACTCCACGGTTGGTCGTTCCGCCGGGCTTATGACCATCTTGACCATCGTGTCTCGCGTCACCGGTTTTATCCGCACATGGGCAATGGCGGCCGCTATCGGCATGTCGCTGCTCTCGTCCTCCTATCAGGTCGCCAACAACCTGCCCAATATGCTCTACGAACTCGTGATGGGTGGCATGCTCGTGACGGCGTTTTTGCCCGTGTACATGGGCGTGAGGCGTGAGCAGGGTCGCGAGGCCTCGAACGAGTACGTGGGCAACCTGCTCGGCATCCTGCTTTTGGTGCTGGGTGGCATTTCGTTGCTGGGGACCGTGTTCGCCCCGGGCTTTATCTGGACGCAATCGTTCCTTTCGGGTGACGGCGGCAGCATGGATACCGCTGCGTTCATGTTCCGTTTCTTTGCCATCCAGATTCTGTTTTATGGTTTGGGCTCGGTGTTCTCGGGCGTTCTCAACGCACACCGCGACTACTTCTGGTCGACGTTTGCCCCGGTCCTCAACAATGTGATCGTCATTGCGAGCTTTATGGGTTTTTCGCCCGTGTCCGCACAGTTTGGCGAACGTGCCGGCATCATCTTGATTGCGGCCGGTACGACCCTCGGTGTCTTTGTTCAGATGGCATGTCAGATTCCCGCGCTTCGCAAGCACGGCGTGCATCCCCATATCCATATCGACTTTAAGGACCCCGCGCTGCGCCAGACGATTGCGCTCGGTATCCCGACGCTGCTCGCCACGGTGTGCATGTTTGTCTCGACTTCTATCACCAACGCTGCCGCGCTGGTGGTCCAGCCCGAGACGGGTCCTTCCGTCATTTCCTATGCGCGCCTGTGGTACACGCTGCCCTACGCGCTGATTGCCGCCTCGCTTTCGACGGCGCTCTATACCGAGCTCTCTCATGACGCACAGGAGAAGGATTACGACAGCGTTCGCACGGGCATTTCGCGTGGCGTCGCCCAGATGCTGTTCTTCCTGATTCCGTTCGCACTGTACCTGATTGTCTTCGCACGTCCGCTCAATATGATCTACTGTGCTGGCAAGTTCGATGAATCCGGCGTGGCGCTGGTGTCCGAGTACCTTGTCTACCTGGCGCTCTCGCTGCCGCTCTACGGCGTGGTCGTGTTGATGCAGAAGAGCTTCTCTGCCTTGCTCGACATGAAGCCCTATAGCCGCTATTGCCTGTATTCCGCCATCGGCCAGGCCGGCTCGGTTCTGCTGTTTGGCGTTGTGCTGGGCTTCGGTATGCCGGCAATCGCGCTTTCGTATGTCGTCGACTACGTGATCTTGGTCGGCTGTTCGCTGTGGTGGCTGCGTCGTCGCCTGCGTGGCCTTCAGGTCAAATCTATCCTACATGGCGGTTTCTTTGGCCTTTTGCTCGGTGGCCTAGGTGCTGCCGCAGGCGCCGGCGTCATGTGGGCGCTTGAACACTTTGTCGGGGCACTTGGCGGCTCGATTCTGATTACTCTTGGCTACGTTTGCGTTGCGGGTGTCGCCTCGCTTGTTGTTACCTTTGGCCTTGCCGTCGTCCTTAAGATGCCCGAGGTCTCGGCGCTGCTTCGTCGCAAGTAGGTGCGCGTGGCCGGTCACGACAACATACCAACGCTTGCCGAGCAGGTTTCGCGCGTTCCCACACAGCCCGGATGCTACCTTTGGAAGGATGCCAAGGGCGATGTCATCTACGTGGGCAAGGCGAAAAACCTGCGCGCCCGCATGCGTCAATACGTGACACTGCAGGATGAGCGTCAAAAGATCCCGCTGATGATGCAGCTGGTGGCGAGCTTTGACTACATCGTTGTCGAAACCGAGCATGAGGCGCTTGTACTCGAGCGCAACCTGATCGGCCAGTACCATCCGTACTTTAACGTCGACCTCAAGGATGACAAGAGCTACCCCTTTATCGCCATTACAAAGGGCGACCTGTATCCCGCGATCAAATACACGCGTGAGCGTCATAAGCCGGGAACGCGCTATTTTGGACCCTATACCGATAGCCGTGCGGCACGTGAGACGATAGATACGCTGCGCAAGGTTATCCCCATCTGCTCTGCATCCTGTGCGGAGTGGCGTCGTTGTCGCCGTACCATCGAGTCCCACAAGGGCGAGGAAGACATCGTCAATATGATTTGCGCACAAAACGGGCGTCCCTGCTTTGACTACCATGTCGGGCGCGGCCCGGGTGCGTGTGTCGGCGCGATTTCCCCGGCAGACTATGCCAAGAACGTCAAGCGTGTCGAGCGTTTTTTGTCGGGCCATCGCAAGGATGTCGTCGATGAGCTGACCTCCGAGATGACGGATGCCGCCGAGGCGCTCGACTTTGAGCGCGCGGCACGCGTCAAACGTCGTTTGGAGGTCATCAGGGGTCTGGACGATCGTCAGCAAGTCGTTTTTCCCTCCAGTGTCGATATCGATGTCATCGGGTTCTATCGCGAGGAGACCATCTCCGCCGCTTGCGTCTTCGTCGTTCGCGAGGGCCGAACAGTTCGCACCTGCGAGTTCATTCTCGACAAGGGTCTTGATGTTGACGAGGAAGAGCTCCAGTCGGGCTTTCTTAAGCGCTATTACGACGAGACGGCTGATATTCCAGCTGAGGTCAACCTTTCCGTCGAGCTTGAGGATGCGGAGGCGCTGGGGGAGTGGCTTGCGGGCAAGCGTGAGCGTTCCTGCCATCTCCATAGGCCGCAGCGTGGCGAAAAGTACCGTCTGCTCGATATGGCATCCAAAAATGCGCGCCATGCCCTCATGCGCTACATGATGCGAACGGGGTACGCTGACGACCGCACCAATCAAGCGCTCCTGGAGCTCGAAAGTGCGTTGGCGCTGCCATCGCCGCCGTTGCGTATCGAGTGCTTCGATATCTCTACACTGCATGGCACCTTTACGGTCGCCTCGATGGTGGTGTTTACCAACGGGCGCGCCGACAAGAGCCAGTACCGTCGTTTTAAAATTCAGGCCGAATTGGACGAGGCAAACGACTTCGTGTCGATGTCCGAGGTTTTGGGACGACGCTATGCTCCCGAGCGCATGGCCGACGAGCGCTTTGGCTCGCGCCCCGATTTGCTCGTTGTCGATGGCGGTAAGCCGCAATTGACCGCTGCGATCAAGCAACTTGAGACTCTTGGGCTCGATATACCAGTTTGTGGCTTGGCGAAGGCCGACGAGGAAGTTTTTGTGCCTTGGGACGAGACTCCTGTCGTGCTGCCGACCGGGTCTGCTTCGCTCTATCTAATTAAACAGGTACGCGATGAGTCCCACCGATTTGCCATCACGTTCCACCGTGAGTTGCGCGATAAAGCCATGACGGTTTCGGTACTCGATGACGTTCCGGGCGTGGGACCCACCAGAAAACGTGCCCTTATGCGCCATTTTGGCTCGATGAAGCGTTTGCGCGCGGCGAGCGAGCAAGAGATCGCGGAAGTTCGCGGCATACCTGCCGATGTTGCCAAGGCGGTCCACGAGGCGCTCGTTGCATGGAATGCCGAGCGCGCCGAGGCGGCGGCTGGCCATTCCGATAGCTAAACACGAGCCTAAACAACTGATATACATGATTGCGCGATTTTCAACCATTTATTTCGCCATGATTGCCTGCTGGTTTCGGGTTTTATTAACGCTAAAACGTTTGACTAACCCAAGCGAAAACCCTGCTATCCTGCGGGTTGACGAAGACTGATATCTCACCTCGCCGATACATACTGTCTGGCGAATCATTTGTCAATGAATTCGGTGAACGGTAGTAAATACCGTTCAAGCGTATGTATGTATCGGTCGCCGAGCGCGGCACCTCAGTTGGGTTCGTCGGTAGGTAAGGTATATATCGTCCGCAAGTTGCGCGGGGGCACGTCTAGGTGCTCCCGAGTAAGATTCTCTATTGATAGGAGAAGACATGGCCATCATCAACAAGGGTATGTCCAGGCGTTCGTTCCTCGGCCTCACCGGCAGCGTCGCTGCTGTCGCCGGCCTTGGTCTCACTGGCTGCGGTGGCAGCTCTAGCGACGAGGGTTCCGCTTCCGGCTCCACCGATTCCGCCAACCGTGGCGGCGGCGTGATCACCGCTGGTTCCGCTTACGCTCCGTCCAGCTTCGATCCCGCCAGCACTGGCTCCGCTGTGGGCCTGGGTGCTAACTGGCACGTCGTCGAGGGCCTCTACGGCATCGATTACCACGACTACAGCACCTTCAACGAGCTCGCCACCGACGATCCCAAGTCTGTGGACGACACCACTTTCGAGGTCACCATCCGCAAGGGCGCCAAGTTCTCCGATGGCACCGAGGTCACCGCTGACGATGTCGTTGCCTCCTACACCGCTTGCGCCGCTTCCGCTACCTATGCTCCGTTCTTCCAGCCCTTCGAGTCCATCGAGGCCAAGGACGCCAGCACCGTGACGGTCAAGACTAAGGTCCCCAACTTCTCCCTGCTCAAGGATCGTCTGGCCATCGTCCGCGTTACCCCGGCCACCCAGACCGAGGAGGATCGCGCCAAGCAGCCGATCGGTTCCGGCCCCTGGATGTACGACTCTATCTCCGATACCGAGATCACCTTGGTTCCCAACCCCGAGTACAACGGTGAGTATGCTGCCGAGGATAAGAAGATCCAGTACAGCATCCTGACCGACCCCACCGCTCGCGTTACCGCTCAGCAGGAGGGCTCCACGCTCGTTATGGAGCTCGTTACCGCTGACGCCGTCGACCAGCTCGAGAGCGCCGGCTGCAAGATCGATAACGTTCAGGGTTTCGGCACCCGCTTCATCATGTTCAACGTCGCCAAGGAGCCTTGGAACAACGTCAAGGTCCGTCAGGCTGTCATGTATGCGCTCGACACCGAGAAGATGGTCAGCAACACCTTCGCCGGCCTTGCCACCGCTGCCAGCTGCTACCTGCCCAAGAGCTTCACCAACTATCATGAGGCCTCCACGGTGTACAAGACCGACGCCAAGAAGGCTAAGAAGCTCATCGAGGAGTCTGGCATCACCCCGGGTGCCATCACCCTGCGCACCACCGACAACGAGCAGATTAAGGGCATGGCCGCCCAGGTCAAGAACGACCTCGACGC
Organism: Collinsella aerofaciens; assembly: GCA_052344885.1. Classification (GTDB taxonomy): domain Bacteria; phylum Actinomycetota; class Coriobacteriia; order Coriobacteriales; family Coriobacteriaceae; genus Collinsella; species Collinsella aerofaciens_CC. Next base: position 18,742 of record DAWDYI010000013.1, read on the forward strand.
TCTCGGCTTCGATGTGACCATCCAGACCGATACCTCGCCGGCCACTTACGCTGCCATCGACGGCGGCGAGGCCTACGATATCCTCCTTGCCCCTGGCGATCCTTCCTGCTTCGGCGCCGACCCCGACCTGCTGCTCAACTGGTGGTACGGCGACAACGTCTGGATGCAGACCCGTTGCCCGTGGAAGGAGTCCGCTGAGTGGCAGAAGCTCCACGGCCTCATGGACGAGGCTCTTGCCGCCGAGGGCGACGAGCAGCAGAAGAAGTGGAACGAGTGCTTCGACATCATTGCCGACAACGCCGTTCTGTACCCTGTTGTTCACGTCAAGACCGTCTCCGCTTCCTGGGACGATCCGTCCACTGCGCCCAACGGCGAGGCTCTCGATGGCTTCAAGGGCATCGGCACGACGAGCATGTCCTTCAGGGGCGTTGCGACCGTCAAGGCGTAAGACTCGCTTGAGTCTGTATGCAGGATGTCGGTCGTTGGGACCGTATCCTCATAGTTGAAACAAAGACCCGGGCGGCAACGATGTCGCTCGGGTCTTGTAATGAGTATCCGTACTCATATACCAGTTGGTCCTACCGACAAAAGAAAGGGGAGAGAACGTGAACAACTTGCTACGTTTGATTGGAAGGCGTCTTGTGGCGCTGCCGATCATGGCATTGGGCGTCACCGTCCTGGTGTTCTTCCTTATGTCGTTCTCCAAGACCGACCCCGCCTACACGGCGTTGGGTGACGGTGCCTCGCCCGAGGCGGTTGCCGAGTACCATGAGAAGTATGGTCTGGACGACCCCTGGCCCGTGCGCTACGTGCGCTATATGGGCGATCTGATCCATGGCGACATGGGCACCTATGGTGCTGCTCGCAACTCCGTTGCCAAGCGCATCTCCACGGCCCTGCCCGTCACGATGCAGCTGACCTTTATCGGTCTTGCTATCGGTGCGGTCGTTTCGTTTTTGCTCGGCGTCATCGCGGCACTGTATCGCGACAAATGGCCGGACCAAGTGATCCGCGTCTTTTCCATCGCCGGCTTGGCAACCCCGTCGTTCTGGCTTGCCGTTCTGTTGATCCTGCTGTTCTCTTCCTACCTTAAGGTGCTCCCGGCATCGGGTGCTCTGCCTCACTTCACCACGAATCCGGTTGGCTATCTGGGACGTATGATCATGCCCGCTATCGCCTTGGCATTTCCGCTGACGGGCCAGATGACTCGTATCGTGCGTACCGCCATGGTCGAGGAGCTCGACAAGGATTATGTCCGTATGGCTCGCGGCGCCGGCGTTCCCGAGAAGGTCGTCGTCGGCATCAACGTTCTTCGCAATGCGCTGATCACCCCGGTCACCACCCTCGGTCTTAAGATCGGTTACCTTATGGGCGGCGCCGTCGTCATCGAGGTTATCTTCAACCTCCCCGGCATGGGCACCGCGATTCTGCAGGGCGTTCAGGGCAACGAGGCGAACCTGGTTCAGGGCGTCGTCATCGTCGTTGCTTTTGCCTTCATCATCATCAACATCGTGGTTGACATGCTCTACCTGCTCATCAATCCGCGCATCAGGACGGTGTAGATTATGGTAAAGATTCGAGAGAAGCAAACCGAGCAGCTCGAGAAGGCTGCCTCCAAGGGGCTCAAGCTCGGTGGCTGGAAGAAGATGACGCTGTCTTCTAAGATTGCCGCCGTCGTGCTGGTCCTGGTCGCCCTGACTGCGATTCTGGCGCCCCTTCTTGCCCCCTATAGCCCGGTCGAGATCTTTACGGCTCGCCAGGCTCCCGGCAACGGATTTATTTTCGGTACCGACGATAAGGGTCGCGACATTCTGTCGCGTATGCTCTACGGTGGTCGTTACTCGCTGATTATCGGCTTTGGCGCCACCGCCATGGCTCTGGTCTGCGGCTCGGTCGTGGGCGCCCTTGCAGCGGTTTCGCGCAAGGCCGTCTCCGAGACGATCATGCGTATCTTGGACATCATCATGTCCATCCCGGGTATCGCCCTCGCGGCCGTCTTCGTCTCCATCCTGGGCAACTCCGTGCCGTCGATCATCTTCGCCATCGGCTTTATGTACACTCCGCAGATTGCCCGTATCGTACGCGCCAACATCGTGTCCGAGTACGGCGAGGACTATGTCCGCGCGGTCATCGTTTCCGGCGCCAAGGCTCCGTGGATTTTGATCAAGCATGTTCTGCGTAACTGCATCGCCCCGATCATGGTCTTTACCGTTACCCTGGTCGCCGACGCCATCATCTTCGAGGCCTCGCTGACCTTCATCGGCGCTGGTATCCAGGAGCCCACCGCTACCTGGGGCAACATCCTCGCCGACGCCCGCGGCGGCGTGCTCGCTGGCCGTTGGTGGCAGGCGCTGTTCCCGGGCCTGGCCATCATGATCACCTGCCTGGCGCTCAACATCCTCTCCGAGGGCATTACCGACGCCATGGCCGCTGCTCCCTCCGCCGCCCTGGATCCGACCGATTCCTCCAAGCGTCGCGAGGCCGACCTGCTGGTCTCCGACCCCGTTCGCGCCTACAAGGAGCAGGCCCAGTCCCTCTCCGCTCGCCTTGGCGCCCTGCGCGATGTTGAGCTCAAGCGTGATGATCGCCATGTGCCCGACGAGTCTGTCGAACCGATTCTCTCGGTCCGTGACTTCTGCATCCAGTTTGAGCATCACGGTGATATCAACGTCGTCGACCATGTCAACTTTGACGTCCGTCCTGGCCAGACCATGGGCCTGGTGGGCGAGTCCGGTTGCGGTAAGTCCATCACCACGCTGGCCATCATGGGCCTGACCGACGATGACGAGCATCTTTCCGGCGAGGTCCTCTGGGAGGGCCGTGACCTGCTCAAGATGAGCAAGAAGGAGTGGTTCGGCCTGCGCGGTACCGATATCGCTATGGTCTATCAGGACGCCCTGTCCTCACTCAACCCCTCCATGCTCATCTCTGCCCAGATGAAGCAGCTCACCAAGCGCGGCGGAACCCGCAGCGCCGAGGAGCTCCTGGAGCTCGTCGGCCTCGATCCCAAGCGCACGCTCGAGAGCTATCCGCACGAGCTTTCCGGCGGCCAGCGTCAGCGTGTCCTGATCGCTATGGCCCTTACCCGCGACCCCAAGCTGGTCATCTGCGACGAACCCACGACCGCTCTGGACGTTACCGTCCAGAAGCAGGTCATCAAGCTGCTCAACGATCTTCAGGCCAAGCTCGGCTTTGCCATGATCTTCGTTTCGCACGACCTGGCGCTGGTCGCCGAGGTCGCCCACAACATCACGGTTATGTACGCTGGCCAGGTTATCGAGCAGGCACCCACCAAGGAGCTGCTCACCAACCCGATCCACGAGTACACCCGCGGTCTTCTGGGTTCTGTTCTGTCCATCGAGAGCGGTTCGGGTCGCCTGCACCAGGTGCCCGGCGCCGTTCCGAGCCCGCGCGATTTCCCCAAGGGCGATCGCTTCGCGCCCCGCTCGAGCCATCCGCGTATTGGCCTGGACACCCGTCCGGTCTTCAAGCGCGTGCCCGGCACCGAGCACTTCTATTCCGAGCTCCCCGACGAGGTGCTCAAGGCAAATGGTTTGACCCCTCACGCGGAGGTGATGTAGATGAGCGAGACCGCAGTCAACGGCGTCGAGCCGATCATCTTCCTTGATGACGTCCACGTCACCTTTAGGACCCGTACCGGCTCGATTCTGCACCCCAACCTGGTTCACGCCGTCCAGGGTGTAACGATTAAGCTCATGCCCGGTCAGACGATCGGCATCGTCGGCGAGTCCGGTTGCGGTAAGTCCACCACCGCCAACGTCATGTGCGGCCTGCAGGCCCCCACGAGCGGCAAGGTCTACTTTAAGGGCAAGGACGTTACCAAACGTACCGCCGAGGACCGTCGCCACATGGGGCGCGTCATCTCGGTCGTGTTCCAGAACCCGGCCACGGCGCTCAACCCCCGCATGGTCGTTCGCGAGCAGCTGCTCGACCCCATGCGCGTCCACAACCTGGGTACCGAGGCCGAGCAGGAGAAGCGCGTCAAGGAACTCTTGGAGCTCACCGGTCTGCCCAGCTCCGCTGCCGAGGTTCTTCCCGGCCAGCTTTCGGGCGGCCAGCGCCAGCGCGTCGCAATTGCCCGTGCCCTGTCGCTGAACCCCGATGCCATCATCGCCGACGAGCCCACCTCGGCTCTGGACGTTTCGGTCCGCGCGCAGATTCTGAACCTGTTGACCGACCTTAAGAAGGAGCTCGGCCTGGCCATGGTGTTCATCAGCCATGACATCCAGACGGTCCGCTATATCTCTGACGACATCATCGTTATGAATGGCGGCAGGATCGTCGAGCAGGGCGAGGCCAAGCAGGTCTTCCAGCACCCCCAGGACCCCTACACCAAGATGCTGCTCGGCGCTGCGCCGTCGCTGCTGCACCCCAAGCTCGGCGAGTAGCCTCGCTTTCCTCCCGTGCGCCCGGTTCCCTTGCCGGGCGCACCTCCGTTGCGATTTCGAAAGGTTGGGTTCACGAGCCATGCCAAGTGCTCAGGAGCTACAACATCAATTTGGTGAATACCGAGGCGCCATGCCCCGTCCATCAGATTTCGATCTCTTTTGGAAGGATCGCATGGCCGAGGCCGACGCCGTCGGGCTTGACTATGCGATCGAGACGGCATCGGTCGCCGATGCCGCGACCTGCCAGCTTTTCGACCTCTGGTATACCGGCATGTGTGGCGCGCGCCTGCATGCCAAATACCTTAAACCTGTCTCGGACGAGCCCGTGCCATTGGTACTTCAGTTCCATGGGTATCCGGGTGCAAGCCGCAGCTGGTTTGAGCAGGCGTCGTTTGCGGGCATGGGCATGGCACTCATCGCCCTCGACTGCCCCGGCCAAGGAGGTCCCTCCGAGGACATTGGTGGATTTGAGGGCACAACGGTTGCCGGTCATATCGTCGCCGGTATCGACGGCGACCCGGCCAACCTCTACTATGTCCGCTTGCACCAAGATATTCGCATCCTGTGCCGCATCGTTCGCGAGCTCGAGGGCATCGATCTTTCCCGTGTGTTTGTGAACGGCGCGTCGCAGGGCGGCGGTTTGGGCATTGCGACCTGTGCGCTTAACAGCGAGCTTATCAATCGTGCCGCCATCCTCTATCCCTTCCTGTCAGATTTCCGCCTGGTCTGGGATTTGGATGCCGACGACATTGCCTACGAGGGCCTGCGCTATTGGTCTCGCTGGTTTGACGAGGACTCGACTCGTATTGACGAAGCCTATGCCAAGCTGGCGTACTTCGATTCCAAGAACTTTGCCCCTATGGTCAAATGCCCCGTGCTGTTTGGCACCGGCACAGCCGATATCGTCTGTCCGCCAGCGACGCAGTTTGCGGTCTATAACAACCTGACCTGCGAAAAGCGTCATGAGTTCTTTGAAGGCTTTGGCCACGAGGAGATTCAGGATTTTGACGATTTGATCATTCCGTTTTTCTGCAAGGGAGGGGAGGCTCATGTTTAAGTGCGGGAGCAATGTTGACGAGCTGATTGTCCCCGGGCTTGTGGGAATTCCTGGAACGGTTTCGTCAAGGCTTGCAGAATATCGGGACTGGCGCGGTGATGTCCAAGCAGATGTTTCTGATTTAGAGACATGCGCTTCGAATCTTGAGATTCAAGGCCTGGCCATTACGGCGATTGACTTTGTTAACCCCTGCGCCCGTTACTCGGAGGTCTCCTTTGAGCTCGGTGACGATGCGATTCACGCTCGTTTGATCGAGCCTGTCGATCGTGCCCGAGTATCTGAGCGCGTGCCGTTGTGCCTGATGTTCCACGACATCGATCGGCCTGTGCGCGGCTGGCATCACATGACGAGATTTGCCGCCATGGGGTATGCCGTCCTCGCGCTGGATGACGATGTTGCTGGTGCGGACGACCTGCGGCGGGGGATTGCTTCGCCCGCTTTTGTCGAGCGCGTCCGTTGGGGTTGCGCGCTGGCGAAGGTGGCGCGCAATCTTGATGGCATGGACCCCGACCGCATCTTTGCATGGGGCGAGGGTCTTGGCGGCGGAGTCGCGCTGGCGGTTTCTGCTCTGGACGAGCGGGGCCTCGCCTGCACGGCGGTTGCCAATCCGCTTCCTGGCGGCCTCGAGGCGCTGTCGTCTCGGGTGCGCGGATCGGTGCTCATGGGCACATCGCTTATGGATACCGTGAGCGATCCCAAGGATCAGTTTGCCGTATTCAACGGTCTGGAGTGCGACCGGAGGCATATCATCTATGCCAAATACGCTCATGAGCGCATCAATGCGTTCGAAAACGAAGTCGTCGACTTTTTTAACCAAACGTTCTATCCGTGTTCTTTGGCCTAGGCGGCCTGGACACTGCCAACAAGAGTGGGTGGCACAGGGCCGCCCGCCAGACAACTAAGGAGATTCTTGTGGCAACTCAGAAATTCACCGGCGTTATCCCTCCCGTCGTTGTTCCCGATACCGAAGATCACCAGCTCGATGTTGTCTCCTTTGAGCGCAGCATCAACCGCATGATCGACGCCGGCGTCGATGGACTGTTCTTCCTGGGATCCTCGGGCGAGGTCGTTTTCTCCACCGACGAGCGCCGTCGCCAGATTATCGCCGAGGCCGTCCGTATCGTCGACCACCGCGTGCCTGTTCTGGTCGGCATCATCGATACCGAGACCGAGCGCATGATCGAGCACGGCAAGGTCGCTCAGGAGCTGGGCGCCGATGCCCTCGTCGCCACCTGCCCGTTCTATGCCCTGCAGGGCATGACCGAGGTCGAGGAGCATTTCCGCATCCTGCACGAGGAACTCGACCTGCCCATCTTTGCCTATGACATTCCCGTCTGCGTTCATACCAAGCTCCCTTGGAAGCTCCTTGCCAAGCTCGGCGCCGAGGGCGTTCTGGCCGGCGTCAAGGATTCCTCGGGTGATGACATCTCGTTCCGTTACCTCGTTCAGGAGAACGAGAAGAACGGCCATCCGATGAGCATCCTCACCGGTCACGAGGTTGTTGTCGACGGCGCTTACCTCGGTGGCGCCGACGGTTCCGTCCCGGGTCTCGCCAACGTTGAGCCCGAGGGCTACGTGCGTCAGTGGAAGGCCGCTCAGGCTGGTGACTGGGCTACCGTCAAGGCCGAGCAGGATCGCCTCAATGAGATTTCGCACATCTGGGATGTCACCTCGGGCGTCCAGGGTTATGCCGGTGGCGTCGGCGCCTTCAAGACCGCTATGAACCTCATGGGTATCTTCGACAGCCCGACCATGCCGCGCCCGGTGAAGGCCATGACCGGCGAGAACGTCGAGGCGATTAAAAAGGTCCTCCAGGACAACGGTCTCCTGTAAAGCTTCCCCGGGCACCCGACCTCGCCGTTCAACCGTGCGGCCATGACCCATTAGGTCAATGGCCACACGGTTTCTCGGCGATCTCGGGCATCTGGAAAACCTTTACCGCGCTGTGACGGCTAGCCTGACGGCGCATTTCCTGTAGTTGTTTTTTATCTCCTAAGGAGAGCGACATGGAGAACAAGTACGTCTGCTCTGTCGATATCGGCGGAACTAAGATCGCGACTGCCATCATGGAGTACCCGGCTGACGGTAGTGTGCCCCATCCCGTTTTTGAGGCCGAGGTTCCTACCGAGGCCCAGGAGGGCGGCGAGGCCGTCTTCCAGCGTATCGAGGCGTCCATCAAGGCTGCTCTCGAGGCGAATCCCGATGTCGAGGTCCTTGGCGTCGGTATCGGTGCCGCCGGCGTCGTCGATCCCAAGACGGGCGCCATCGCGTATGCCAACGAGATCATGCCCGGCTGGTCCGGCGTTCAGTTGGGGCCGCGCCTGCGCGAGGACCTCGGTCTTCCCGTTGCCGTTGTAGGCGACGTGCAGGCTCATGCTCTGGGCGAGGCCCACTGGGGCGTCGGCAAGGGCAAGTTCTCCGTCTTGTGTCTTGGCATCGGTACGGGCATCGGCGGCGCATATGTCGAGAACGGCCGCGTGATGCAGGGTTTCCATGGTGCTGCCGGCCATATGGGCCACATCGAGTGCTCGGCTGCCGCCGGCATTCCCTGCGCCTGCGGGCGTTCTGGCCATCTTGAGTCGGTAGCCTCGGGCACTTCCATTGGTCGAATGTACGATGAGCGTTTTGGCCGCGTCGACCCCAGCCGTCCTTCGGTCGGTCGCGATGTGAACGATCTGTGCCGTGCGGGCGACGCAAAGGCGACCGAGGTCATCCATGACGCCGGCTTTGCGCTGGGGGCCAGCTTGGGCTCGCTCGCTAACATCCTGGACCCTGAGGTCATCGTGCTTTCGGGCGGCGTGATTCACCAAGGTCCCGATTGGCGTTCGCAGACGTGGAAGGATTCGGTGCACGAGGGCTATGCCAGCCAGGCGCTCGACCCGCTTCAGGACACGCCGATCCTCATCGGTTCTCTGGAGGGCGATGCTCCGCTCATCGGTGCCGCCGAACACCTTCTTGCATCGTTGAAGTAAACATAACTACCAAGTGCGCCTTCTGAGGTGCCGCAGATTGACGTGAAAGAGGAGCGAAGCGTACTTCGGTACGCGAGCGACGGTTTGAACGTCAAGGTGCGGTGTCTCAGAAGGCTGTTTTGAGAAAGGTTGAGTCGAACATGACCGTTGATCCTTTGATCCAGTCCCTGAAGGGCAAGCTCGTCGTGAGCGTTCAGGCGTATATGGGCGAGCCGCTTCGTACGCCCGAGACCATGGCTCAAATGTCTCGCGCTTGCGAGCTCGGCGGCGCCGCCGCCATTCGCTGCCAGGGCCTTGCCGACATTGCCGCCATTAAGGGTCGCTGTGAGGTTCCCGTCATCGGCCTGTGGAAGGATGGGCACGAGGGCGTTTACATCACGCCGACGCTGCGTCACGCTCGCGCCTGCGTTGCTGCCGGTGCCGATATCGTGGCGATCGACGCCACCGATCGTCCGCGCCCCGATGGCAAGACGGTCGAGGATACCTTCCGTCCGCTGCACGAGGAGGGTGTGCTCCTGATGGCGGATTGTGCCACCATCGAGGATATTCGCCGTGCGGTTGATATGGGCTTCGACCTGGTATCCACCACGCTTTCTCACGGTGTCGCTGCCATCGACTGCACCATGGCCGATGGCCCCGACCTGCCGCTCCTGCGTCAGGCGACCGAGGAATTCCCCGGTCTTCCCATCATCTGCGAGGGCCGCGTGCACACGCCCGAGGAGGCTCGCGCCGCGATCGATGCTGGCGCCTGGGCCGTTGTCGTCGGCACCGCCATCACGCACCCCACGAGTATTACGAGTTGGTTCAAGGCTGCGCTTGAGGCGTAAGACAGGCCTCGTATCCGCTCGGGGCGGTATACTCAATATAGGCAATTGACCGCGCGGGATCCGGGTTGCTGGGTCCCGCGCTTGTTTTCGGGAGGCAGCACATGCAAAAGGGAGATGCCATGGATGCGGCGGAGCGCTCGGAGCGCATCCCCGATATCGTCATCATCACCGGAATGTCCGGATCGGGCCGCACACAGGCCATGCACGTGTTCGAGGACATGGGCTATTTTTGCATCGATAACCTGCCTCCGCGTCTCATCGCCCAGCTTGCCGAGCTCGTCGGTATCAATACGGGCGTGGGCAGGCATCTCGCCGTCACCTGCGATTTGCGTAGCCAGGGACTGTTTGACGAGTTGCTCGATGCGGTCGCCGCACTCGAGGAGCGCGAGATGAGCTGCGACATCGTGTTCCTGGAGGCTTCTGACGAGGTGCTGATTCGTCGCTACAGCGAAAATCGCCGCCGTCATCCCATTGCCAAGCCGGGGGAGACTACGGCCGATGCCATTCAGCGCGAGCGCCTTCAGCTTCAGGGCGTGCGCGACCGAGCCGATATGATTATCGACACGAGCCGTCTGCGCACCTCTGCGCTGCGCAACAAGCTACGTATGGCATTTTCCGAGCTGTCCGACCAGCAGCTCATGGACGTCCACGTGTTCTCGTTTGGCTTTAAGCACGGCATGCCCGTCGAGGCGGACATTATGATCGACGTCCGCTTCCTGCCTAATCCGTTCTACGATCCCGAGATGCGCACGATGACCGGTCTCGATAAAAAGGTCTCCGATTTTGTTCTGGACCATCCCAAGACGCAGGAGTTTTGGAAGGCTTGGACACAGCTGCTCGATACGGTGATGCCGGGCTATATCGCGGAGGGTAAGCCGCAGCTTTCTATCGCCATCGGCTGCACGGGCGGCCAGCACCGCAGCGTTGCCATTGCCGAGGCCACGGCCCGTTACCTTGAAGGCGCTCAGTATCATGTGAGCATCTCCCACCGCGACCTGTCGCGCGCCAACACGAAGGCATAGGCCTGCATGTCGTTTACCGCCGAGGTGCGTGACGAGCTTGCGCGCTGCGAACCCGAATGTGAATACTGCGACTTGTCGACGCTTGCCGCCCTCACGCGCGTGAGCGGTACGCTCTCGCTTACCGGCTCTGGGCGGTATCGTTTGACAGTTGCGACTGAGACGGGAGCCGTCGCGCGCACGATGATCACGTTGACGCATCGTATCCTTAAGCTCAAAACGGAGTTCACCGTCCGTAAATCTGTATTGCATAAGGTTCGAAACTACCTCATCACCTTGCCTGATCAGCCAGACCTGGATAAGGCCTTGGTTCTGCTGGGTATCCTCGACCGTAGGGGAGGACTTGTCGCCGGCGTGCCCCGACATATCGTTGCCCGTCCCTGCTGCAGGCTTGCCTATATCCGCGGCGCGCTCATCGCGGGCGGCTTCGTGGCCGATCCACGCGGCGATTTTCATTTGGAGATCGCGGTGCAGGGCGAGCAATATGCCAAGGGGCTTTGCGATCTGTTGGAGCAGATTGGGGTCCATGCTCGTGTTAATGCGCGGCGGGGGTCATATGCCGTGTACATTAAGAGCGCCGAGGAGATCGAGCAGCTCCTAAAGCTGGTCGGCGCCAAGCGCAGCGTTGCCGAGATCGAGGAAGCGCGCGCGGTCAAATTGGTTAAGAACGACGTAAACCGTCGCGTGAACGCCGAGCTCGCCAACCAGACCAGAAGCGCCGGTGCCGCCCAGCATCAGCTTGCGCTTATCGATGAGCTCGAGCAGCGTGGCCTTCGCGATGCGCTTCCGGATGCCTTGGCGGTCTTTTGCGACCTGCGCGAGCGCTACCCCGATCTGTCACTGCGTGATTTGGGGGAGATGGCTGACCCTCCCTTGTCGAAGTCAGCCCTCTACCATCGTGTTTTACGGCTTGAAAAGCTCATTGAAGCAAACAGGTAGTTTGAAGTATCGACTTATATATGGATTTAACTGCTATTTTAGTCTTTAAAACGTTTTAACGTAAATTTGATTTTCAATTTCGAGCATTCTCGTGAAATTCAAGTCAAAAAAAAGGTATATTAGGCGAGTGGTTAGTTTGTGGGCCTCAACGGCGGGCGCTGTAGCTCGCGGGGGCCTTACGAAAGGAGACACAATGGCAGTAAAGGTTGCTATTAACGGCTTCGGTCGCATCGGTCGTCTGGCTTTCCGTCAGATGTTCGGTCATGAGGGCTCCGAGATCGTCGCTATCAACGACCTCACCTCTCCCGATATGCTCGCTTACCTGCTGAAGTACGACTCCACGCAGGGCAACTACGCTCGCGATCACGAGGTCGTTGCTGGCGAGGATTCCATCACCGTTGACGGCAAGGAGATCAAGATCTACAAGGAGGCCGACGCCAACAACCTGCCTTGGGGCGACCTCGACGTTGACGTCGTTCTCGAGTGCACCGGCTTCTACACCAGCAAGGCTAAGGCTCAGGCCCACATTAACGCTGGCGCCAAGAAGGTCGTCATCTCCGCTCCGGCTGGCAGCGATCTGCCCACCATCGTGTACAACGTCAACCATGAGACGCTGACCGCTGAGGACAACATCATCTCCGCTGCTTCCTGCACCACCAACTGCCTCGCCCCGATGGCCAAGGGTCTGAACGACTTCGCTCCCATCGTGTCCGGCATCATGACCACCATTCACGCCTGGACTGGCGACCAGATGCCGCTCGACGGCCCGCAGCGCAAGGGCAACAAGCGTCGTAGCCGCGCCTGCGCCGTCAACATCGTCCCCAACACCACCGGTGCTGCCAAGGCTATCGGCCTGGTTCTCCCCGAGCTCAACGGTAAGCTCATCGGTGCCGCTCAGCGCGTCCCGACGCCGACCGGCTCCATCACCAACCTCTACGCTGTCGTTGACAAGAAGGTCACCGTCGACGAGGTCAACGCTGCTATGAAGGCCTACGCTGCCACCATCTCCGAGACCTTCGGTTACAACGAGGACGACATCGTCTCCACCGACATCATCGGCGAGACCCACGGCTCCATCTTCGACGCCACTCAGACCATGTGCTCTGACCTCGGCAACGGCCAGACCCTCGTTCAGGTCACCTCTTGGTACGACAACGAGAACTCCTACACCTCTCAGATGGTCCGCACCATCAAGTACTTCGAGAAGTTCGTTGCTTAATTTAGCTTTTAGCGAATAGCTCGTTGAGCGTCTAAAGAAGGGCGCGGCCTTATAGGGCTTACACCCTAGGGTCGCGCCCTTTTTATAAGAAATCGTCTGCCGTAATGGGAGGCAGACACGTACGAAAGGTAGAAGCAAACATGGCCTTTACCAAGAAGACCGTCCGCGACATCGATGTCGACGGAAAGCGCGTTCTCGTCCGCGTTGACTTTAACGTGCCTATCAAGGATGGCGTCGTTGGCGACACCACCCGTATCAAGGCTGCCCTGCCCACCATCAACTACCTCGTTGAGCACAACGCTCGCGTCATCCTCATGAGCCACCTCGGCCGTCCCGAGGGCACCGGCTTCCAGCCCGAGCTGTCCCTCGAGCCCGTCGCCAAGAAGCTCGCCGAGCTCTCTGGTCTTGACGTTGCCTTTGTTGCCGACACCTACGGCGAGAAGGCTGCCGAGGCTGTCGCCGCCGTCGAGCCGGGCAAGGTTCTCGTTCTCGAGAACGTCCGCTTCGATAAGCGTGAGAAGAAGAACGATCCCGAGATCGCCAAGAAGCTCGCTTCCTATGGTGACGTCTTCGTTCTCGATGCTTTCGGCACCGCTCACCGCGCCCAGGGTTCCGTCGTGGGCCCCGCCGCTTACCTGCCTGCCGTCGCCGGCTTCCTGCTCGAGAAGGAGGTCGACACGCTGACCGGCATCTTCGCCGAGCCCGAGCGCCCCTTCGTCGCCATCGTCGGCGGTTCCAAGGTTTCCTCCAAGATCGGCGTTCTCGATCACCTCATCGATTCTGCTGACACCCTGATCATCGGTGGCGGCATGGCCTACACCTTCTTCCTGGCTCAGGGCCTGTCCGTCGGTCAGTCCCTCAAGGAAGAGGACTGGGTCGAGCGCGCTGGCGAGATGCTCAAGAAGGCCGAGGAGAAGGGCGTTAAGATCCTGCTCCCCATCGACAACCGTGTTGCCGATCACTTTGGCGAGGACGCTGTCCCCGAGGTTGTCGCTTCCGACGCTATCCCCGACGACCGTGAGGGCATGGATATCGGCCCCAAGACCGAGGAGCTCTACGCCGAGGCCGTCAAGGGCGCCAAGACCGTGTTCTGGAATGGCCCCATGGGCGTCTTCGAGTTCGACAACTTCGCTCACGGCACCCAGGCTATCGCCGAGGCTGTCGCCGAGGCTGACTGCACCTCGATCATCGGCGGTGGCGACTCTGTCGCAGCTGTCAACAAGTTCAACCTGGCCGACAAGATGAGCTGGATCTCCACCGGTGGTGGCGCTTCCATGGAGCTCGTTGAGGGTAAGGCCCTGCCCGGAGTGGAGGCGCTTCTCGATGCCTAATCGCACCCTTCTTATCGCTGGTAACTGGAAGATGAACAACGACGTCGCCGAGGCTGCCAAGCTCGCCGACGAGCTGGCTCAGGCTCTGCCCGAGGTTCCGGCTGGCGTCGAGGTGCTCGTCTGCCCTCCGACCATCGACATCACCACGGTTCATGACCGCATTCAGGCTGCCCCCATCGCCCTCGGTGCACAGAACGTGTACTGGGAGGCCAAGGGTGCCTTCACCGGTGAGTCCTCTTGCGACATGCTCAAGTCCGCTGGCTGCACTTACTGCATCATCGGTCACTCCGAGCGTCGTGACTACTTCCATGAGACCGACGAGGACCAGAACAAGAAGGCCAAGGCTCTCGTTGCCGCCGGTCTTGTTCCCGTCTTCTGCTGCGGCGAGTCCCTCGAGGTCCGCGAGGCTGGCACCTATGTCGAGCACGTCGTGAACCAGGTCAAGGCCGGCCTTGCTGGTCTTGAGATCACCTGCCCCAAGCAGGTCGTCGTCGCCTACGAGCCCATCTGGGCCATCGGCACCGGCAAGACCGCTACCGCCGAGGACGCTCAGGAGGTCTGCGGCGCTATCCGTGAGACCCTCAAGGAGATGTTCGGCGAGGAGCTCGCCAACGGCATCCGCGTTCTCTACGGCGGTTCCGCCAAGCCCGGCAACATTGCCGAGCTCGTCGCCAAGCCCGACGTTGACGGCGCCCTCGTGGGCGGCGCTTCGCTCAAGGCTGCCGACTTCGCCTCTATGGTCGTCAAGGCAGGCGAGTAGGACATATGGCACAGCGTCATCTTCCTGCACTCCTGATCATCATGGATGGTTGCGGCCTTGCTCCGGCCGATGGCGAGAACGCCGTCGCCGCTGCCAAGACGCCCTTCCTTGATAGCCTGTACGAGAAGTACCCCCACACCACGCTCGGCGCTTCGGGCGAGGACGTGGGCCTTCCCGACGGCCAGATGGGTAACTCCGAGGTGGGTCACCTCAACATCGGTGCCGGACGCATCGTGTTCCAGGAGCTTTCGCGCATCAACAACGCCATCAAGGACGGCTCCATCGCCAAGAACGAGGTTTTTGTCAAGGCTATGGACGACGTCAAGGCTGACGGTAAGACTCTCCACCTCATGGGCCTTATGAGCCCTGGCGGTGTCCATTCTCACATGAACCACGTCGAGGCTCTGGTCAAGATGGCTGCCGAGCACGGTGTCAAGACCGTTCGCGTCCACGCCTTCATGGATGGTCGCGACGTTGACCCGCAGTCCGGTGCCGGTTACATGAGTGAGTTCTGCGCCTTCCTGGCTAAGATCTCCGAGGAGACCGGTTGCGACGCTCGCGTTGCCACCGTCTCGGGCCGTTATTGGGCCATGGACCGCGATAATCGTTGGGAGCGCATCCAGCGCGCCTACGACGTCATGGTCAACGCGTCCGATGCCGATACGGACCCCGTTGCCGGTATCAAGGCCTACTACGAGAAGGATCCGCGCGGCGACGAGTTCGTTGAGCCCTTCGCTGCCCACAACGAGGGCATCCACGAGGGCGACGCGGCCATCTTCTTCAACTTCCGTCCCGACCGCGCCCGTCAGATGACCCGCGTGTTCACGGACAAGGAGTTCGACGGCTTTGAGCGCAAGCAGATCAAGCTTTCGCACTTTGTGACGATGACCGAGTACGATCCGACGTTTGACGTCGAGGTCGCCTTCCCCAAGACGTTCCCCGAGAACGTCCTGGCCGACGTTATCGCCGCCAATGGCCTGAAGCAGCTGCACACCGCCGAGACCGAGAAGTACGCCCACGTGACGTTCTTCCTCAACGGCGGCATCGAGGAGCCCAAGGAGGGCGAGGAGCGCGTGCTCGTCGCTTCCCCCAAGGTCGCTACCTACGATCTGCAGCCCGAGATGAGCGCTCCCGAGGTTACCGAGAAGCTTGTCGCCGCCATCAACGAGGATCGCGCTGATTTCTACATCGTGAACTTCGCGAACTGCGACATGGTTGGTCACACCGGTGTCTTCGACGCTGCCGTTAAGGCCGTCGAGGCTGTTGACGATGCCCTGTCCAAGGTTGTCCCGGCGATTCTCGCCAAGGGCGGCTTTGCGCTGATTACCGCCGACCACGGCAACGCCGATCACATGTTTGACGTTGCTTCTGACGGTTCCAAGCATCCGTTTACGGCTCACACCACCAACCGTGTGCCGTTCATCATCGTTGATGAGAAGGCGCAGCTCACCGGTATCGAGGACGGTCGTCTTTCCGATATCGCTCCGACCATGCTCACCATGGCTGGTATTGAGCCTTCCGCCGAGATGACGGGTCGCGTGCTCGCCACCGAGGCCTAAGAGAAAACAAATACCGTTTTCTAGTAAGAAGGGGGTTGTCCACAACCGGACAACCCCCTTTTTGGTATTTCTGCCATTTCTGCCCCGTCCCCGAGTGGCGGGTAGGGGAGAGCGGGGGTTGTGGTACAGTACTGGAGTTTGAATTGTTCTATTAAGGAGCTTATCTATGGGTCCGTTCCAGATTCTTCTGTTTGTCGTTTGGGCTGTCTCTGCCGTGGCGCTGACGATTCTCGTCCTGATGCATTCCGGTAAAGGCACCGGCGTTTCGGATATGATCGCTAGCTCGCTGTATAACTCCAGCTCTGCCACGGGCGTCATGGAGCAGAACCTCGATCGCCTGACGGTAATTATGGCCGTCGTTTTTGCCGTGTGCGTCGTCCTGTGCATGTTCTTCTTCCCGCAGGGCATCGTCGGCTTCTAAGCACGAGCCGCATAAATACTTGAAAAGGGTTCCGCAAGTGCGGGACCCTTTTTGTTTACATATTTGTAACAGAGTCAAAATATCCCCACATACTTCGCCCAACTAAAGAAATTCTTGACCGTTGACCGGAATTAGCCCCAAATCGTGCATAAAATGCGCTACTGTATTGCAAAACGTTGGTCCGTTGTGCATAACCAGCCATAGCGACGGGCGGCGTTTTAATGGTTCGGATCGGATTGTCTCGACATGTGTCCGACTGAACATTTCTTTGTCCTATCTCATAAGGAGGATGGCATGGCTGATTCTATGTTCCACCAGCCCGTTATGGGTCGTCGCGCCTTCGTTGGCGGTACCCTTGCTGCGAGCTCCATGGCTTTTCTTGCCGCATGCGGCAAGAAGGGCGGCGACGCTTCCGGTTCTGAGTCCGGTTCGACGCTGAACTTCTACATCAACAACCCGGTCTGCATCGACCCCTACAACGTCCAGGAGGACCAGGGCACTCAGGTCGAGTATCAGCTCTTTGACGCTCTGACCTCTTACGACGCCGAGAAGGGCGAGATCGTTCCGCTGGCTTGCGAGTCCTTTGAGTCCAACGACGACGCCACCGAGTTTACCTTCAAGATCAAGAAGGCCAAGTTCCACAACGGTGACGACGTTACCTCCAAGTCCTTCAAGCTCGGTTGGGAGCGTCTGGTCAACACCAAGTCGGCCATCGCTACCGAGTACGGTCCTTCCGAGGTCTCCTATCACCTTTCCATGGTCGAGGGTTATGACGACCTGCTTGCCGGTAACGCTACCGAGCTCAGCGGTGTTACGTGCCCCGACGATGAGACCCTCGTCGTCAAGCTGTCTTCCGCTTACGCTGACTTCCCCTTCGTCGCCTCTCATCCGGCTCTGGCCCCGGTTCCCGAGTGCGCCGAGTCCGATGCCAAGAGCTTCTACCTTGCACCGGTCGGTAACGGCCCGTTCATGATGGACGGCAAGTGGGAGGATGGTCAGGAGATCAACCTCAAGAAGTTCGACGATTACTATGGCGACAAGGCCAAGATCGATGGCATCCACTTCCAGGTCATCAAGGACATGGAGACCGCTTACAAGGAGTTCCAGGCCGGTAACCTCGATGTCTGCGACGTTCCCGTTGCTCAGATCGACGCCGCCAAGAAGGATCGCGGCGTGTCCAAGGACGGCTACACCATGGGTGACGGCGAGCGCATGCTGCTCGGCTCCGAGCCTTCCACCTACTACCTGACCTGCAACAACACGGCCGAGCCGTTCAACAACGCCGACCTGCGCAGGGGTATCTCCCTGGCCATCAACCGTGAGGCCATCTGCAAGACTATCTTCAAGGGTACCCGTACCCCCGCCGACGGCATTGTTCCTCCGGGCATCGATGGCTACAAGGAGGGCGCATGGGAGTTCTGCGCCTACGACGTCGACAAGGCTAACGAGTACCTGGACAAGGTTGCTCCCGCTGGCGCTAACGGCGATCGTGGCATTAACGTGACCCTTTCCTACAACCAGGATGGTGGCCACAAGGAGATCATGGAGTCCATCATCGGTGACCTCGCCAAGGTTGGCGTTACCGCTGTCTCCGATACCCCTGAGTGGTCTGCCTTGCTCGAGCAGTACCAGAACTTTAACTATCAGTTCGGTCGTCTGGGTTGGATTGCCGACTACCCGATCATGGACAACTTCCTGTATCCGCTGTTCCACTCCGACTCCCTCGGTGGCGACAACCGCTCCGGTTACAACAACCCCGAGTTCGACGCCAAGGTCAACGAGGCTCGCACCACGGTTGACGACGAAGAGCGCGTTGCTAAGATGCAGGAGGCCGACGCTATGGTCGCTGCCGACTGCCCGGTCATCCCGGTGATGTTCTACACGCACACCATCGTCGGCTCCGATCGCATCAAGCACCTCTATGTCGATCCGCAGAAGCACGCTGAGCTGGGTACCGCTGAGCTCGCCTAAGAGTTTGCAGCTTCCGTGAGGGTCAAGTATTTACGTAGACCTCATGGGAAACATACAGTTCTCCCTAACCTGGGGTAAACTGGCTGATGGTAATTTTGGGATGCCGGTCTGGCGATCGGCATCCCATTTAGGTTAATCCCTAGATAGGGGAGTGGTATGGGTAAGTACATCGTTAAACGTGTGCTTCAGTTCATCCCGGTATTTTTGGGCGTTACGCTGATTCTGTTCGCCCTTCAGAATATCGTGCCGGGAGATCCGATCAAGCTGATCGGTGGAGACAAGGCTCTGTCCCCCGAGGTGGAGCTTCAGCTTCGCGTCCGCTATCACCTGGTCCAGTCGGACGAGGACGGCAACGCGATCCTTGACGAGAACGGCGACCCCGTTCAAACGTCGCTCGTGGACCGTTACTTGTATTACATGAACGGCCTGCTTCATGGCGATCTGGGCAATTCGTATCAGCGCAAGCTGCCGGTTACGGAAATCTTTGCCCAGAAGTATCCGTATACGGTCAAACTTGCCGCGTGCGCCATCGTGCTCGAGGCAATTATGGGTATCGGTGCGGGTATCATTTCGGCGGTAAAGCGTTATTCCTTCTGGGATATTTTGGTAACGCTCACCACGTCGATCCTCGTTGCGGTCCCGGCCTTCTGGCTCGGTATGTTGCTGCAGCTGTTCTTTGGCGTCATCCTCAAGGACGCCACGGGCGGTGCAATCTCCATGCCGATCTCGGGTGCCGGCGGTTCCAGCTCTCAGTATCAGGATTGGATGCACTATGTGCTTCCGACCATTACGCTGGCTTCGGTTTCGACCGCTTATGCTGCGCGCATTATGCGCTCGCAGCTGCTTGACGTCATGAACCAGGATTACATCCGTACGGCAAAGGCCAAGGGTCTCTCCAATCGTGCGATCATCGTCAAGCATGCGCTTAAGAATGCACTCATCCCCGTCGTTACCTATATTGGTGTCGACTTTGGCGGCATGCTTTCGGGCGCCATCCTGACCGAGACGGTCTTTAACTGGCCCGGTATCGGCTATGAGGTCTATCGCGCCATTAGCATGCGTGACTGGCCCATCGTTATGGGCGGCGTTACGCTCATCGTTGTCGTCGTCATGGTGATCAACCTGCTCGTCGACATTAGCTATGCATTCCTCGACCCGCGCATCCGCCTTGGCGGTCCGTCGGATAAGGCCTAAGGGAGGTACGTCTCATGCAGGAAACTGATTCTCAGTCTCAGGAGCAGGCTACCGCCACCAAGGTCGCATCTGCTCCCGCCAAGTCCCGCACGCTGTGGGGCGACGCTTTTAAGCGTCTTCGTAAGAACAAGCTCGCCGTTATCGGTGTCTGCTGGATCATCATCGTCGTTGTGGTTGCCCTGACCGCAGATCTGTGGGCTAAGCCCTGGCTCGGTTCCCCGACGGCTTCCGACTCGACCACTATGGCCGAGACGTCACTGCTGGCTCCGTGCGCCGAGCACCCGTTTGGCACCGACGCCCTTGGTCGTGACATTCTCGTCCGCGTTATCTACGGTGCGCGCGTTTCGCTGTCCGTCGGCATTATGGCCACCGCGATCTCCACGCTGATTGGTCTGGTCATGGGTGCTCTGGCCGGTTTCTACGGCGGCATCTGGGATACGATCATCATGCGCTGTGCGGACATCTTCCTGGCGTTCCCGTACGTGCTGTTCGTTGTCGCCATGATCGCCGTTATCGGCCGTGGTCTTCAGAACGTCTTTATCGCCATCGGCATTCTTGGCTGGCCTTCGATTGCGCGCGTCTTCCGCTCTGCGATCTTGACGGTCAAGGAAAACGACTATGTTGACGCTGCGCGCGCGATGGGTGCATCTGACGCTCGCATCGTCGTACGTCACATCTTCCCGAACTCTGTCGCCTCCATCGTGGTCTATGCGACCATGAACATTGGTGGCGCCATTCTGACCGAGTCCGCTCTGTCCTTCCTCGGCATGGGCGTTATTCCGCCTACGCCTTCGTGGGGCTCCATGATTCAGGACGGTCAGCAGTATCTTCTGACTGCTCCGTGGATGATGATCATGCCCGGTCTGGCAATTCTCTCGACGGTGCTCGCCTTCACCCTGTTGGGTGACGGTCTGCGCGACGCCCTCGATGTCAAGATGAAGGACGCATAAGGATGAAGAAGAACAAGAACTATGTGGACCTGAAGGACCAGCCGGTTCCCGAGGGCCAGCATCTGCTCGAGGTCGATGACCTAAAGATGTATTTCCACACCGAGGATGGCGTCGTTCGCGCTGTCGACGGTGTCTCCTACACGCTCGATCGCGGCGAGACCCTGGGCGTCGTCGGCGAGTCCGGCTCTGGTAAGTCCGTGACCGCCATGACCATCATGGGCCTCATCTCGATGCCTCCGGGAAAGATTGAGGGCGGCGACGTTCGCTATCGCGGTCGTTCGATCCTCGAGATGACTGAGGAAGAGATGCAGCACATTCGCGGTAACGATATCGCGATGATCTTCCAGGATCCTATGACCTCCTTGAACCCGGTCTATAAGATCGGCAAGCAGGTGGGTGAGGGCCTTCGTCTGCACCGTGGTTATTCCAAGCAGGAGGCGCTCAAGCGTGCCACCGAGCTTTTGGACCTCGTTGGTATTCCCGAGCCCGAGAAGCGCGTCAATGAGTATCCGCACCAGTTCTCTGGCGGTATGCGTCAGCGCGTCATGATCGCTATGGCTCTTGCCTGCGATCCCGACATCTTGATTGCCGACGAGCCCACGACGGCCCTGGACGTTACCATTCAGGCTCAGATTATCGAGCTCATGCAGGAGATGCAGGAGAAGAACGGCAACGCCATTATCATGATCACCCATGACCTGGGTGTCGTCGCCGATATGGCCGACAAGATCATGGTTATGTACGCCGGCCGTCCCGTCGAGTTCGGTACTGCTGAGGAAATCTTCTACGAGAGCCGCCATCCCTACACCTGGGGTCTTATTCGTTCCATTCCGGAGCAGGCCATCGAGGAGAAGAAGCCGCTGACGCCGATTCACGGCAACCCGCCTTCGCTCATGAACCTGCCTGAGGGCTGCGTCTTCTCTCCTCGTTGTCCCTATGCGACGGACAAGTGCCGCAAGCAGCGCCCCGAGCGCGTCGTCACCGAGTCTGGCCATTACTCTGCGTGCCACTACTCCGGTGACCCCGAGTTCCTCAAGAATGCTCCTGAGACGTCCCGTACGCGCAAGGATTCCAAGAAGGGAGGCGAGGCGTAATGGCAGATACCAACGAGCGTACTCCGCTGCTGAAGGTCGAGCACCTTTCTAAGGAGTTTCCCGCTGAGTCCGGCATGTTCGCCAAGCGCTTCTCCAAGCGTGTCGTCTCTGCTGTGAATGACATTTCGTTCGAGATTTATCCGGGCGAGACCTTTGGCCTGGTCGGCGAGTCTGGTTGCGGTAAGTCCACCACGGGCCGCACCATCATGCGCCTGACCAAGCCGACGGCAGGCAAAGTGTTCTTCCAGGGCAAAGACGTTGCCGAGATGAGCAAGCACGAGATCAAGGACATGCGTCGCGAGATGCAGTTCATCTTCCAGGATCCCTATGCTTCGCTCAACCCTCGTATGACCATCGGCGAGATTGTTTCTGAGCCCATGACCATTCATGGCGTTGGCACCAAGGAAGAGCGTATCGAGCGTGTCCGCGAGCTGCTGGACGTCGTCGGTCTGAACCCCGAGCACATCAACCGCTATCCGCACGAGTTCTCGGGCGGCCAGCGCCAGCGTGTCGGCATCGCCCGCGCGTTCGCTCTGAAGCCCAAGCTGATCATCTGCGACGAGCCTGTCTCTGCACTTGACGTGTCCATTCAGGCCCAGGTTCTGAACCTTCTTAAGGAACTCCAGGACAAGTTCGGTACGGCTTATCTCTTCATTGCTCACGACCTTTCTGTCGTGCAGCATATCTCCGACCGTGTTGCCGTTATGTATCTGGGTAAGATGGTCGAGGTTTCGGACTGGAAGACGCTCTATAGCGAGCCGCACCACCCGTACACGCAGTCGCTGCTGTCTGCCGTGCCGGTGCCCGATCCAGATATCCAGAAGACCCGCAAGCGC
Source organism: Collinsella aerofaciens (assembly GCA_052344885.1). Lineage (GTDB taxonomy): Bacteria > Actinomycetota > Coriobacteriia > Coriobacteriales > Coriobacteriaceae > Collinsella > Collinsella aerofaciens_CC. Next base: position 41,300 of record DAWDYI010000013.1, read on the forward strand.
ATCATCCTCGCTGGTGATCCGCCGTCGCCGCTGGATCCGCCGACCGGCTGCCGTTTCCACACGCGCTGCCCGATCGCGCAGGGTATCTGCTCCGAGAAGCTTCCTGAGTTTAAGGAAGTTGCCCCGGGCCACTGCTGCGCGTGCCACTTCGCCGAGCCGTTCCCGATCAAGGAATCGCACATCGACCTGTAGTCGGTTGTTCTCGTCCGGGCCCGTGCTGGACTTAGTTTTCAGAACGTCCTCGACCATGGAAACCCCCTTATCCTGCTCCTTCGGAGCCGCGGATAAGGGGGTTTCCTGGTCTGCGGAATGTTCTGAAAACTAAGTCCAGCGCGGGCCCTGTGCTACCGCTGCAGGGGGGGGTGCGATTCCTCGATCGCTCACTTAATCTAATGGGAAAGATAGTGAGGCCGGAGCTTTGGCTCCGGCCTCCTTATATAAGGGCTCGGCAAAGCCGAGCCACCAAATTTGAATCAGCCCCCAGCACATGTTTGAGAACTGTGCCTGAAGCATGTGCCCCTAGGGCAGGAATGAGGTTGCTTTCCAACGCATTCCGCAGGGGGCGGCATTATTTTGTAGCGCGAAGCACGGATCAAAATAATGCCGCATGCCCGAGGACGCGTTGGAAAGCAACCTCATTCCTGCCCGAACAGGTCAGTCTACCTGCGCATTTACAAATTCGTAAACTTTTTTGAAAAAAGTGCTTGCACAGTTCTCGAATCATAGGTTATTATCTTCCTCGTTGAACGCGCGGGTCCAACAAAACGAACCGCGAATCAACAACATAGCATGTCGGAGTGGCGGAATTGGCAGACGCGCTAGCTTGAGGTGCTAGTGACCGCTTTTTGGTCATGCGGGTTCAAGTCCCGCCTCCGACACCATCGCATTTAAGAAGCCTCTTCGGAGGCTTTTTTGTTACCGATAGACGGTGAGGTCCACGATGGAAACGCTTGAGCGCAACGAGTGGGCAGACGTTGCCCAACTGGTCGAGATCACGAGCGATGCTGTCATCATCTGTGAGCTCGACGGAACCATTCTGCATGCTAATAATCGTTTGCTCGACCTGATGTGCGAGGAACGCGCTGACGTCATCAGCGGTGATGTCAAAGACGTTCTGTACTCGTCTGCCTTTGAGCGCGCGACCGAACATCGTCTGCCGTTTGAGACCGATGGCTCCGAGAGCGAGCTGATGCTCAAGCTGAGCGACGGGTCTTTTATTCCCGTCTTGGTTCGCGCGGGTTCCGTTACGCCTCCGCGTATCTTTGGACGTCGTGCACCGCGTGTCCTGGTGGCGCTTCACAGCATCGAAGAGCAGTATTCCCACGATCGTCAGCTCAAACGCGCACTATCGGAGCTTAGGGTGGCGAATAAACGCCTTTCGGGCACCCTTTCGGTCATTATGAGTACTGTGGGCTCCGATGAGCTCCCCAGCTTGCTCGATACCGTTTTGAATCAGCTCGTTGGAACGCTCGATGCCTCCGGTGCGGCTATCTATTTTTCCGAGAGTGGCGGCTTTAAGCTCCGCGGCGTTTCTAAGGAGCTTGAGGACAGCTATTTGCCCGAGTTTATGCCGTACGGCGCGGGCATTCCGACCTACGTGCTTCGCGAGTCGCGTGCCTGTCGCCTGTCGATTCAGCAGGACCTTGAGGGCGACCGGGTTGCTTCGGGCATGTTCATGGATTTGGACAATCGTTCCAAGCACTTGCTGCGCGTGCAGGATATGCCCCCGTATCGCAGCGAGATCTGTCTTCCCGTGTTTTACGGCACGCAGGTCCTTGGCGTGTTGGAAGTTGGCTGGAAACGCCCCCAGGCGCCACTTGCCTATGACGTGAACGTGCTTGAGGTCATCTGCGATTACCTGTCTATTCAGCTGGTCGGCATGGCGTCGAGCTTACGTTCGCGCCGCACGGCGGAGCTCGGCCGCTCGCTCAATTTGCTGCGCGACGAACTGTTTACCTATCTCGATGATCCCGTTGTCGCCTCGCGAGCGGTGTCGACGGAAATCTGCACGGTGCTCAATTGTCATTTCTGCCCCGTGGAATATGATGCGGGCCTCGAAACCTATGTCATCGATTTTGAGGGTGGCAGTCGTGTGGCGCTGCCGGACGATCCGGAGTCACTCTTCTTTTCTGTCACGGCGCCAGCAGCGCGCCTGGGGGCAGCCCCCGACGGGTTTGAGACTTCGGTGTTGGGCGGGACGAGCGCTGACGACCTCAAGCACGTGCGCCTTACACGTGTGGACGAATCCACGTCTATGGGTGCATGGTTGAGGGCCCACGGCCTACCGTGTCAGGGACTTTATGTCGACTCCGGCATCGAAGCGGGGCGCTACCACTCGGAAGCGGATGGCAAACGAAGCAACGATGCGATCGTTCCCGCTGATATCGCCAAGGGGCCGACGAGGCGCGCTTTGCTACTCCGCGATGGCAGCCAAGAACCAATTGACGACCTTGAATACGACTACCTGGTGCATCTGGCGCATGACTTTGAGCTGATCTATGAGGGCGAATCTCAAAAGCGCGAAGAGCGTCATATCGCTCAGACGCTTCAGATTGGCATGAGAAATTCGCTTGGTGACGTTCCGGGCATTGCAACCGATTCGGTATACCTATCGGCAACGAATTCTGCGTTGGTCGGCGGTGACTTCTATACGCTTGTCCGACTTCCCGACGATTGCGCTGTTATGATTTTGGGCGATGTATCCGGCAAGGGAATCGAGGCGGCGTCGATGTCGGCGCTCGTCAAGACGGCGCTGACGGCCTATGCCTGGGAGGGTGCGGGGCCTGCCCGTATGGCACGCTCGCTCAATAGCATGCTCATGGGCTTTTCGAGGGTCGAGACGTTTGTGACGGCGTTTATCGCCAAGATCGATCTTAAGGCGGGCCGCGCTACCTATTGCTCGGCGGGACATCCTCCCACTATGGTCATTAGGCCGTCGTCGACGCCGCTTGGTGGCGGTGAAGCCCGAGGCGGAGAAGTGGAGCTCCTTGGGTGCCAATCGGGCGTGATCGGTGCCTTTGAGAGCATGGTGTACGAGACAGGCGTGTTTACGTTTGCCCCCGGCGACATGCTCTTCATGTATACGGATGGAACGATTGAGGCCCGCGACCGCACCGGAGCGTTCTTTGGCGAGCAGCGCTTGCGCGACCTTCTGCTCTCTGTCTCGGGTGAGGGCGTATCGGGCATTTGCGGCAAGGTCTTGGGCGAGCTTGACCGATTTACCGAATCGGCGCTGGACGATGACATTGCATTGGTGTCCCTTGAGTTTTTACGGGGTCGTTCATAGACGACGCTGGGCGGGCTGAATCCGCACGGTTGGGGAAACGAATGCATCGAGTGGGCTTTTTTGGGAACCATGGTCGTATGAATGAGTGGAATGACATAGCGGTTTTGACGCCACCGGGCGATATCGACATCGCCACGGTGCCTGCGCTGCGTCGGCGGCTGGATGCTTTGATTGGCCGCGGCGTGCGTCGTGTCGTCATCAACTGTCAGGCTGTTAGCTTTATCGATTCGACGGGCTTGGCATTCCTGCTTACGCGCGCTCGTGAGCTCATGAGGCGAGAAGGCCTGCTTTCGCTCGTCAATGCATCAGGTGAAGTTGTTCGCTTTTTGGAGATTGCTCGTCTTGTCGATATGCTTCATGTCGCGGGGCCGGCACGGGAGTCTATTCCCGCCATTCCGGTGGGGGAGCTGCCTCGCTGGAGTAAGAGTGTCGAGGTCCGTCAGGGTATCGAGAATCTTCCATACTACCGACATCGCATCGCTGAACTCCTTGAATCGCTTCCGTTGCGCCGTGACGAGCGCTACGATGTCGCATTGGCGTCGGGGGAGGCGCTGGGTAATGCCTATGACCATGCGGGCGGTATCGGGTGCGTCCTGACGGTTCAGGCCTATGGCGATCGCGTTGTGGTTGAGGTGCTTGATCGAGGTGCCGGCTATTCTATCGATAAAACGAGCGAGCCGGTCGCATCCGAGGAACGCGGCCGTGGTATCAAGCTTATGCGTATGCTCGTCGATAACGTGGAGGTTGCTCGTCGTACGGACGGCGCCGGCACGCGCGTGCAGATGGTGAAGCTGTTTAGCGGAGCGCTGGAATCGTGTGCCTAGCCAATCGCTTTAACGCGTTTGGCTACTAAGAACATGCGGCAGACAAGTTTTTTGAAAAAAGTACTTGCGTCTTTTGGACAACTCGCGTAAATTAATAACCCGCAAGCGGACATGGCTCAGTTGGTAGAGCACAACCTTGCCAAGGTTGGGGTCGCGGGTTCGAGCCCCGTTGTCCGCTCCATTGCATTTCCGGACCGTTTAGGCGGTCCTTTTTCGGCGAAGTGGCCAAGTGGTAAGGCAGAGGCCTGCAAAGCCTTTACCCCCGGTTCGAATCCGGGCTTCGCCTCCAGGCAACATCCGGGCGCTCCGGCGCCCGTTTTGTTTTACATATGCGGACATGGCTCAGTTGGTAGAGCACAACCTTGCCAAGGTTGGGGTCGCGGGTT
>DAWDYI010000014.1:0-45461 GCA_052344885.1 Collinsella aerofaciens
TGTCATGCGGACTCCAAACCGGACCTGATGGTCCAACTTTTTGTCCGCAGTCCCCTCTCGCGGAAAGCGCGTCCCACTCTGGACGCGGATTCTGGGATGCATTTTCCGCGACGGCGTTGGCTACCTGCCGTCGTCGTCCTGGGCTTCATCGCGCGCATAGAGCTCCAGCATGCGGCGGCGGTATTCGCGCACGGCGAGCTTGGCGCGCTCCAGGCGACGGCGTTCGAGCGGGGTGAGCTTGCCGGGGTCGATCTCGTCGCCGTAAGTCTTATCGGCAAGCAGGTGCGCCGCGTCCACGATGCGGGCATCGATGTGGTCGCTCGCTGCCTCGGCGGAAAAACGCTCGGCAATCGTATCGAGCGTAGGCAGGCCCTCGAATACGCGACCATGGCCATGCGAAGTCAGCAGCTCATGCTCGCGCGCGAGCAAGCTCGCTAGGTCGTGATGGGCGCGCAGGATGTCGAGCGCATCGGATGGATGCTCGGCAACCTCTGCCACGGCGGCGACCGGCGCGCAGCATCCACCACGCGGTAGAAGAGCTGTGCGAGCAGCGGCATCAAGAACACTGTGATGGCACCGGCGGCAACCATGACCGACGCAATATCTTGCGACAGCGCGCCCGCGTTGACGGCAACACTCGTCACGGCAACGATGATCGGCAGGGCCGTGGTGCAGTACAGGGCCACGGTAATACGACCATACGCCGACACATCGCGCGTCGCAGGACAAATGCTCATAGAGATGAGAATGGGCACGGCGCGAATGATCAGCAACGCCACGATAAAGCCTGCGAGCAGCCCGGGGCGCGACGCCACGGCCGTCAGGTCGATCTTTGCGCCCGATACGGTAAAGAATACCGGAATCAAAAAGCCGTAGGCCAGGCCATCGAGCTTGGTCTCGAGCGTATGGTTGCCCTCGGGGATGATATAGCGCAGGACAAAGCCGGCGGCAAAAGAACCCAACACGATGTCGAGATCAAAGACAGCCGAGAACGCCACGAGTGTGACCAGGATGAGCACCGTCAGGCGCACGAAGGTCTGCGACGTGGTATCGGCGCGTTCCTCGACAAACGCAAAGAAGCGGCTGCCGACGCGCTTGGAGCGGCTTGGGACCACGGCCAGCAACACGCAAACCACCGCAAACAAGCCAAGGATTACGAGCGTTTGGATGCCAGTGCGGGCAGACAGCAGCACCGACATGGCGAGCACAGGGCCGAGCTCGCCCCAGGTGCCATACGCGAGAATCGAGTCGCCCACACGCGTGCCAGTGAGCGAGCGCTCACGCATGATGGGCACGAGCGTGCCGAGCGCCGTCGAAGTGAGGGCAAGCGTCACGGCGATACCGTCGAAATGACTGACTGAGAACCACGGGGTAAAGCGCACGGCAAGCCAGGCGATACCAAACGTGACGACCCACGTCGCCAAGCCGTAGCGCCCCTCGACGCCCGTGATGCTCTTGGGGTCGATCTCAAAGCCGGCAAGCAGGAACAAAAAGGCCAGGCCGAGCTCGGACACGAGCGAGACCTCGGCATCTACATGGATAATGTCGAGCATATGGGGTCCCAGCACCGCGCCAAACACGAGCAAAAAGACCGTCTCGGGAACGGGTTTCCCGGGAATCGCCGAGGCGATAAAAGGACTCGCAAAGGCCACGAGTGCGATGATGGCGAGCGAAACGAATGCCATGTGATGCCTTTCTCTTGTTTGCGCTTCACTGTAGCACCCTCGCCGTCCTCAACGCGCCGCGAGCTGTCGTATCATAGTGAGGTTTACAAACATGTGGCTCAAGGCGACCGCGAGGCTTGCCCCGTAAACCGACCGCTGCCGCATACCGTACCGTACGCCCAACCGATCAGGAAGGCAGGAACCAATGGTCTCTCGTATCTACGTGGAGAAGAAACCCGGGTTCGACGTCGAGGCTCAGCAGCTCAAGGGCGAGCTGACCGAAATTCTCGGCATCAAGGGCATCGAGGCCCTGAGGATCATCAACCGCTACGACGTCGAGGGCATCGACGAGGAGCTTTTCCGCTCCTGCGTGCCGACCGTCTTTAGCGAGCCCCAGGTCGATGTGACCTACGACGAGCTCCCCGCAAGCGATGGCGCCGTCTTTGCCGTCGAATTCCTGCCTGGCCAGTTTGACCAGCGCGCCGACTCCGCCAGCGAGTGCGTGCAGCTCATCAGCCAGGGCGAGCGCCCCGCCGTGCGCTCCGCCAAGGTCTATATGATCTCGGGCACTCTGGACGAAGCCGCCATCGATGCCATCAAGCACTACGTGGTGAACCCCGTCGAGGCGCGCATCGCCTCGCTCGACCTGCCCGAGACGCTGTACATGGAGACCCCCGAGCCCCAGCCCGTCGAGGTGCTCGACGGTTTCCGCGAGCTCGATGAGGCCGGCCTTGCGGCTTTTATCGCCGAGCGCGGTCTTGCCATGGACGAGGCGGACATCGCCTTCTGCCAGCAGTACTTCCGCGATGAGGATCGCGACCCCACCATCACCGAGATCCGCGTGATCGACACCTATTGGTCCGACCACTGCCGCCACACCACCTTCGGCACCGTCCTGGACGACGTGACAATCGACGACGCCGTGGTGCAGCAAGCCTTCGACCGCTACATGGAGATGCGCCACGAGCTCGGTCGCGACGCCAAGCCCGTCTGCCTCATGGACATGGGCACCATCGGCGCCAAGTACCTTAAGAAGACCGGCGTCATGACCGATGTCGATGAGTCCGAGGAGATCAACGCCTGCACCGTCAAGGTGAAGGTCGATGTCGACGGCGAGGACCAGGACTGGCTGTTCCTCTTTAAGAACGAGACCCACAACCACCCGACCGAGATCGAGCCCTTCGGCGGTGCCGCCACCTGCGTGGGCGGCGCTATCCGCGACCCGCTCTCGGGCCGCAGCTATGTGTACCAGGCCATGCGCGTCACCGGCGCCGGCGACCCCACCGTCCCGGTTTCCGAGACGCTCGAGGGCAAGCTGCCGCAGCGCAAGCTCGTGACCACCGCTGCCGCCGGCTACTCCAGCTACGGCAACCAGATCGGCCTTGCCACCGGTCAGGTTAATGAACTCTATCACCCCGGTTACGTGGCCAAGCGCATGGAAGTTGGCGCCGTCGTGGGCGCCACCCCGGCAAACCACGTTCGTCGCGAGTGCCCCGCCCCCACCGACAAGATCATCCTGCTGGGTGGTCGCACCGGCCGTGACGGCATCGGTGGCGCCACCGGCTCCTCAAAGACCCAGAACACCGAGTCCATCGAGACCTCGGGTGCCGAGGTCCAGAAGGGCAACGCCCCGGTCGAGCGCAAGCTGCAGCGTCTGTTCCGCCGCGGCGACGCCTGCCGTCTGATCAAGCGCTGCAACGACTTTGGCGCCGGCGGCGTCTCGGTCGCCGTGGGTGAGCTTGCCGACGGCCTGTATGTCGACCTTGACACCGTGACCAAGAAGTACGACGGCCTGGATGGCACCGAGCTCGCCATTTCCGAGTCCCAGGAGCGCATGGCTTGCGCCGTCGCCGACGGTGACGTCGAGGAGTTCATGGGCTACGCCGCCGAGGAGAACCTGGAGGCAACCGTTATCGCCGAGGTTACCGCCGAGCCGCGCATGCGCATGGCATGGAACGGCGTCGCCATCGTCGATCTATCCCGCGAGTTCCTCAACTCCAACGGTGCACCCAAGCACCAGGTCGCCCACGTCTGCGCCCGCAGCGTGTGGCAGCCCAGCTGGGCCGGCACCACACTTGCCGAGCGCATGACCTCGCTCGTCACCGATCTTAACGTCGCCTCCAACAAGGGCCTTTCCGAGCGCTTCGACTCCACCATCGGTGCCGCAACCGTGCTTATGCCTTTTGGCGGCAAGACGCAGCTCACCCCGAGCTCGGCCATGGTCGCCAAGTTCCCCGTGGACGGCGAGACCACCACGGCAAGCGCTATGGCATGGGGCTTCAACCCCTACCTGATGGAAGCCGACCAGTTTGCGGGCGCCTACCTGTCCGTGGTCGAGTCCATCGCCAAGCTCGTGGCTGCCGGCTTTGAGCACAAGCGCGCCTACCTCTCCTTCCAGGAGTACTTCGAGCGCCTGCGCACCGAGGCAGAGCGCTGGGGCAAGCCCATGGCAGCCGTCCTGGGCGCTCTCATGGCCCAAGTCGACCTGGGTGCCGGCGCCATCGGCGGCAAGGATTCCATGAGCGGCTCGTTTGAGGACGAGGCCGGCGAGCTCAACGTTCCGCCCACCCTGATCAGCTTCGCTGTTGCCGTGGGCCGTGCCGCCCGTGCCGTCTCACCCGAGTTCAAGGGCCTGACGCATCGCGTCGTGCGTATCGCCCCCGCCACCTATGGCGAGGACTACCGCCCCGACGCCCAGCAGCTGCTCGCCGCGTTTGATGCCGTCGAGGCGCTCACCGCCACCGGTGACGCCCTGGCCGTCTCCACGCCCGGCTACGGCTGCGGCGCCGAAAGCCTCTTTAAGATGTGCGTCGGCAACCAGATCGGTATCGAGCTTGCCGAGGATGTGGACGTGGAGAGCCTCTTCACCCCGCTCTATGGCAGCTTTATCGTCGAGCTCGCCGAGGATGCCGAGCTGCCCGAGGTCGCCGACGGCGTTGTCGTCGAGCCCCTGGGCACCACCGTCGAGGGCTATGTCATCGACACCGGCTCCGAGGTCATCGAGCTCTCCGAGCTCCAGGAGGCCTGGGAGAGCGGCATCGAGGGCGTCTTTGCCTACCGCAGCGCCGACGAGACCCCCGAGGTCGAGACCATCGACTTCCGTGCCAAGGACATCCACGTGTACAGCGGCGCCAAGATCGCCCGTCCGCGCGTGATCATCCCCGTGTTCCCCGGCAACAACTGTGAGTACGACAGCGCACGTGCCTTCCGCGCAGCCGGTGCCGAAGCCGACACCTTCGTGATCAACAACCTCACGCCCGAGGCCGTCGCCGAGAGCACCCACGAGCTTGCCCGCCGCATCCGTGCAAGCCAGATCGTCATGATCCCCGGCGGCTTCTCGGGCGGCGACGAGCCCGACGGCTCTGCCAAGTTCATCACGGCGTTCTTCCGCGCTCCCGAGGTCACCGAGGCAGTCCGCGACCTGCTCAAGGCCCGCGATGGCCTGATGCTGGGCATCTGCAACGGCTTCCAGGCCCTGATCAAGCTCGGCCTGGTGCCCTACGGCGACATCGTCGACGCCACGCCCGATGCGCCCACGTTGACGTTCAACACCATCGGCCGCCACCAGAGCCGTCTGGTGCGCACCCGCATCTCGTCCAACCTGTCCCCGTGGCTGTCGCAGTGCAGCCTGGACGACCCCTACACCGTCGCCATCAGCCACGGCGAGGGCCGCTTTGTCGCCAATGACGAAGTGCTCGCCCAGCTGATCGCCAACGGCCAGGTCGCCACGCAGTACGTGGGCGAGGACGGCAAGCCCAGCATGGATCTCTCCGTCAACCCCAACGGCTCCGCGCTCGCCATCGAGGGCATCACGAGCCCCGACGGCCGCGTCCTGGGCAAGATGGGCCATGCCGAGCGTCGCGGCGACAACCTGTACCGCAACGTGCCCGAGCATGTCCCCGGCGATAAGTTCATGCCGATCTTTGAGAGCGGCGTAGCCTACTTCGCTTAAAGCTTTCCCATCGGGTACAATCCCCTCGGGTAACAACGCCCGCCACCGGCACCCCCGGTGGCGGGTTCTTTTTTGCTTCGCGCATACAGGAAGGACATCATGGAAAGCCGCAAGCCGTATCTCGCCACCCTGCCCGGACTCATCCTGGGCTGTCTCGTTTGCTGCGCGCTCTGGGGCTCCGCCTTCCCCTGCATCAAGATCGGCTACGGCCTCTTTGGCATTCCCGCGCACGACAGCGCCTCGCAGCTGCTCTTCGCGGGTCTGCGCTTCACCCTTGCCGGCATGCTAGTCATTGTTGGCATGAGCGTGGCCCAGCGCCGACCGCTCGTTCCGCAAGCGCGCGATATCAAGCCCATCTGCATCTTGTCGCTCTTCCAGACCATCGGCCAGTACTTCTTTTTCTACCTTGGTCTCTCCCGTGCAAGCGCTATGTCGAGCTCCATCATCGAGGCTAGCGCCAACTTCTTGGCTATTCTCTTTGCCGCCCTGGCGTTTCGCACCGAAAAGCTCGATGCGGCCAAGGTGCTCGGCTGCGTACTGGGCTTTGCCGGTGTCGCGCTCGTCAACCTTTCGGGCGCGGACGGCACCTTTGGCTTTACGCTCGACGGCGAGGGCTTTATCCTGGCCTCCACCGTCGCGGGTGCCCTTTCGACCTGACTGATCGGCATCTTCTCGCGCGAGCACGACGGCGTCTTGCTTGCCGGGTGGCAGTTCTTGGTCGGCGGCCTGGTCCTCACCGCCATCGGCTTTATGATGGGTGGCGCGCTCTCCCCCACGGCGATTGCCCCCGCCATCGCGCTCATCATCTACATGGCGCTTATCTCCGCGGTCGCCTACTCGCTGTGGTCGCGCCTGCTTGCCGTCAACCCCGTCAGCCGAGTCTCGGTTTTTGGGTTTATGAACCCCGTCTTTGGTGTGCTGCTGAGCGCGCTGCTGCTCGGCGAGGGCGCTGGCACGAGCCCCGTTACCGTCATCGTTGCCCTGCTGTTGGTCTGCGGCGGCATCATCATCGTCAACAAACCCAAAAAAGCCTAGCGAGCTCACCTTTTTAGGGAGGGTGTTCACACACTTTAGCTTAATGGGGTGCGCTGGTTCTCGTTGATTTCGTACCGAGCGCGGTGGCAGACGCCCGTCTTGCCGCAACGCGCCTAGGCATTATGGCCGGTGGCCCCTACAAACGCAAAAGGGGCGCATGACCATCGCAACGGTCGTGCGCCCCTTTTTTCTAGCGAACCTGGATGCCGGATTTCTTTTTGGCGTCCTTGATGCGATAGAGCTCCGCATCGGCAGCGCGCAGAAGCTCTTGCCACGTGTTGATCCCATCGCCGTAGCGCGCGTAGCCAATAGACATTCGAAGCGAATAGGGTGTCTCGGCGCGCGAGAGCTCGCTATTGATCGCCGAACACAGGCGGATAATGTCGTGCTCCGTCGCCCCCTTTTGCAGTACGACGAACTCATCACCGCCATAGCGCGCAATAAAGCCGCCGGACGGCGAACAGGCGTCCTTGAGCACTGCGGAAACAACCTGAAGAGCATGGTCGCCCTCCACATGTCCATACTGATCGTTAATCTGCTTAAAGCCGTCGGCGTCCATCATAAGCAGATACACATCATCGGCCTGGTCCACATTTGAAAAGAGCGACAGCATATAGGTCTCAAAACGGTTGCGATTGTTAAGGCCAGTCAACGGGTCGGTCGAGATCAGTTGCTCCTGACAAACAATGTAGAGCTGCAACATACTTAACATGATGCCGACACTAAGGCAGGGACCCGAATAAAAGACCTGAAAGACACCGGCCACCAAGGCCGGAATGGCGAAAAATGCCAAGGTTTGATAGATGGCCTTCTTTTGTAGGCTCTCGACCTTGCAAGATTGTATAAACGCATGCAGGGACGTATATATAACGTAGCAGTAGCTGACGATGGGCTGGATCATATAGACAAAACCGCGACGATACGCGCCCTGCGCATCGATATAGAACAGGGCATGCGTCCAGTAGCTAGTAAACGCCAGTACGACTACCAGCACCGCAGGCAGCGTTACAAACGCCATCCTATAGCGCGCGGTCAAAAGGCGAGAACCCTGCACCGTCTCGGAATAGATAAACCAAATGAGGCACGCGGCGGCAAAGAGCGAAAACGAAACCGCGTTGGAAATCCAGTTGGCAGCAATGCCCAGCGTGCCGCCCACACCGTCCGAAAGCGTCCAGATTATATCGAATAACATGTACGCGGCAGAGGTGTAGCCGAGCGTACTAAACAATAACTGTTGGGTACTCGAGAACAAGGAGTGGCGACTTCGCGCGGCAAGCCCGATAAGAACAATCATGCATAGCAGGAATATCTCGATCTTGAGTGCCTTAACCACTAGACGCCATCCCCTCAATATCCAAGTGGTCAGAATCGCCCGATTCGTGTCTGGGCAATAAACGCCCCTTACTCCGCAGGGGTAAGGGGAATAATAGCAGAGCGCCCGAACGTTGCTGCAAGACAGCTCTCGTTCGGGCGCTCTGACGGCGCGAGTTGCACGCCGGAATCAATTATCGGTAACGGACGTTACTCACCGTCGATATCGGTTGCGACAGCCTCCTCGATAGCTTCGACGCCAGCAGGCGACAGGTCTTCCTTGCCCTGACAGAACTTCTTGTCGACCCAACCGGTCAGAATCGGAGCCATGATTGCCGTGATGATAACGGCGGTGGCGATCTGGGCGTACGCAGTGGGTGCAAGCTCGGCGTAGCGCGGCGCGACCTCGGCAAGAGCAACCGGCGTGGTCATAGCCGTGCCGGCGATGGTGGAACAAGCCACGGCAGCTTTGCCGTTACCACCGCACAGGCGCTCGAACGCAAAGGTGATGGGACCGACGATAAACAGCGTGACAAGGCCCAGCAAGATGCCGGAAATACCGCCGGTGATAAAGCTCGACAGGCTCATGGACGCACCGAGCTGAAATCCGATGACGGCGATCGCGGGATTGGCGCCGGGAACCAGCAGGTTCTTGATGAACGGGAAGAGGTTGCCCAGAACCATGCCGATAACGAGCGGCAAAATGGAGCCGATGATGGTACCGACAGGGATGTTGGCGAGACCCGAAACGCCCAGGATGATCATGGTGACGGCGGGACCGGCCGTAAAGAACAGAATACCCACGGCGCCCTGCTCGGATTCGTCGCCGAACTCGCCCATGATGCCCGTGTAGAGCGCCATGTTGCAAAACGTAATGCCGCCGATGATGGAAACCGAACTCAGGCCCAAAAGGTTGTCGTTAAAGAAATACGCAACGCCCAGACCCAGCGCGGCTGCCACCACAAGCTTAGGAATCAGCACGACGATGCCGGTCTTGATGGCACCCGGCGTGGACTTAAAGCTGATGCCGGCGCCCACAAACAGCAGGATCGCGGCGACGATGGTATTGGAACCGCCGCGGCAGGCAGCCGTAAAGAAGCCGCCGATCTCAAAGACCTGCGGACAGAAAGTGTTGAGCAAAAGGCCAACGATCATGGGATAGATCATGATGTCGCCCGGGATACGCGGGACTTTGAATTTCTTTTGCTCGTTGGCGGTCGCTCCCTGTGCCATGAAACCCCCATTTCCGCTGACGCGGAACAAAAGACCACGTCATACTTTGCTACAGTAAAGTTTGATCATGGTACCAGAAGAAGCAGACCAGCTCAGTGAGAAATTCGATTCGTTAGGCCGGGACGCCAAACGTGCCCCGCTCTTATATGAGGCTCAAAACGATATAGAACACGATGCCCGAGACGCAGCAGAAATATCAACCTGCGGCAATAAAGTTCGCCTACAATTGCCACCGGATCGAAAGACGTATCTGTAAGGAAGTCATTATGACAGCTATCGATCGAGCTCGGGCGTCCGAGGCCTTTAAAACCTATACCGATGCCTACGATGCCGCCAACCCGCGTATCGCCCTCAAGATCGAACATACCTATCATGTGGCCGAGACATGCGACGCCGTGGCACGCGAACAGGGCTGGGTGCCAGAGGATATTGACCTGGCATGGCTTTGCGGCCTGCTACACGATATGGGCCGCTTTGAACAGCTGCGACGCTGGGACACCTTTAAGGACGCCGAGAGCATGAGCCATGCGGCGCTCGGCGTCGAGGTCCTCTTTGGCAAACATCCCGCCGACGCACCCGCCACGACAAACATCCGTGACTTTATCGAAACCGATGCACATGACGAGCTCATCCGCGCAAGCATTGCCTATCACAGCGATTTCCGCCTACCTGCACAGCTCGACACACGCACACGGCGCTTCTGCGATATCGTGCGCGATGGCGACAAGATCGACATTATGCGCACCATCGCCGACAGCACCGTCGACACCATCCTCAAGGTTGATGAGGATACATTTCTCGCCAGCCACTTCTCGGCACCGGCGCTTGTCGCCTTTGCCGAACACCGCTGCGTCGCACGCGACGAACGCGATGAGCCGGCCGACTACTTGGTGGGGCTCATCTGCTTTATGTTTGAGCTCGTCTACCCCGCAAGCCGCGCGCTGGCGCGCGAGCAGGGCGATATCTACCGCCTGCTCGACGCGCCCTTTGGCATTGTGCGCCCCTTTACCGATCCCGCCACGCAGGCGACCTGGGAGCGCCTAAAGAAAGAGATGCGAGCCTGGCTAGCCGGCGCCTAGCGCTCGAGCTGGGCCAGGAGCTCCTCAACGACCTCGACGGCGTCGCCGACGACCTTGTACTGGGCGGCGCCAAAGATGGGGGCATCCGGGTCCTCATTGATGGCGATAATGCACTCCGCCCCACCGATGCCGGCAAGATGCTGGATGGCACCCGAGACACCAATGCTCACGAGGAGCTTGGGTGAAACCGACACGCCCGTCTGGCCAATCTGGTGGCGATACTCCAGCCAGCCCGCCTCCACGACGGGTCGTGTGCAGCCGAGCTCGGCACCCAGGGCTTCGGCGAGCTTTCGCATCAAGGGTAGGTTTTTCTTGGAGCCGATACCGCGACCCACAACAACTAGACGCTCGGCATCGGCAATCGAAGCCTGCTGGCCCCATTCCTCAGCGGGAATCGAAATCTCGACACGAGCCTTGGCGTCTTCCGCAAGGAATACCTGGGTAATCGTGCCAGAGCGGCTGTAGTCAAACTCGGGCGCTCCAAAGATACCGGGACGCACCGTTGCCATCTGGGGACGCTGATTGGGGCAAATGATGGTGGCCATCAAGTTGCCGCCAAACGCCGGGCGCGTCTGCTGCAGCAAGCCCGTTTCCGTATCCATCGAAAGCACGGTGCAGTCGGCCGTAAGGCCCGTCTGCAGGCGCACGGCAACGCCAGGCGCCAACTCGCGGCCAAAGGCGGTCGCACCGTACAGAATGGCTTCGGGCTTGCGCTCGGCTACCAAATCGCAGATGAGACGAGCATAGACCTCCGCGTCGTTCTGACGCAGGCGCTCGTCACGACAGACCAGAACTTCGTCCGCACCGGCGCAAACCAGATGCTCCAGGTCCCCGAGCGAGCCCTCGGGGCCCATGCCGACCAGCGCCACCAAGCGACAGCCGCGCGCATCGGCAAGCTCGCGGCCCTTGCCCACGAGCTCGAAGGCCACGGATGCCACGGCATCGTGCTCGTCAGTTTGCACGAAGACCCAAATGTCTCGATATGCGTCAAGGTCTACCGCACCGGTGGTCTCATCGCGCTCGATCGAAATAGCGTTGACGGGGCAGGCGTCGACGCACCCGCCGCACAGGATGCAGCCGTCGGTTACGCGGGCACAGCGATTGGGACGCTCGCCCTCCACCACAATACCGCCCGAGGCGCAGGCGCGAACGCAGCGACCGCAGCCAATGCAGGCTTCGCCATCGATAATCAGTCCGCTCATCTATGCCATCCCCTCGATAATCTTGGCGAGTTTTGCCGCCTGCTCGGACGCCGTGCCCTCAACAGTCTCACACGTTTGGTCGCGGTCGGGCACAAACGAGCGCACGACCTGCGTCGGCGAACCGGCAAGACCGCAACGCGAGGGGTCGGCGTTCACGTCGGCAGCGCCGACCACGCGCACGTCCGCTTCCTCGGCCGCGCGAATGCCAGCGATACTCGGCATGCGCAGCTGGCCAATCTCCTTGGCAGTCGTCATCGCGCACGGCATCTCCAGATACACCGTTTCCTCGCCGGCGTCACAGCCGTGGACAAGCGCCAGCGAGCCGCAGGTCGTAAAGCCCGCGCCCTGCACGCAACTCACGTCGGTCACGCAGGGAATCTCAAAGGCTCCGGCAAGCTCGGGACCAATCTGGGCCGTATCGCCATCAACTGCCATCTTGCCGCAAATGAGCAGGTCAAAGTCCTCGTCGAGCGCCTCGATGCCACATTTGAGGGCATAGGTGGTAGCCAAGGTATCGGCACCCGCAAAGGCGCGATCGGTCAGCAACAGCGCGTCATCGGCGCCGCGGGCGATGCAGTCGCGCAGCAGTGACTCGGTCGCGGGGATGCCCATCGACACCACCGTCACGCGCACATCCATGCCAAAGCCGATAAAGTCATCCTTGAGCGACAGCGCGCATTCCAGAGCGCTTGCATCGAACGGGCTGATGACCGCCTGCTTGCCGTCACGCACAATCGTATTGGTCTTGGGGTCCATCTTGACCTCGGTGCTTCCCGGCACCGCCTTGACGCACACCACCATATGGAATTCGCTCATCTTCACGCGCCCCCTTTCTGAACGAGTTCATCCAAGAGCTTCTCCGAAAACAGGTTGCCGCGGCCGAGCTGTCCAGCAGGGTCGAGTTGGAGCTTGAGTCGAGCCGATTCGACCATGGCCTCGTGGCCGTACATCGTCTCCAAGAAGCCCGCCTTGATCTTGCCGACGCCATGCTCGGCAGAGACGGCACCACCCATGGCCGTGATCTCGGCCGCCCACTGGGCAAAGAGCTCGCCGCCGGCGCGATAATCCTGCGCGTCGCGCGGCAGGATATTCACATGCAGATGGTTGTTGCCGATATGCCCCCAGGCGGCAGACTCAAGCCCGCTTTCGGCCAGCGTGCGACGATAGAGGGCGACGACATCGGCCAGACGTGCATTGGGCACCGACATATCCGAACCCAGCTTGGTAATGGTGAGGTCCGTGCGGCGACGCTCGTCGATGAGCATGTTGACGCTCTCGGGAACCGCGTGGCGGAAGAACCGCTGGCACTCGCGATCGACCTCGGTGCGCGCAACCCATGTCGCGTCGTCGCGGCCGCCCGCAAGCTCCAAAACCCATCCCAAGTGGTACAGCTCCTCGGTCGCCTGTGCCTCGTCGTCGCAGTCGAGCTCCACGTAGACGCAGACCTTTGCCTCATCGTCGAGTGCCGGCAGCGAGGCAAAAGCAGTCGACTGCTCGCGCTGGCGGCGAAGGATATCCAGGGCGCCCGCATCGAAATACTCGATAGCAGCCGCGTGGGACAGGACCGGGCGCACGGAATCGGTAAAGGCAACGGCCTTGTCCTCGCTATCGAAAAAGCAGCTCACGCCCCACACAACCGCGGAAGCAGGCTGCAGGGCGATCTCGAGCTCGGTGATAACGCCGAGCGTGCCACATGCGCCGATAAAGAGATCGATGGCGTCCATATCGTCCGCAACATAATAGCCCGAAGCATTTTTGGTCTTGGGCATGGTGTAGTCAGGAAGATCGAGCTCAAGCGAACGTCCTTCCGCCGTCACAAGTGAAAGGCGACGGCCCTGAGCAAAAACCTCACCGCGGTGAAGCTCGAGCAGGTCACCATCCGCCAGGGCAACGTGAAGGCCCGTGACATGCGGACGCATGGGGCCATAGGCATAGCTGCGGGCGCCGGAGGCGTTGCACGCCGCCATACCGCCCAGGCAGGCAGATGCCTCGGTGGGGTCGGTGGGAAAGAACTGCTCGGGGGCAGCTTGGAACTCCTCGTATGTCCGAAGCGACGCCTGGTCCCAGCCGCCTGTCGGCAGCGCCTTTTTGACCAGCTGTTTGCGCAGCTCCGACAGTACGACGCCCGGTTCCACGCGCAGCAGAAACCGGCCCTCGTCATCGCAGCGAAGACCAAGGTAGCGATTCATGCGCGAGGTGTTGAGGATATGCCCGCCATGAGGCACGGCGCCGGCAGCGAGGCCCGTTCGGGCACCCTGGACAGTCACCGAAACACCGTCGGCATGGAGCTGCCGCAAGATAGCGCGCACCTCGTCTTCCGATGTCGGAAACGAAATGCTCGAAGCCTCGCCCGACGAGCGAGACTCGTCGCGACCGTATTCCTCGAACTCATCGGTGAAGGGTTTGATGGTTGCAGACATGCAGACTCCCCTTTAGCTAACTACAGTGTTTGCAGGGAGATGTTACCGCATCGTTTCGTTGACGTGTTCGAGACCGCCTCCATAATTGAGGTTTTTTACGCGCATGCAATTCGGCGAACGGCCGAGTTTCCTCGGCAGGCGATGCTTTTGACACATATCGTTCCGCCGCCAGCGATCGAAAAATGTCGCTCGAAAAAAGTTGAAGTATTTTTTACCGCCCTTTACCTGCGGGGATGTCAATCCGTCAAGCATTTGGTCAGCTTTTGGTCAAGTTGCGGCTGATACGGTCGGCATCGACAGCCAAAGCCGATAGAAGTTTTGGCCCAAGAGCAGGGAGGTTCCCATGGCATATTACTGGCCCCAGTACGGCATCGCCATCGAGGTCGACGACGACCCTTATCTCTTACCCTTCGATGAAGAGGCATTCCCCGATACGGCGGTCTACCACGTCACCACCGATGTGATCTGCGACCCCGAGTCGTTCTCGGCGCTCGCCCACCACATCGCGCATATCCACGACATCGAGCTCCCTCCCGACTTCGACGAGCTTGTCTACTCACGCCGCCTGATGCTTCACATGCTCTTTGGAGCGAACCCGTCCACCTTTGCGCGCATCTATACCGCCAAGGATGCCGCATGAGCGCGAAGAAGCCACCCCACTTTGCAGGCCTGGGTCGTCGCAAGAAGCTCATCGTTGCCTGCTTGGCCATCGTCTGTGCCCTTGTCGCCGTAGGACTATACGCTTGGCAGTCGCAGCCCGTACCCGAGGCGGGCGCTTCGGTTACGACGGCCGAGGGCAAAACGCGTCAGGAAATCCAAGATGAGCTCGACGCCATCGTCCGCGACAACATGATGACGATTTCGGTCGCACCGGTCGCTCAGCTGCAGGAGGACGGCAAGCTGCGCGTCAACGTGCAAAACGTCCAAGACAATAAATTTCCCCAGCGATTCCGCGTCATCCAAAACGACGAGACCATGTACGAATCCGGTGTGGTCGAGACCGGCAAGACAATCGAAACGTGCCCCGCCGGCGACATCAAAGAAGGCGAGGCGTACATCGAGATTCAGGCGCTCGATGCCAAGACCCTCGACAGCCACGGCAATCCGACACGTGTCAAGGTGCGGGTTGAGCAAGCCGAGAACTAGCTTTTCCGGCCGACGCGGCACCGCACGCAATTCACCAGCATTCGTCCAATCATCGCGGGGACGGCCCGCGGCGAATAGAAAGGAACGACCATGGACATCACCAGGAACATGAACGGAGCCAGAGCGCTCGCCGTGGGCGCAGGGCTCGCGCTCGCGCTCGCAATGGGCGCCGCCCCGACGCCAGCTATGGCAGCCGGGCGCGTTGGAACCACGAAGGTAATGGTCAGGACCGAGATCGACAACGTTGAGTTCAAAGTTCCGACGGTTATTCCCTTCGTCGCCAAGGCCGACGGCACGCTTCAGGGCCCCTCAGAAGACGCGACCACCATCGACAATCATTCGGCCTACGGCATCCATGTCACCAACATGAAGATCGACGCCATGAACACCTGGACCATTGCCGCCGACGCCAAGGCCGGAACCGCGCAGAACTCCATCGACTTTAAGGTCGGCCCCGACGGCGCGCTCCAGAACGCCAGCGCCGCAATGCAGGGAACGGGCCTCGATCTTTCCAAGAATGCAGCCTTCGACATGGGCTACCAGGGCATTGCCGGTGGCACGGACAAAATTAAGCTCAAGACAAGCGGAAACGTCGCCCGCGTCACGCGCGACATCTTCCGCGTAACCGGCGAAGGCGATCAGGTTGCAACGATCACCTGGACGGTCGAGCCCGGTGCGCACACGGCATAAGGCCGTCGCCCTGGCCGCCGCCGTCAGCATCCTAGCGTTTGGGCCAGCCATGGCCTTTGCCCAGCAAGAACAGGCGCAGGCCGCCACGCAAGTGACGGTCGACCTCTCGGAGCTCGACCGCAGCGACCGCGAGGAACCGTTGGCGCAGACAGGCGACAAACGATGGCTCTTGGCAGCAGGCGCCGCAGCAGCAGGCGCGGGAACCGCCGGCCTCGGTCTGCACATCAAACACAGCCAGAAACAAAACATGAACAGGCCGCACTAAATTAGCTAAGGAGACCCCATGGCATCGAAGAACCTTTTGCCCGTCGTCGCACTCTGCGGCGCGCTCGCAACCGGAACGCCTGTCGCCGCTTGGGCGACTCCTGTCATGGCAGACTCCTTACCAGCGGCCCTAAGCTCCGCACCAAATCCGTCGAGCGCCATTGCGTGCAAGCGTTTTTCGATCGCACAGGCCGCAATCTCAACCTCGGGATGCCTTCGTCGTAATACGGACGGCTCGATAGTCGTGGATATCAATCGTTCGAACAAGGCAAACGGCTCCCAGGCGGGGTGCGCCGTCTGCACGTGGCGCTCGGTTGTGCTCGATGCAGATGGCGATCCATGCAATTTAGAGCTGCGCATCGACATCGCTTCGGTCGATGACTCGGCGAACGGAGCGAAGGTCGCCTTCGACGGTACGTTTTTTGAGAAAGGAGGCGGTATATGTCTGGGCTGCGCCGCCGCGAATGCAGACGACACGCAGCCCACCCTCTCATTCACGGCATCGTTGCGGCTGACCAAAGCCGGTACCGATGCCATCGCGGCGGGAGAAGCGTCCCTGCTGTTCTACGCCGTCAGTACCAAAGACACAGACGCTCATTTCGAGAAGCCAGCCGGATCACTCAGCCTTACACGAGGGATAGAGGCAGGCCCTATTGAAATCGATGCCCGCGCGCAAAGCAGGCAACGCATTCTTGCCGACCCGGCGCTTCTCGAAATGGAGTGGAACGGATCCGGAGCCATCGGAATTCTCCCCTCCGCGTTTGACGCCAAGACGCTCCCCCCAAACGACGAACCCATCAACGCAACCATACAAGAAGAGAGCGCGGACAAAGAAGCAGGTGCGGGCGACACGCCGTCGCCGACAAACAGCGTCCCAGCTTCTTTCGAAGCGCCGAATGAGCCCGCTGCCGATCCAAACGATCCCGAGTTCGCGGACAGTCTGGGGCTTGCTGATCCTCAAGAGATCGATGAAGGTAACTGCTGCGTGCTTGCCGCGCTCGACCACACGGAGGTCATCGACGCTGCGAACATCGAAGTTGCCGCCGCCAATCAGCCCGTCCGCAAGTCGGCTATCATCGCATTTCCTGAATCCATCGAAGTCGTCTTTTTGCCATCGGGCGAGGTCGTGGCCCCAACACTGCTCACCTTGTTGGGCGCCAAGAATACTCGAAACGAAATTAAAAAGGTCACGGTTGTCGACCCTGCAACCACCGCCAAGCTGCGTCTATACGCCGTTGCTCCAGACGGAGGCAAGACCTTGGAATTCGATGGTGACACACTCCTAGCCTGGCGACGTCTGGACATTATGCAAGACGTCTCGTATCAGATCGAACTCGAAGGGTTTGATCGTGCCCGCGATGCCAATATCATCGCCGCGGCTATTGAATCCCCGCAGCGGCTTATGACACTGCGCTTTGAATACTATCCCTATGTCCCGACAACCACCTGAGGCTTAAATGCTGCACATCATTCCTAACACCACTTATATAACGTATTAGATGAGTCGCGATGTGCCTCGCATTTCGTTCTGCTACGATTGCCACGTTGGCATCAATACAGGAGGGCTCATGCCGGGCTTGGGAACAATCATCAACGTTGTGCTTTTAGTTGCGGGCGGTCTTTTGGGATTAGCGGGCGGCCGCTTCATCACACCGCGCATCCAAGACACGCTCATGAAAGCATCGGGGCTGTGCGTCCTGTTTATCGGCCTTGGCGGCACCATGCAAAAGATGCTCCTTATCGATGGGAAGGCGCTAGCGACCACCGGCACCACCATGCTCATCGTCTCATTTGCGCTCGGTTCGCTCATCGGCGAGGCCGTCAACTTGGAAGCCGCCATCGAGAACCTTGGCGAATGGCTCAAGCGCAAGACCGGCAGTGAGGGCGATAACGAGTTCACCAACGCTTTTGTCTCGACTTCACTCACCGTGTGTATCGGCGCCATGGCAATTGTGGGATCGATCCAGGACGGCCTGCTCGGCGACTGGTCAACGCTTGCCCTCAAGGGCGCACTGGACTGCATCATCGTCTGCACCATGACGGCGTCGCTCGGACGCGGCTGCATCTTCTCGGCCCTGCCCGTAGCCGTGTTCCAGGGGACGATCACGTTGTTTGCCGGCGCGCTCTCCCCCATCATGACCACAGCAGCCCTCGACAGCCTTTCGCTCGTAGGCTCCATGCTCATCTTCTGCGTCGGCGTCAACCTCATCCGTCCTCAGACCTTCCGCACGGCCAATATGCTCCCCTCCGTCGTCATCGCCGTCATCTACGCCCTCCTGTTCTAAATCTATCAACGCAGCGGTATCTCGAACACCTGTTTGATGCTGTGCTATGATATGAGGTCACCGTAGCTGCGTTCGAGAGGAGGAGCGGTGGCCGACCAGGACATCAAGATGCTCATCGAGCGCATTATGGCCGAGGCCCGGACCCATCAGTCTGCCCGCTTCTCACATGAAGTCTACGCAGACGAGCCGATTCTCAAAACCGGCCGACAGATGCAGAATTTCCTCCCCGACCAGTACCGTAAAATGCGCGAGATATCGCGCTGGCAGGATGACCCCAAGGGCGGTGCGGGCCGCTGGCTTTCGGAAGCCGAGCTTTTTTACCGCCAGGGCCTGCTGATGGCCGACTTTGAGGACGACTGTCCCTACAACGGCACCTTTAAGTCGTACTTTCCCACCTACAACGCCATGAGCGACCGGCAGCTGCGCGGCTACTTTACCTGGCGTGCCCAAGTGCGCCGCGGAACCGTCGAGGAAACGTCTACGTCCTTTGCCTTTCTGTATCTCTATGAGCTGATTTGCGGCATTGGCGTAGATGACCCGCTCGACGGTTTTAACAAGATCAAGGCCTTTTGGGATGTCTATCGCGCCTTCGAGCCCGGCATTGATCGGTTTGCACGCGTGTGGTTGCAGGATTACGCCGTATTCCATGGGCTCAACCCCAAGCTGCTTCGTGACTCTAAAACCGTCATGTTCGATAACGCCCTTATCGAGCTGCG
This sequence comes from Collinsella aerofaciens, assembly GCA_052344885.1. Classification (GTDB taxonomy): domain Bacteria; phylum Actinomycetota; class Coriobacteriia; order Coriobacteriales; family Coriobacteriaceae; genus Collinsella; species Collinsella aerofaciens_CC. The sequence continues at coordinate 18,998 of DAWDYI010000014.1, forward strand.
GCGCGCAGCACGAGACCTTGTACCGGCACCGGCACCGTCCGACCAGACCCCCAAACGTCGCAAAACCTCCGAGCCCACGCTCCCCCTTCCGCCCGATGAGGTGCGCGAGGAGCGACTCATGGCCGCCATCAACGCCCTCTCCACGTACAACCTAAGTAACTCGCGGCTCGACCGCAGCCACCACCGCGATCTGCGCCACGCGGCATGCGCCGTGTATGTCCGCATGGCGCGCTACTATGACACGCACCGAAAGACCGGCATCGTGGCGAGTTTATTTGGGGAGGAGACGGCCATGCCCTACACCATGTTTGCCTCGGCCGTATTCTTTGCGCCCGAGCGCCACGAGGACTGCGAATATCGCCTGGATCCTATCCATATCTACCGTTGCCAAAACGACTTTTGGGAATGCATGCGCATCCACGGTAGTAGGCAAAAGAGCAGCAAGCTCGGTGAAATGATGCGCGCCTGCGACCAACGCCTGCGCCTGGCGCTGGACCCCGCCCATCCCCTTAAGGAAGAAAAGGTCCCCAAATATCTGGCCAAAATTATCGATGACGAGATTGTGGCATGGCTTTCGTGGGACGCCGTACACCAGCCCGTCAAGATCGATATCGATCTGAGTCAGCTGGGGCACATTCGGAGCGCCGCTGCGCAAACGCGCGAAGCGCTTTTGATCGACGAAGAGCGCGAGGACGATGTGCCCACAGAGGTCGATACGGCGGAATCCGAGCAACCGGAAGCCAAGCCTGCGACCGACGTGATGGCCGAGCCGATCGCGGCGCCTACGGAGCGCAACAAAGCCGACGAGCCAACCATTTCCACCGAACAGTTTGGCGTCGTGGCACCGCTCCTCGCACCGACGCCAGCGGTCGTATCGACTGCACCCGCTGGCACCGCAACCGAACTCGCGCCCGCCGCAGATGCCTTCCTTCGCGCGCTGCTCGAGCAAAACGCAGCGCAAGCGACATTGGCGGTAGTGCAATCGGAGCAGAGCGAGGACATGCTCGTCGACAGCATCAACGAGGCGCTCTTTGACCTGGTGGGTGACACCGTTATCGAGTTTGGAGCGGCAGGACCGCAGATCATCGAGGATTACGAAGCAGACGTGAGAGGATACCTAGACCATGAGTGATACCGCATCCACAGCACCCCGCGTGCCCAAGCGCGTCGCTGCCGTCATTCTCAACTCGCTCAAGGGCGGCGTGGTCCCGCGCATCGGCCTTCCTTACATCACCGTAGGGCGCGAGGTCGAGATCCGCGCCCTGCTCACCGATCTGAGTCTCATCGCCGACGGTGGCGCGAGCTTCCGCTTTCTGGTCGGTCGTTACGGCGCCGGCAAGAGCTTTTTGCTCCAGACCATCCGCACGCACGCCATGGGCGAAGGATTCGTCGTCGCTGATGCCGACCTGTCGCCCGAGCGCCGCCTGCAGGGCGGTCAGGGACAGGGCCTTGCCACCTACCGCGAGCTCATCCGCAATATATCGACCAAGACGCGCCCCGAGGGCGGTGCGCTCAACCTTATTTTGGATCGCTGGGTCGCCTCGTGCGCCGACGTCGACGAGTCGGTCGTCAATGCCCAACTGGCCCCGCTCGAGGAGATGGTCCACGGCTTCGACTTCACCCGCATGCTCCGCCGCTATCGCATGGCCGTATCCGAGGGCGATGAAGAGGCTATGAGCCGCGTGACCAAATGGATTCGCGGCGAGTACCGCACCAAGAGCGAGGCTCGCGCCGAACTGGGGTCCTCAACCATCATCAGCGACGATGACTGGTACGACTACGTCAAACTCATCGCGCGTTTTTTGGTTTGCAGTGGCTACAAGGGCATGCTGGTGCTCATCGACGAGCTCGTGAATCTGTATAAGATTCCCAACGCCATTACGCGCCAGTACAACTACGAGAAGATCCTGACCATGTACAACGACACGCTCCAGGGCAAGGCGCAGTACCTGGGCATGATCATGGGTGGCACGCCAACCTCCATCGAGGACCGTCGCCGCGGCGTGTTCTCCTACGAGGCCCTGCGCAGCCGACTCGCTCAGGGCCGTTTTGCGCGCGAGGACCTTAAGGACATGCTCGCGCCCATCATTCGTCTGCAGCCACTCACCTATGAGGAGCTGCTGGTGCTCATCGAAAAACTCATGCAGATCCATGCCGGCTACTTTGGCTGGACGCCCACGCTTACCGAGAACGACTTGGTGGACTTTCTCAAGATTGAGTTTGGCCGCGTGGGAGCCGATACGCACTTGACGCCGCGTGAGGTCATTCGTGACTTTATCGAGCTGCTCGACATCCTATGCCAAAACCCCGACGCCAACGTGGCCGAGCTACTGCAAAGCGTCGGCGGCGACGCGCTGGCGCCGGCAACAGCAACAGGCGACACCGGCACCGCAAGCGGCGACCGCAATTTCGCCGAATTCACCATCTAACCCGCCAAAAAGGGACAGGTTTATTTTGGCAGGCTTTATCTGGGCAAACGTCGAGGCAGTGATGCGGCAAGCCACTGCTCACCGCGTTAAGAGGTTCGTATTTGAGAGGAGGCCCCGTGAACGCCTTTGACCGCTACGCCCCGTTTATCCAAGACTTCATCTACTCCCACGATTGGGAGAGCTTGCGCTCTATCCAGGTTGCGGCAGCTGATGCCATCTTTAACACGCAAGATAATGTGCTCCTGACGGCATCCACGGCTTCCGGCAAAACCGAGGCAGCCTTCTTTCCCATCCTGACCGAGTTTTGGGAGAACCCGCCCGCAAGCGTGGGCGCCCTCTACATTGGCCCCCTCAAGGCGCTCATCAATGACCAATTCGTCCGCCTCAACGATCTGTGCGAAGAAGCCGATATCCCTGTCTGGCACTGGCATGGCGATGTCTCGCAGTCGCACAAGGCTAAGCTCATCAAAAAACCGAGCGGCATCTTGCAGATTACGCCCGAGTCACTCGAGGCGCTCCTGATCCATAAGCACATGGCGATCCCTCGTATGTTCTGCGACCTGCGCTATGTGGTTATCGACGAAGTCCATTCGCTCATGCGCGGCGACCGCGGCGGGCAGACGCTCTGCCTTATCGAGCGGCTCTCGCGCATGGCAGGCGTGCAGCCCCGCCGCATCGGTCTGTCGGCAACCATCGGCGACCCCGAGCGCACGGGCGCCTTCCTGTCGCAGGGGACGGGACGCAACTGCGTCATCCCCCGTTTTGAGGAGCCGCGCCGCGTGTGGCGCATCTCCATGGAGCACTTCTACAACTCGGGTCCCCAGGCGCAGCAGCGAAGATTCGAGAGCATGGGTCCTCAAGAGGCCGAAGTGCTTGCGTGCGAGCGCATTGAGGCAGTGACACCCGCGGCGCTGCCCGCATCCGGACAAGACATGCGCCACAGCGGACAGCTCACACAGGCGGAACGTCGTCAACGTCGCGAGCAGGCGCGGGGCAAGGACGCTCCCAAAGACCGTCGCACTTCCTCGGCCCCCGAGGGCGAAGTCGACATCCCACGAGCGACCGAGCAGGCGCTTCTCAGCCCCACCGACACAGCGCCAGACAACGCCGACCCCGGCATGGGCTATATCTTCGAACACACCCGCGGCCGCAAGTGCTTGGTCTTTGCCAACTCGCGCGAGGAGGCAGAGGCCGTGTGCTCCATGCTGCGCAGCTACTGCGAAAGTCGACACGAGCCCGACCGCTTTCTAATCCATCACGGCAACCTTTCGGCATCGCTGCGCGAGACGGCCGAGGAGCTCATGCGCGACGAGGAGCAGGCGCAGACAACCGTCACCACCTCTACGCTGGAGCTCGGTATCGATATCGGCCGCCTGGAGCGCGCCTTCCAGATTGACGCGCCGTTTACCGTCAGCTCCTTTTTGCAGCGCATGGGGCGCACGGGACGCCGCGACCTTCCGCCCGAGATGTGGTTTGTCATGCGCGAGGAAGAACCCGAGCCGCGCACGATGATGCCCGAAACCATTCCCTGGAAGCTCCTGCAGGGTATCGCGCTCGTACAACTCTATCGCGAGGAAAAGTGGGTCGAGCCGCCCGAGCTCGATCGACTCCCCTACAGCCTGCTCTATCACCAGACTATGTCGACCCTCGCCAGCACCGGCGAGCTCACGCCGGCCGAACTTGCCCAGCGTGTGCTCACGCTCAGCTATTTCCACCGTATCTCGGCAGACGATTACCGTGTGCTGCTACGTCACCTCATTAAGATCGACCATATCCAGGTCACCGAAGGTGGCGGGCTCATCGTGGGTCTCGCGGGCGAGCGCGTCATCAACAACTTTAAGTTCTACGCCGTGTTCCAGGAAAACGAGGAGTTTACCGTCCGGAGCGAATCGGCCGAGCTGGGCACGATTGTTAATCCGCCCCCGCCCGGTGAGCGCATCGCCATCGCCGGACACTGCTGGATTGTCGAGGAAGTGGACTGGAAGCGCCACACTGTCTTTGCCACGCAGGTCAAGGGCCGGGTGCCGGCCTACTTTGGCGACTGCCCCGGCGACATCAATACACACGTACTCGAGCGCATGCGCAAGGCGCTCAACGAGCACGCGACATATCCGTACCTCATGGGTAACGCACGGGCCCGCTTGGCGCAGGCTCGCCATACGGCCGAGATTTCGGGTGCGGGAACCAAGCCACTCATCAACCTGGGTGGCGACACCTGGGTACTCTTCCCCTGGCTGGGCAGTTACGCCTTTTTGGCACTCGAGCGCATGCTCAAGATTAAGTGTGCCGCGGAGCTGGGCCTTCGCGGACTCGACCCATCGCGCCCGTACTTTATGCAGTTTAAGATGAAGGCCGACGAGGAGACGTTCTTTGAGGTGCTCGCCGCCGAGGCCGAGAAGGACTTCAATCCCATCGAGCTCGTCTATCCCGGCGAGGTGCCTTATTTTGATCGCTACGACGAGTACGTTCCCGAGGAGCTCGTGCGCAAAGGCTTTGCCGAAGGCGTGCTCGACATCGAAGGCATGAAGCAGCGCGTTCTCGGCTGGCGCGACCACGCCTAAGACCAGTCTTTTTGGGACGGGGAGACCTATTTGTCGTGAAGAACGGTGCCGAGGAAGTCGGTGTCGAAGGGCACGGCTTCGGCAAAGGCGTAGTTGCCGTCGCTGGCGATGAGCAGGTAGTTCTCCTCGCCGCCGAACTCCGCATCGCCACATGGGACCACCCAGGCGTGGGCGAATACCTCGAGTGCCGTGGCAGCGCAATCGCGCAGGAACGTCACATCGCTCCCCTCGCTTGCGCTCACGATATTGGCAACGTAGACGCCACCGACATTTAGGCTGCCCCGCACCAAACGCAACGCTTCAACCGTCGCCAGCTCGCGTACGGGCTCGGCACCGCCAAAGCAATCGCTCACGACCACGTCGTAGCGACGATGGCCCACACTCGTCACACCCAGATACGAGCGAGCCTCAGCAGTAATCACCCGCAAGCGGTCGCCCACCGTGCGCTCCAGCTCGTCCAGATAGAACCAACGGCGCGCCAGGCGCGTAATCTCTCCGTCATACTCGATGACGTCCATGCGCAAGCCCTCGTGCGACATCAGGGCGAATTTAGGATAGGCAAACCCGCCGCCGCCCAGCATAAGCATACGGTCGATGCCGTGACCATAAGCGTCGCGCATCGCATCCTCGGACTCAAACACGTCGTCAAACGCACGATAGTACGCAAAGACGGGCTCGGCCCAACGCTCACCGACATAGCTCGCGCTTTGGTAGACGCCGCCTTGCACCAACACGCGAATCTCATCGCCGCCCTCATCGTGCACGCGTTTCACACGCGCCAACCCATTGCGGGTTCGCGCAACCTGCAGACAGGCAGCGCGAACAGCGACGGCGGCCGCACCAAGCGCCGCGGCTCCCAGAGCAACGCCGGCAACGACGCCGGCAGAAACACTTGGCTTGTTCATCTAGAGCTCCTTTTGCAGATAGAGTCCATGGTCGTAAAAACCCAAATGGCGATAGTACTCGCGTGTGCCAATCGCGCTGATCACGTTGATGCGCGCATAGCCCGCGTCCCGAGCAATATGGCACGCACGCTCTACGAGCAAACGCCCCAATCCATGGTGCTGGGCTGCCTGGCCTTGATCTCCCACGCGCGCCGCCATGCCATACACGTGCACCTCGCGAATCATCGCCTCGTCCGGTGTCGTCGGCAACTCATCCGCATGCGCGGCAACAAAAGCACGATCGGGCAGAGACAGACGCAAAAAGCCCGCGATCTTGCCCTGCGGCGTCACCCACTGCAAAAAGCGCTCGTGCGTCACCGGCGTCTCGTACGCCACTTCCTCGTCAAGGGTCAGCTCATGCAAGTCGGCGCCCGCCGTGCTAATCTCGCGATAGCGAATCTCACGCACTGTCGCGCCTTCCCCACGAGCCGACAAGCGGTTTTCAACGAGCTGACGCAGGTTGGGCTTCTTGTTGCCCACCATGATGTCGTCGGAGCTAAAGTCGCGGATCATGCGACTGATGCGGCAGAACGCCGGCGTCACCACGATGTCGTCGGCCAACACATCGAGCAGCTCTTCCTCGGTATAGGGACGCCACTCGCCGCGCTCATAGCAGCCCACCAGACGCGAGCCCTCGATGAGCGCGCACGGGTAGACCTTGACCTCGTCGGGCATAAAGGCCCCTTCGGTCATAAAGCGCTCGTAGTCGCGCTTGTCCCCCTCGGGTGTGGCGCCCAATAAGTTGAGCATAAAATGCGCATGGATCTTAAAGCCAAAGAGGCGCGCAAGCGAAAACGCCTGCTCGATCTGAGCCACCGAAATGCGACGCTCGTTGATATCGAGCAAATGCTGGTCGAGGCTCTGGATGCCCATCTGAATCTTGGTGCAGCCCAGACGACGAATGAGCGTGAGCGCCTGTGGCGTCACGGCATCGGGGCGGGTCTCGATAACGAGCCCCACCACGCGATGCTTCGCCGTCTCGTTGATGCGCTGCTGACGCTCAAGCTCCTCCATCGTTTCCGTCTGCCACTCGGCAGCCTCGCCCCATGGCGTACCGGGGCCGTACAGACGACGCACTGCGCGGTTATAGCCACCAACGACAGCATCCACACGCCCCTGCTCGTCGGCAACGCCGCTCGCAAGCTCGGCCTCGTCGGTCGCAATGCCGGCAGCCCGATAGCGCTCGCGGCGCTCTGTTACCACCGGCGGCAGGGCATCGGCGGGAGCGTCATCGAGCAGGCGCCCTGCCTCGGCACGGCTGATGCCCGGACGCGCCAACATGGGGTTTGCCGCCACACCGGCGACGGCATCGTCATTGAGCGCACGGAAAAGCTCCGACATAAACCACGTCTGATAGCCTTCCGGATAGTCGCTCCAGGTACCGCCGAGCACAATGAGCTCTATCTTGTCGGTCGCATGTCCCATCTGCGAAAGCGCAGTCAGACGAGCGCTCACCTGCAGATACGGGTCGAAGCAGTTTTGCTCCGCACGGGCGCACGCCGGCTCGGCGTGCAGATAGCTTTTGGGCATGCGCAGATCGTTGGGGCAAAACAGGCAATCGCCCGAGCATGGCCAGGGCTTGGTAATGACGGTAATGGTCGCCACGCCCGAGGCCGTTCGGCGCGGCTTCATACGCAGGACCTGCAGCAGTTGACGCTCCAGATCGGAATCGACATTCCACGCAGCCCACCGAACCGGCTCCTCACGTTTAACCCGCTGGTAGAACGGCAGCAGACGGCGCTTGGCCAAATCGCGTTTGTCGGCACCCTCACGGCGCGCCTCGGCATGTATCAGTTTGACGAGCGCTTTGTCGTCCACGGTCTCGCCGCGACGCAGAGCCTCGAGTATGTTCAAGATAATCTGTTCCATGTCCCCATTGTAAAGGCAAAGGCGCCGAAGCCCGTCACGGCTCCGGCGCCTCCATCAAAGAGCATGCCTATATGTACCGATCTCCGAAAACCGCATGTCACTCCGGATCAAACGACATGTCGCCCGAACCGACCTCAAAACGATACGTAGCAGACTTATCGCCGTTATCGAATTCAAGATTCAAAATGGTCTCGCCGTCGTAGCCAAGCGGAAGGAAATCGCTCTCAAAGTCGCCGCTGCCCAAGGTGAGGCTCGCCTTAAAGCCCGTCGAGTTCGGAACCGTCATCTCCACATCGCCCGAGCCCACACTCACGTCCATCGACTTCGCGGGGGCCTGGTAGAGCTCGAACGTCACATCGCCCGAACCGACCTCGGCATTCAGGGTATCGGTCACGGTGCCCGTAAACTCAACGTCTCCAGAGTCCAAAGTCAGGTTGAGGTCATGACACGCAATGCCCGCGACCGTCAGGTCACCCGATCCTACATTCGCTGTAATGCCCACCATGTTATCGGCAACTTCGCGCGGCAGTTCGACGGTAACCGTGCGGTCAATGGCGCGCTCGTCATCGCAATCGAACTGGCGAATCTTGAGCGTAGAGCCCTTGATTTCGGCCAGGTTCTGGGTTGCCGCATCGAAGGCAACGGTCCCCGTTGCCACGCGACCGCTTTCAATTACGCGCACTGGCCCGCTGGAGACGTGTTTGACCTCGACCGTGCCCGACGTCACGTCCAAGTCAAGCGATGTGAACGCGTCGGCATCAAAGGTTTCGCTCGAAAGCTGCTGAGGCTGAGCGGAATAGTTACCGCCATCCAAAAGATCGTCCTCGTCAACCGCATCGTCCATACCAGAGAAGCCGGATACAACATCGTCGAGATCCCACGGGCCATCAAAATGAATCAAAGTCCGCGAAGTGCCAAAGACAAGCCCGATGATGAGCACAAACGCTCCGATGCCAACGCCCAAGCGTACCTTGGATTCATGCGAAAGCTTCATCATTCATCACCCTCTTTGGCAATCGGGTCAGCGGTAGTCACGGTAGCCACGTCAGTATCAACCGGAGCGGAAACATCCTGAGCCCTAGCGACCACCGGCGCCGAACCAACCTGAATATCTCCGCGCGCCCAATCGCAATCGAGTGCACGCGCCACCCAGTGATAGATGGGAATCGTAAAGAAGATCAGCGCAGCAAAGGGGCCGGCACCAAACAGGAACATCAGCAAAAAGAACAGCAGCCAGCACACGGCCCAATACGGGAACGACTGGAACGGGCCCTTCACCGGAGTCGAGCCAACTGCGCCGCCACTCGTCGCCTGCGCCGTAGCGGCATTGGCGGCCTGCGCACTCCAGCTTGCCGCTTGCGCCGCCTTGGCGGCGGCGTCACTCGCCTGTGTTGCCGCCTCGGTAGCGCGCGCCGCCGCCTCATGGGTGCGAGCACGCTCTGCTGCCTCGGCCTCGCGCTGACGAGCGCGGTCCTCGTTCTCAAACTCGATATCGTCCTCGATCTCATCGCTCGGATTGAGCAGCTCGTCCAAGCTCACGCCATAGAGCTTGGCGAGCGAGATCAGGTTCTCGGTATCGGGCGAGCTCTCCGCGCGCTCCCATTTACTGACTGCTTGGCGCGACAGCCCCAGCTTTCGTGCCAGCCCTTCTTGGCTAAAGCCTTTGCTTCGGCGAAGGTCGGCGAGCCGCTGCGCAGTTTCTACATTCATGGTTCCTCCTATGTGATGCCAGCCGTGCCGCCGGACCGTTTTTGTTCTTAAGGCGCCTTGCACAGTTAAAAATCTATCCGCCACCGCCAAAAGCATACCACCTATTCTAGTGAGATTTTTGACAACCGGCGGTTGCGGGTGCATATGAGCTGCGGAAATGTGTCCAAACAAAGCAATGACCCGTAGCTTGGTTGTCCCCGTTGCGGCGTTAACGGTAGTATGGTCGTATTGTTAATTCCGCACCGCCAACGGAGGGAGTTCCGCGCCGTGAACCGCGATTTCGCCTCATCGCTCATCCAGCTCAACAACACGTTCTATCGCGAGCACTCCGCCTCCTTCTCCGATACGCGCCAGGCCCCGTGGCCCGGCTGGGTGCGCACCATGGACATCGCGCTCGGGCAGCTCGACGTCGCCACGATCGAGCATCCCGTCCGCGTCTTTGATCTTGCCTGCGGCAATATGCGATTCGAGAATTTTGCCGCCGGCGGCGCACTTGCCGCCAAGGGCGTCGACGGCGCAAACCCCTCGGCAGATGCCAGCTGCCCGTTTGAGTTCTATGGTGTTGACTCGTGTCAGGATTTGGCTATCGATGCGCACGGTCACGCCCTGCGCATTCCCAACCTGCACTTCCAGGAACTCGACGTGCTCGATGCCCTTATGAAGCTCAACCCCGCCGAGACACCCGACGTGCTTTTCGACGCCCCGCTCGCCGACATCTCAGTCTGCTTTGGCTTTATGCACCACGTGCCGTCGTGCGAGTACCGCGTACGCGTGCTCGACGCCCTGGTGCGCCAGACGCGCCCAGGCGGCATCATCGCCATCAGCTTTTGGGAGTTTATGAACGACGAGCGCATGGCGCGCAAGGCCGTTCGCGCCGAGGCCCGCGCCGAGCTCACCCCGCCGTTTGAGGGTTACGATTCCGCGCAGTTTGAAGCCGGCGACCACCTCATTGGCTGGCAAAACGACCGCCACGCCTACCGCTATTGTCATCACTTTGACGATCAGCAGATCACCGACCTGGTGCGCGGCGTCCGTACGTTCTACAAGAGCGGCGAGGTCCCCGTGCGCGAGCTTGAGCGCTTCCATGCCGACGGTCGCAGCGGCGAGCTCAATCGCTATGTGATTCTCAAGCGCCTGTAGGCACCGACGACTCGCCGTCGAGCCGCACAGCGTCTTTCGGGCAAACTATGCCTACCCTTTTTTCAACCCATTGACGGAACGCGCAGCTATGCGTTCCATACTTATGACCAAGGAGCCTCATGGGAGCCGTCCACGTTCGCACGCCTAAGAACTTTGTGCTCGAGGAGCGCCTGGAGCGCTACGCCGATGCGATTGAGACGAACCCCGAGGCCTATGTCGGAGATTGGCGCAAGGCCTGTGCGCCCGCAGGCAGCAAGCCCTTCGAACACCTTCATCTGGATCTGGGCTGTGGCAAGGGAACCTATCTGGTCGAGCGCGCCCACCGCGAGCCCGACACCCTCTTTATCGGCATGGACCAGGAGCCCATCTGCATCGCCTATGCCGCGCAGAAAATCTGCGAACAGGGGCTATCCAACGCACTCGTCCTGCCCCGAGGCGCCGCATCGCTGCCACAGCTGTTTGCCGCAGGCGAGCTCGATGCCATCACCATTAACTTTCCCACGCCGCAGCCCAAGGCCAAGTACGCTAAAAAACGACTCGTCCATGTCGACCATCTGATGCTCTACCGCCCGCTCTTTTCAGCCGGCGCTACCGTCACACTGCGCACCGATAGCAAGCCGTTGCGCGATTACGCCCTGGGACAGTTTGCCGCGGCCGGCTACGATACGCTTTGGGTAAGCGACGACGTCCGCCGCGACCATCCCGAGCATCCCGAGACCGAGTACGAGCGCCGCACGCGCGAGATGGGTGCCGCCGTCTATGGCATTTGCGCCACACCTGGAGCGCAGCCCAGCGATGAACAGCTCGCGGCGGGCCGCGCGCAGGAGCAAAGCCTAGCCTGCTACCTGCCCGATAACCTCGATGAGCTCGCCTATGTGCCTCTGGGCATGGAAGAGGCCGTCGAGAACTTTAGAAACCGTGCCCGCAAGGGCAAGAAGCGTCTACCGCAAGAGTCCTAGGGGCTTCTGATGGTCGCGGCGTTGGCAAACAAGCGCAAATAGGCGCCAGCGAACGGCCCTCAAACCTAAGTGAGTAGACTATTTTGCAATAGCCAAGCACAGCCCGCATAGCGAAACATAAAACCGCAGGTAGAACCCTTGCGCAAAAGCCATGTGCTCGCAATATCGCAAAAAGTCTACTCACTTAGCTAGCGACTACACTAAACGGCTGGGCAGAACGCCCATTTCCTGCATTTTCTCGCGCGCTGGCACCCCGCGCCGCCGCTACGCCATAATAGTTGGCGGACAATCGCGAGAGAAAGCAGCCATATGGCACAGACCACGACAGATACCGCCGCCAGCACCGTCTCCGGCGCCGGCGCTGCCAGCTCATTCTCGGGCGGCACGGGAACCGAAGCCGAGTTTGGCTCGCTCGGCGCGCTCTCCCCCACCTGGTGGGAGCCCGAGGACGGCAGCGAGCCCGAGCCATGGCTCACGCCCGATCAAGCCTTCGAACGCTTCTTTGAATGGACGAGCGATCGCGGCATTGAGCTGTGGGACCACCAAGAAGAGGCCCTCATGGACCTGGCCGCCGGCGATCACATCATTTTAGGCACACCGACCGGATCGGGTAAATCGCTCGTCGCGCTGGGCATGCTCTTTATGGGCATGGCGCAGGGCAAGCGCTGCTATTACACGGCCCCCATCAAGGCCCTGGTCAGCGAAAAGTTCTTCGACCTGGTACAAGTACTCGGCCGCGATAACGTCGGCATGATCACCGGCGATACGCATATCAATACCAAGGCACCCGTCATCTGCTGCACGGCCGAAATCCTTGCCAACGATGCGCTACGCGAGGGCGAGGACGCCGATGTGGGCTGCGTAGCCATGGATGAGTTCCACTACTTTGCCGACCCCGACCGCGGCTGGGCATGGCAGGTGCCGCTGCTCACCCTGCCCCACACGCAGTTTATGCTCATGAGTGCCACGCTCGGCGATGTCACCGCCATCGCCGCCTCGCTCGAGGAGCACACCGGCGCTGCTTGCGACCTGGTTGTCGACGCCCCGCGCCCTGTTCCGCTGAGCTACGACTATGTGACGACCTCCCTCGAGGGCACCGTCGAGCTCGCTATGCGCCGCGGAGAGGCCCCACTCTACATCGTGCACTTTAGTCAGGACGCCGCGCTTGCCACGGCACAGTCGCTTGCCAACTTTGGCATCGCTAGCAAGGAGCAGCGCGAGGCCATTAAGGAAGCTGCCAAAGGCACGAGTTTCTCCACCGCCTTCGGCAAGATTCTCAAGCGCCTGCTCGGCTGCGGCGTCGGCGTGCACCACGCCGGTATGCTGCCGCGCTATCGCCTACTGGTTGAGCGCCTGGCGCAGCAGGGCCTGCTGCCCGTCATCTGCGGCACCGACACGCTCGGCGTCGGCATCAACGTGCCCATCCACACCGTGGTGCTCACCGCGCTCACCAAGTTCGACGGTTACAAGATGCGTCGTCTGCGCGCCCGCGAGTTCCACCAGATTGCCGGTCGCGCCGGCCGCTCGGGCTTTGACACCGAGGGTATGGTAATTGCCGAGGCGCCGGAGCACGAGATCGAAAACGCCAAGCTTATGGCCAAAGCGGGCGACGACCCCAAAAAACTCCGTAAGATTAAAAAGAAAAAGGCCCCCGAGGGCTTTGTCACCTGGAACAAGCAGACCTTTGAGCGCCTGATCGAGACGCAGCCCGAGACGCTCAAGCCGCGCCTGCGCATCACGCACTCCATGGTGATTAGCGTGGTCGAGCAGGGCGGCGATGCCCGAACCCGCGTACACGACCTCATCGAGACGAGCCTGCAGACTCCCGAGGAAAAGGCTAAGCTCGAGGTTCGCGCCGACGAAATCTTCGCCACGCTCATCGATTCCGGCGTCGTCGTTCGCACCGAGGTGCCGCCCGCGCCTGACGCCCCGGCTGACGCCGCACCAGACATCGATTATGCGCTGACGGTCGATCTACCCGAGGACTTCGCGCTCGATCAGCCACTCTCGCCGTTCTTGCTTGCCGCATTGGAACTGCTCGACCCCGAGAGCGAGACCTATACCATGGATCTGATCTCGATGGTCGAGGCAACGCTCGAGGATCCCAAACAGGTGCTGCGCGCACAGGAGCGCGCCGCACGCGATCGCGCTATGGCCGAGATGAAAGCCGACGGCGTCGACTATGAGGAGCGTCTGGAGCGTATTCAAGACGTCACGTACGAAAAGCCGCTCGAAGACTTGCTCGATGCCGCCTTTGACAAGTACTGCCAGGAAGTGCCCTGGGCCAACGACTACCAGCTCTCTCCCAAGAGCGTCCTGCGCGATATGCTGGAAAGCGCGAGCGACTTTAAGGGTTACATTCAAAAGCTCGGCATCGCCCGCTCCGAGGGCATTTTGCTGCGCTACCTGGCAGAGGCCTACCGTTCGCTCGACCGCACCGTACCCATCGAGAAACGCGACGAGCGCCTGCGCGACATTATCTCGTGGCTGGGCTTTGTGGTGCGCTCGGTGGACTCGAGCCTGGTGGACGAGTGGGAGAACGCCGGCAACCCGGCAGCCCTCGACGCCGCGCCGCCACAGGGCATCGACAAGGTCGTAGCGGACCGCCGCGGCTGCACGCTGTTGGTTCGCAACGCGCTCTTCCGCCGCGTGACCCTTGCCGCTCGCGAGCACGTTCGCGACCTGGGCGAGCTCGACGACGACTGGGGCATGAGCGAGATCCGCTGGAAAAAAGCACTCGATGCCTACCACGAGCAGCACGAGGAAATCCTCACCGACGGAGATGCCCGCAGTGCCGCGATGTTTTCCATCGACGAGTCCGATGAGAAGACCGCGCACGTATGGCACGTGCACCAGATCTTTGCCGACGAGGACAGCGACCACGATTTTGGCATCATGGGCGATGTCGATCTGGACGCCACGCAAGACGGCGGCGAGGTCATCTTCAAAAACTACCGCGTCGGCTTTATCGAGGACCTGCTCGATAACTAGCCGAACATACTGGAACGAAACGGGGCCGTTGGCAATATTGCCAGCGGCCCCGCTTTTGCACTATACGCTATGCCTTACTCGGCATCCTCGACCTCATACGAATCCGCCTCGGCGGGCTCATCGTTTGTCTCTGGCGCAGCCCCGCGTGCCTCGTCAAACGCCGCCTTCATGGTCTTGTTGCCCCAGGTGAGCTTGCGAATAGTAAGATCGTCGGCCTTCTTGTTAGCTAGGCGCAGATTGTTCTCGGAGGACAGCAACGCCTCCTTGGTTTTCTGCAGATGGCTAATCGTCTTGTCAATCTCATCGATTGCCGTTTGGAACTTGCGGCTCGCGATCTCGTAGTTGCGGCCGAAATCGTTCTTGAACTTCTCCATCTTGGCCTCGAAGTTCGTGACGTCGATGTTCTGCTGCTTGTACTCCGCCAGCTCCTGCTTATAGCGCAGCGAACCCATGGCGGCGTTGCGAAGAAGCGTGATCATGGGAATAAAGAACTGTGGGCGAATCACGTACATCTTCTCGTAGCGATAGCTCACGTCCACGATGCCGGCGTTGTAAAGCTCGCTCTCGGGTTCGAGCAACGTGCAGAGCACCGCGTACTCACAGCCTTTCTGGCGACGATCGTGATCGAGTTTCTTAAAGAAGTCCTCGTTTTTATGTTTGGTCGCGGTCTCGTCGTTCTCGTTTTTCATCTCGAACATAATCGAAATGACCTCGTTACCGCTTGCGTCGCACTCGCGGAAGATAAAGTCGCCCTTGGTGCCCTCGGACGCATCGTTATCCTTCTCGAAGTACGCGTTAGGAAACGCCGTCATGCGCAGACGGTTAAACTCGGTCTCGCAGTGCTGCTCGAGCGACTCGCCCACCATCTTGGTGGACAGGCGGACCTTCATGTCCTTAAGGCGCTCAATCTCTTCGTCCTTGTAGCGAATCAGGTCATCGCTCGCGCGCTTGGCCTGCGCAAGCTCGAGCTCGTGTGCCGCCTTGACCTGTTCCTCGCGAGAATCGCGCACCGCCAGCTCGCTCGTCAGTTTGGCACGCGCCTCATCGCGCTCTCGCTCCGCCGCGGCGACCGCCTCTGACAGGTTCATTTTTGCCATCAGTTCCTGCTCGCGCAGCTGGGCACGCAGGCCCTCGGCCTCTTGCTCGGACTGAGCCTTTGCGGCGGAAAACTTCTCTTGCACCTTCGCGCGATAGTCAGTAAGCGCGCGCTCGGCCTCGCTGCGAGCGGCATCGAGCTCACGCTGCGACTCTGCCGCGGCAGCGGCAAGCGCCATCTCCTGGGCCTTGTCCGCCGCGGCGAGCCTGGCCTGCAGCTCGGCAATCTGAGCGTCGCGTGTGGACAGGTCGTTTTGAGCAGCATTGCGTGCCGCCGCCTCGGCGAGTTTGGCTTCGTCATCCTTGCGCCCCAGCTGCGCACGCAAGTTGTCGATCTCGCGCTGCAGCTCGGCATTCTCCTTTTGAGCATCGGCGCGGGCCTCAACCGCCGCGCGCTGGCTTGCACTCTCGCGCTCTGCGGCAGCGCCCTCGAGCTTGGCGCGCAGCTCGGCAAGCTCGACATCGCGCTTGGCAACCTCTTGTGCCAACTCCTGCGCCGCAGCGTTCTTCTGCTCGACAAGCTGAGCGTCGCGTTGAGACTCCGCCTCCTGCAGGGCAGACGCCGAACGCGAACGCTCAAGCTCCAGCGCCTGCTCGCCCTCGCGCTGGACTGCCTTCACACGCTCATCCAGGTCGCGCGAAAACTCGGCATCGCGTGCTTGCTTGACGATATCCGCATAGCCAGACGCATCGACCTTAAACACTTCGCCGCAATGCGGGCACTTGATCTCGTTCATAGCAGCTCCTCGATGGACGCAAATTTCAACCGCCTACACTCTACCGCGCCGCACGGACAAAAAAGGCGCCGCCGCCATAATGGCAACGGCGCCAGAACCACCACAAAGGTGCCTGTCCCCTTTGTGGTGGTTCTGGCGCCCTATAACCCAAAGAAGCTAAGAAACTGATCGCGGCTTACGGGCTTGTACTCGTTGGCATCGAGACCGACATCGTAGCGAAAGATAGGGCGCTCGCGATCGCGGTTGCGCGCGTTGGTACGGTCTCCTCTGCTGTGAATATGCCCGTGTAGCATGATGGCGCCACGCGCCTTGCCATTCCAGCTAAGCATGGGGTAGTGGCTCAACACCAGGCGATGGCCCTTGGCATAGCCGGGAGCAATCTCCAGGTAATCGCGCACGTCTTCCCAAATCTGCGGTACGTCGGAATCTTCCCAGTCGCCGTCATGGTTACCGCGGATGAGCGTCACGTTCTGGCATTCGATACGCTCGCGCAGGCGCACCGCCTCCGCCAGGGGCAAGCGATACGTAAAGTCTCCCAGGATATAGAGGCGGTCGTCCGCAGCCACGCACTCATTGATGGCATCGATGACCTTGCGGTTCATCTCCTCGACCGAATCAAACGGTCGATCCATGTCGTGCAAGATATTCGTATCGCCCAGGTGCAGGTCGGCGGTAAACCACATCATCGTCTATGCCCTCATTTCGCAATGCATCCAACTCGTGCTAAGTATACAGACACAGCGATGCGGCGGTTAGCCAAAGAGCCCGCCGAACAGTCCGCGGCGGCGCTTGTCTTACTTTTTCGAAGCGTCACCCTGGGCGTTCTTGCCCTGCCGCTTCTTACGATCCTGCTCCAACTCATCGTCATCGAGTAGCGTATCCCACTCAAACGGATCGTCTGTCAGATCGAACAGGTCATCGTCATCAAACATGGCCGCCTCCCTTGCCGACTAGCGAGCATCCACCACATAGAGGCCAACGCGCACCTGGTGCCACGGGCTGCGCTCGGGAGCAACCTGTTGCACGCGGGCCTCAAATACGTCCTCGTGGCCGTAATACATCATCAAGGACAGTGGGCCGACCTCGTTTCCCGGAACGTAGCCAAGTTTGGTCTTGCCATAGTAGATCGCAACTGCCTCGGGGTCATGGGGATTATCGCGCTCGGCACACAGCGTCAGCTTATCGCCCGCTTTAAGATCGCCCAGGACCAAGGCGCCATCGGCATACTGAAATCCTGCAATGTGAAATGACAGAAGAACACGCGAAGGCTCGTACATAGCAGCTCCTCTAACGGCCGGATAAACCGGTGTGTAACCTTATTGAGAAGTCTACGGTCCCGTGCGGACACAAATACATCCTGTCTGCGTCCTTCAATCGTTTGCCTCAACGCTTGCGCGACAGAACGCTTGCAGATAAGATAGGAACACGGATGGCACCCGTTGCCGCGGGTCTTGCCAACTCCGATACACGTTTTCATCGTGAGAAGTGGCCGTCTTCGCTTACGCGGGGGCGGCTATTTCATTCGGCCGATAAACAGACCGAGTTCGATAGCCGCAATCAACAACGCCAATAACGAAATAACATCGCTTACGTTCATACCAAATCCCTTCTAAAGGGAGTTGGCCCATCCGTGCTCCATAACAGTAGTCTAACGCAAAATGCAGGTAATAGGAACACTTGTTCGTATTACCTGCGCCCTTTTCTAATGAACAAACATGCGAACGAACTTGTGCTTCCAGCTTGCGTAGGGCGCATACCGAAACGGCACGTCCAGCCAAGTTGCCTTGTTCACGATACTCTTCTTGTGGCTAAACGTATCGAAGCTCTCGCGTCCATGGTACTGCCCCATACCGCTCGCGCCCATGCCGCCAAAGCCCATATGGCTCGTAGCCAAGTGCATGATCGTGTCGTTGACACAGCCACCGCCAAAGGGCACGTAACGCACGAAGCGCTGCTGAACTGCGCGATCCTGACTAAAGATATACAGGGCCAGCGGCGTCGGACGATCCGCAATAAACGCTTCGGCCTCGTCTAGGCTCTCAAACGTCAGCACCGGCAAGATGGGGCCGAAAATCTCCTCCTGCATCACGGCGTCATCGGGGGCCACGCCGTCCAAAATTGTCGGCTCAATCTTGAGCGAAGCCTCGCGCGCGGAACCTCCAAGCACGACCTTATCGGGATCGATCAGCCCGCGCGCACGCGCAAAATGCTTGGCGTTGACGATATGCCCGTAGTCCTCGTTATCGAGCGGATGCTCGCCAAACATACGGCGGGCCTCCTCCTTGATAAGGTCCAGCAGCTCGTCGTGCACGCGCGCATCGACCAGCAGGTAGTCGGGCGCCACGCAGGTCTGCCCCACGTTGAGCCACTTACCAAAGGCGATACGGCGTGCTGCCACCTTCAAGTTTGCGGAGGCATCCACGATACAGGGGCTCTTGCCACCCAGTTCAAGCGTCACAGGCGTGAGGTTTTTGCTCGCGCGCTCCATGACGAGCTTGCCGACCGGAACGCTACCGGTAAAGAAGATCTTGTCCCAGCACTCATCGAGCAGCGCCTCGTTCTCGGCACGTCCGCCCTCGACAACCGTCACCAAACGGGGGTCAAACGCCTCTTCGCAGATTTGCTTGAGCACCGTGCTCGATGCCGGAGCATAGGCACTCGGCTTGATGACCACGGTATTGCCCGCGGCAAGGGCGCCGGCGAGCGGCTCGAGCGTCAACAAAAACGGGTAGTTCCACGGCGCCATGATGAGTGTGACGCCATAGGGCACGGCTTGCGTTTTGCACACGCTCACGGCGTTAGCGAGATCGCACGGACGCAGGCGCGGACGACTCCATCGAGCCACATGCGCAATCTGATGACGAATCTCGGAAAGCGACGTGCCGATCTCGCACATATATGCCTCGTCATGCGACTTTCCCAAATCGGTCTTGAGCGCATGGGCAATATCGGCCTCGTGGGCCCGCACCGCATCGCGTAAACTCACGAGCGCGCGACGTCGGGCATCAACATCAAACGTAGCGTGCGTTTTAAAGTAAGTGCGCTGATCGCCGACGATGCGCGCAATTTCCTCGGTGTTCATGGCACCCTCCTAGTTCTCGTCCTCAAACATACCACCCGCGACGACCTCGTACATACGCTCGAGCTCCAAGCGGTCCATCAAAAGCGGAACGGGGTACAGCGGATTGGCCTCGGCATCGGCATGCGCCGCCATCTCGGGAATGTCGGAGCGGCGAATGCCCGAGACATATTTGGGGATTCCCAGGATCTCGTTCATGCGGTCGACCCAATCGATAAAGGCCTCGGCCGCAAGACTATCCTGCGCGGTAGCCGGCGCAATGCCCGCCATGCGAGCAAGATCGGCAAGCTTGGGGGCGGCGGCGTCACCATAAGCGCGAAGCATGTGCGGCAGGATGATCGCGTTGGCCAAACCGTGCGGAATTCCGTATCGGCCGCCTAGACTGTGCGCGATGGCATGAACGTATCCAACATAGGAGCGCATAAAGGCAACTCCCGCCTTATACGCCGCCGAAAGCATATTGCGACGCGCACGCATGTCGTCGCCATGCTCATAGACCTCGAGCAAATTGTCGTGGATGAGCTGCACCGCCTGTCGTGCCATCTTGCGCGTATAGGGCGTGGTGCTTCGCCCGATAAAGGCCTCGACGGCATGCGTCAGGGCGTCCATACCCGTCTGCCCCGTAATGGAGGCGGGCAGACCGCGCGTAAACTCGGGGTCGTGCACCGCAAAGCGCGGAATAAGCACAAAGTCGTTAATGGGGTACTTGTAGTGCGTCTCGTCATCGGTAATTACCGCCGCAAGTGCGACCTCGCTTCCCGTGCCTGCCGTGGTGGGGACGGCGATGAGCAGCGGCAGGCGACGATGAATCCGCAGCAGGCCGCGCATCTTGTTGATGGGCTTGTTTGGCTGCGCAATGCGTGCGCCTACGCCCTTGGCGCAGTCCATGGCTGATCCTCCGCCAAAGCCGATAATGGCCCGGCAGGCACTCTCTCGATACAGGGACGCCGCTTCCTCCACGTTTGAAACCGTGGGGTTTGTACGCGTTTCGGCATAGACCGTAACGCCAATCCCCCTGGATGCGAGCGCCGCCTCGAGCGGTGCCGTGAGCCCCAGACGGGCAATGCCGGGATCCGTCACGATAAGGACCTTCTGGATCGAGCGCTTTTGAAGCACCGCGGGCACATCCTCGGCATGCTCTAAAATGCGCGGCTCGGTATAGGGCAGGATCGGCAATGCAATGCGAAAAACCGTCTGATATGTTCGGCACCAGGCACGACGGGCTAGATGCATAAAGGAAACTCCTTCATTTGTTGATAGGTCAACATTTGCTCGCCCGATTGTACTCAGCAAAGATCGCAGACGGCCTCCCAATCGTTAATCAATCAACATCTTCATATCTCGAAATTGTTTTATTAAAAATCATTCCTAATAGGCTTCACATTTGGTTGCATTTATGGATAATAGAACTCGTCAAGACGCACGTCCGGAGAGGGCCCTTACGGGACCGGACGAGCGCACAATCGCCATCGATCGAAAGGATCGAATCATGAAGTTTGTTTGCCCCGTTTGCGGTTATGTGGAAGAGTTCGACGGCGACCAGCTGCCCGAGGACTTCAAGTGCCCCCAGTGCGGCGTTCCCGGTTCTCGTTTCCTGAAGCAGGAGGAGGGCCAGCTCGAGTGGGCTGCCGAGCACGTCGTGGGCGTCGCCAAGATGGAGGGCGTCTCTGAGGACATCGTTGCCGACCTGCGCGCCAACTTTGAGGGCGAGTGCTCCGAGGTCGGTATGTACCTGGCCATGGCTCGCGTCGCCCATCGCGAGGGTTATCCCGAGATCGGCCTGTACTGGGAGAAGGCTGCCCACGAGGAGGCCGAGCACGCCGCCAAGTTCGCTGAGCTCCTGGGCGAGGTCGTGACCGACTCTACCAAGAAGAACCTCGAGATGCGCGTTGAGGCCGAGAACGGCGCCACCGCTGGCAAGACCGATCTTGCTAAGCGCGCCAAGGCCGCTGGCCTCGATGCCATCCACGACACCGTGCACGAGATGGCTCGTGACGAGGCCCGCCACGGCAAAGCTTTTGCCGGCCTGCTTAAGCGCTACTTTGGCTAAGCCAACCGCTTGAGACATAACCTCTAGCTCGATGAGGCCCGGACCGTATTGGTCCGGGCCTTTTTCGTGCCTCACGAACTTGTTAACGCCCTGAAATAGGACTGTCTTCGGCATCGGCTTCTCGTCAAAAACTAAGTGAGTAGACTTTTTGGAACTTGCCGAGCAGACCATCCATATCACTTTATAAAGCCGCAGGTAAATGCCTTGTTGCAAAACGACCTAGTCGCCAAAGTGCCAAAAGTCTACTCACTTAGATTCGCAGCCGTCCACGATCGAGCCATTTTGTGTCTAACGGGCATCTTTCCGTCGATTACTCCCAATTTTGTCCAGTCAATGAATAGTTCAGACCGGAGTAATATCTCAGCCCTTTGCTCATCCGAGCTTTTATCACGATATTCAGCATCGAGCATCCTGCATATGGCCTTAACGATCGCGCGGAATCTATCCTCATCCGATATCTGTCTGTGTGTAAGGAGAAGCACATCGTAGCCCATGGCCTGAAGGGCCGTCATGCGGTCAGCGTCACGCAAGCCATCCCCTGCGCGTCCGTGCGAGGCCTTTCCCTGACATTCAATGGCCACCTGTCGCCTACCGTCCGGCGAAGAAAGAAGTAGGTCGATATATACACGGGACTTTCCCACAATCGCTCGAGCACTTGTGCTTAACGTCACTTCGACATTGAGCTCTATGCCGCAAAACCCTTCGCCTCCCAGGGCTCGCGGCAGTCCAAGCAACAAATACGCCTCGACCTCAAAAGGCGACGCGGCACCCAATGGAACGAGTTGCGATACCGCCATAAATCTATTGCCGTAACGCATCCCGCAAACATCTGAACAAAAACGGTCAAGGTCTCTGCCTAAAACCAAAGCGTCTCGACGCCATAAATTTGAGGCGGTGCCGTCCTCGGACGGGCAGCGCACCCAACCGAACGTTGTCGAAATCGCGCCCGAATCAATTGCACGCGAAAGCTCCGCCTCAAGTGCCGCCGGCAGAGCGCACACCGCAAACAAGCCGCACATCTCCGCCAATACCAAAAGAAGCTGGAGATCCGTCAGGTGCCGCGACATGATGAATGCCGTCAGTAGAGGAGACGTAATCAAAAACCCATGCTCCGTTTCCAGCACGGATTCCCTGGGAAGCTCACCAAGAAACAGCCGCTGCCTAATGCTGGCTGGACAAGTCCGTTTGTTTCTCGTCCGAACCAATGTATACAACGGAAAACCGAGTGCGACCGCAGCCGTCGGGTTGCGGGCGAGATCATATCGCTGCCGGTCTTCTTCCGGTCGTGGAAGCGGCGGACACAAAGCGCGGACTTGAGGAGGCAAACGCCAGTACCTAAAAGCCGATATGTCACAAAGTAGATCCTTCATAGGCACAGGAGAACACGAATTTCAACCCAGTCAGTCACGCATTGGCGCGAACGCACCAAAAATGGCGCCGAACGGACTGCCAAGTTTTCAACAGCCCTCCCCAACTGGCCAAAAGCTTGTCGAGAGCTGGACGAAGCCCTGTTGAAAACCCCATTTTTTTCTCATGCAGAAGCTTTACGCGGCAAGTGAGTAGACTTTTTTGAACATTCCGAGCAGGCCGGTCTTCCTGCTTTTCAAAACCGCAGGTAGATAACTTGTTACAAAACTGCCTGGTCGCCAAAGTGCTAAAAGTCTACTCACTTAGGTTGCAGAGCACCCCCCATTAGCTGCAATTCCAAGGTATTAAGCATTTTTGGACTCAAATCGTCATACTGGACAAGAATTTGAGTTGAGTTTTTAGGGACAGATGCGCCATCGGCACACCAATAACAGTCACTGATATCGACAAAAGGGATACTCGAGCGCGTGAGGGCCCGTGCAAAAGTGCTTCCGCCCGTTCCACGCTCCGCAACCACGGTGCAGTAAAGGCCCGCGTCTGCGTGTTCGATCGAGACTTCCCCTGCCGGAAATGCCTTCCGTACAAGCGCCGCCAGGCCATCACGCGCCTCGCGAGCACGAACGCGCACGCGGTTCACATGTCGCTCGTAATCACCCGATTCCAGCAAACGCGCCAAAGCGACCTGATCAACAGAGCTCACCGACGAGGCGTAGAAACCAAGGTTGCGCCTAAACCGCTCCATTAACTCATCGGGCAACACCATGTACGCCAAACGCAACGCCGATGAAAGGCTCTTCGAAAACGTGTTGGTGTAGATAACCGACTGGGCGGCATCGATCGACGCGAGCGCGGGAATTGGCTTGCCGGCAAGGCGAAACTCACAATCAAAGTCATCTTCGATGAGATACCGACCTGGTCGCTCGGCGGCCCAGCTCAGAAGCGCATAGCGCCGCGCAATGCTCGTCACAAGGCCGGTCGGATACTGATGGGACGGCATCAGGTGAAGGACATCGGTCCCGCTTTTCTGCAGAATGCTCAAGTCCACGCCCTCATCATCCAACGGGATATGTCGTACTTGGCAGCCCATAGCCTGATAAATGCGCGTCAGACGCAAATAGCCCGGGTCCTCAACGGCATACACCTTGTCAGCGCCAAGCAACTGAACCAACATGGTATCAAGCAGCTGGGCGCCTGCACCGATAACAATGTTGTCGGGGTCGACATTCATGCCCCTCGTCCCACGCAGATGGTGAGCAATTGCGCGTCGCAGCCGAGCGGTGCCCTGCGCCGGTGCGGGCGAAAAGATCTCGCGCTCATCT
Organism: Collinsella aerofaciens; assembly: GCA_052344885.1. Classification (GTDB taxonomy): domain Bacteria; phylum Actinomycetota; class Coriobacteriia; order Coriobacteriales; family Coriobacteriaceae; genus Collinsella; species Collinsella aerofaciens_CC. The sequence continues at coordinate 43,249 of DAWDYI010000014.1, forward strand.
TCGGATGCCAGCGTCGCCCGTAGTGCGCTTTGCCAAAGCCGCGCCGCCTCCAAAGCGGAAGGAGAAAGTGCATCGAACAGCTCAACCTGTCCGTTGACATCATGCGCGCTGGGACCCGCAGAGGCGGCATCTCGGTCGATGCCCTCCGCAGCCGAAGCCAAAACCGGTGCATCCGGAAGCTCGCAAGCGTAGTAGCCACGACGCGGCATTGAGCAAATATAGCCCTCGGCAAGTAACTGGCTATATGCATTCTCGATGGTAATGACACTGATTCCCAGATGACTGGCAAAGGCGCGCTTAGACGGAAGATGCTCCCCCGCCGCAATACGTCCAGCAACAATATCATCTCGAATTTGCTGGTAAACATACTCATAAAGCGATGCCTCGCCACGTTTTTCCAAATTGTATTCAAGCATGAGTTTGCCACCTGACCTTATCGAGCTGTTCAATCTGGTATTAAGCTGACCTTATTATTATCTCGAAAACTGAGTATTTTGCCATACCCAGCTCCCCGATAGGATGTTCCGTCAAGCAATGCACATGCCAACCAAGGGAGCAACCATGGCAGAACAGACCAGCAAGGCCGATCGCGTCAAACTCAATCGCGAGCTCGCGCAGATGCTCAAGGGCGGCGTCATCATGGACGTTACCACGCCCGAGCAGGCACGCATCGCCGAGGAGGCAGGCGCCTGCGCCGTCATGGCTCTCGAGCGCATCCCGGCCGACATCCGTGCCGCAGGCGGCGTCTCGCGCATGAGCGACCCCAAGATGATCAAGGGCATCCAGGAGGCCGTCTCCATCCCCGTCATGGCCAAGTGCCGCATCGGTCACATCGTCGAGGCGCAGGTCCTGCAGGCCATCGAGATCGACTACATCGATGAGTCCGAGGTTCTCTCCCCTGCCGATGACGTCTATCACATCGACAAGACCCAGTTTGACGTGCCGTTTGTCTGCGGCGCCCGTGATCTGGGCGAGGCGCTGCGCCGTGTTGCCGAAGGCGCCACGATGATTCGCACCAAGGGCGAGCCGGGCACGGGCGACGTCGTTCAGGCCGTGCGCCACATGCGCAAGATCCAAAAGCAGATCCGCGACGTTGTTGCCCTGCGCGACGACGAGCTCTTTGAGGCAGCCAAGCAACTGCAGGTTCCGGTCGAACTGGTCCGCGAGGTCCATGCCACGAGCAAGCTTCCCGTTGTGAACTTTGCCGCCGGCGGCGTAGCGACCCCCGCCGACGCCGCGCTGATGATGCAGCTGGGCGCCGAAGGCGTCTTTGTCGGCTCGGGCATCTTTAAGAGCGGCGACCCCGCCAAGCGCGCAGCCGCCATCGTCAAGGCCGTGGCAAACTTCACCGATGCCAAGCTCATCGCCGAGCTTTCTGAGGACCTGGGCGAGGCCATGGTCGGCATCAACGCCGACGAGATCGAGATCATCATGGAGGAGCGCGGGCGCTAGTCCAGCAGAAAGGATCGCACATGAGCGATTACGCAGACCAGACAGTCGCCGTGCTGGCGGTCCAAGGTGCTTTTGCCGAGCACGAGGCAAGACTATTCGAGCTTGGCGCACACTGTATTGAGCTGAGGCAGGCGGCTGATTTGAAGCAGGACTTTGACCGTCTGGTACTTCCCGGCGGCGAGTCTACCGTTCAAGGGAAGCTGCTTGATGAGTTGGGCATGCTCGAGGAGCTTCGTGCCCGTATCGCTGAAGGTATGCCCGTCCTGGGCACCTGCGCCGGCCTGATTCTACTGGCTCACGACCTTGCCGCCCATGACGATAAGGGCACGCCGCGTCTGGAAACCATGGATGTACTTGTCGAGCGCAATGCCTACGGCAGGCAGCTCGGCAGCTTTCGAACCAAGGGGCAAATAGCCGGCATCGACGGTGAAGTGCCGCTGACGTTTATCCGCGCGCCCCGCATCGTCGAGGTCCACGGCGACGCCAAGGCCTTAGCGAAAGTCGACGGTCGTATTGTCGCCGCCCGTCAGGGCAACCAGCTCGGCGTAACCTTCCACCCCGAGCTCGACGACGATACCCGCCTCCACGAACTGTTCCTACAAATGTAGGCATCGAAATCAACAAACGAAACGAGAGTGGATGATCTCCCACTTTGAGCTTGAATGCAGACTCAAACCGGGAGATTATCCACTCTCATGCTATGCAATCGTTGGGTGTTCCTATAGTTTTGTCAACCGTCGGGGCTACTCCCGGTAGGGCAC
>DAWDYI010000015.1:0-44706 GCA_052344885.1 Collinsella aerofaciens
GTCATGCGGACTCCAAACCGGACCTGATGGTCCAACTTTTTGTCCGCAGTCCCGTCCTTTCGAATGGAAGGGCGATCAGGCATATCGGATAACCTGCCCGAACGATACGATCCGAACCATTGTACGCGATACACTATGCCTCGCACGCGCCGCCACCTGCAAACACTAGCGCTATTTCCAAACGCGCTCGGCAATGCGCTTGACCAGCGCGATCTTTGCCCATTGCTCATCCTCGGTCAGCTTGTTGCCAATCTCGCAGCTGGCAAAGCCGCACTGAGGCGACAGATACAGGTTCTCGAGCGGCACGTACTTTGCGGCTTCACGGATGCGCTCGACGATAACATCCTCGTTCTCGAGCTCTGCCGCCTTGGTGGTTACCAAGCCCAGCACGACCTTCTTGCCGGGGGCAACGTACTTCAGCGGCTCAAAACCGCCGGCGCGCGGCGTATCGAACTCCAGGTAAAATGCATCGACATCCTCGTTTGCGAACAGGTACGGCGCGATGGGGTCATAGCCGCCCTCGAAGGCATAGGTGGAGTGGTAGTTGCCGCGGCACACATGCGTGTTGATGACCAGATCGTCGGGCTTGTCCGCGATGGCGGCATTGTTGAGCGCCACGCCCAGCTCGCTTACCTTTTGCAGGTCGACCGGGCTCATGCCGGTCTTGGACACAAAGTCAGTATCGCAGTAGATGCCCCAGGTGCAGTCATCAAACTGGATGTTGCGGCAGCCTGCTGCGTACAGGTCGGCGATCACCGTGCGATAAGCGGCTGCGATGGCGTCGGCAAGTTCCTCATCGGTCTTATAGACAGCGCGCAGGCTCTCCTGCTGGCCGTCGCAGCGGTCGAGCGTGACTTCGGAGAACGTCTGGATCGGCGCCGGAATGGTTTGCCGCGCGACCTGGCCCTCCCCCTCGAGCACCTTGACAAATTTAAAGTGCTCGACGAACGGATGGTTCTCGCCGCTAATGGGGCCGGTTACCACTGCGGTGTCGGCTGTGGTCTCCTCGTCGTGGAACATATAACCCGTACGCGAGGTACGGCGTTCAATGCCGTTAAGGCCCCACATAAAATCGAGGTGCCAGTAGCTGCGGCGAAACTCACCATCGGTGATGACCTGCAGGCCGGCGGCCTTCTGCTTTGCCACCAAATCGCGAATGGCATCGTCCTCGACGGCCTTAAGGCCGTCGTCATCAAGCGTGCCCGCGGCGTAGGCGGCACGGGCGTCCTTCACGGCCTGAGGACGAAGAAAACTGCCGACGATATCGGCGCGAAACGGCGCGTTCAGCGTGGTTAAAGCACTCATAGATATCTCCCTTTGCATTGGTTGCTTTACTGGGACAAAGTATGAGCGCTCATATAGCCATCGCAAAATATACGTTTATAACAGTTTGATATAGATGCTTCCTATATCAGTTGGGACTGCCATAAAGAGATTTGACCCGTGCAGAACGCAGCGGCTAAATATGTTGACGAATCGCGTCGATATAGGCCTGTCCATAGCGCGTGAGCGTCGTATTTTTGCGTGTGATAATGCCGATCTCCATGTACTCGTCTACATCGAGCGGAATGGAGATAATACCGGGGCCGTTAAGTTCATGGCTGATCACGCCCGAACACACCGTGTAGCCGTTGAGGCCCATGACCAGGTTGAACAACGTCGCACGGTCACGCACGCGGATATTCTTGCGGCGCTCAAAGGTCGAGGTCAGCTCCTCGGAATAGTAAAACGAATTGTAGCTACCCTGCTCATAGGACAAAAATGGGTAGTCCTCGAGGTCTTCGAGCGTCACGCTGGAGCGGCCCGCCAGCGGATGGTCAGCACACACAAAAACGTGCGGCGTGGCGCAGAAGAGCCCTTCGAACACGAGCTCGTTGGCCGCCAGCATGCGCTCGATAACCTCGCGATTGTGCTCGGACAAGTACAAGATGCCTAGTTCGCTTTTCATATGCGCGACGTCCTCAATAATCTCGTGAGTCTGCTCCTCGCGCAGGGTAAAGTCGTAGCGCGCGGCATCAAACTCACGAATCACATCGACAAACGCATTAACGGCAAAGGAATAATGCTGGCAACTCACACTAAAGTGCGGCACCTGCTCGGACGCGCCCTTGTACTTACCTTCGAGCAGATCGGCCTGGTCAAGCACCTGTCGCGCGTAGCCCAAGAAGGTCTCGCCCTCTTCGGACACAATGACGCCCTTGTTGGTGCGCTCAAAGATGTGCACACCCATCTCGTTTTCGAGATCGCGGATCGATGCGGTAATCGAAGGCTGCGACACAAAGAGCCGGCGCGAGGCCTCGGTGATACTGCCGCATTCGGCAACCTTGACGACATACCTGAGCTGCTGAAGCTTCATAGCTTTCTCCCTAGACGTTCGTGACGTCGAAACCCGTCGCATCCATCTGACGCATAAACGGCGGCATCTCCCCCGTCGCGGCACAGGCGGCAATCTGATGCAGAGCCCCGGCAACCGCATCGTCTGCCGCAGCGCCGATATGCCAGCGCGCGGCAGCCGTGACAGCCTCGTTGGCATTGGCGACTGCAACGGAGTTGGGAACGGCATCGATCATGGGCAGATCGTTATCGGAATCACCGAACACGGCCACCTCGTCGAGCGTCAGGTCCAAAGCGCGCGCAAGCTCCAGCGCAGCGCGGCCCTTGTCCCAACCGGCCGGAAGGATGTCAAACAGGCGCACGCGGTTGTTGGGAAACACAAGCGAGAGCTCCGGCACCTCGGCGGCAACGCGCTCGCGTAGCTCCACGAGCTCCTCACGTGAACGGGCACTCCAGATATTCGCCTTGAACACCGGGGCATCATCGACAACAGGACGGCACGGGGCCTCTTCGCCCTTGAGCCACGCGTTGCCGCCCGACTCCATGGCGCGGCGTACGCGCTCGGGGTCGCTCGTCACGCAGTAGGCATCGTTACCCCAAAAGTCATCGCCCAGGCTGTAGACCTTCAGGTACGTATCGTCGGTCTCTTGCTCCAAATAGTCAGCCAAGCGCATAAGGGCGGCGTTGTCGGTCGCGCGCGAAGCGACCGCCTGACCGTCGACAAACATTACCTGGCCGTTGCAGAACGCGCCGGTCGAGAAGCACTCGACGCAATTGCGGAACATCCAGCCCATCGCGGACGGCTGACGGCCCGAAACCGGACCAAAGTGCAGACCCGCCGCCTGCATGGCATGAATGCCCTCGATGGCGTAGTCGCTGGCGCCGTCATGCCCGGCTGGAATCAGCGTATCGTCCATATCGGTCAGCACAAGTTTAATCATAAGGCCCCCATTCGTATCGGTCCTACCTATTGTAACGACCTGCCAAAATAAACCTGTCCCTTTTTGGCAGGTGCGCTAGTATAGGGAACAACAGATTCGATGCGGGAGTGCCGGCGGTGCAAACCACAAGGCTGAGAGGGCATGGGGCCCAATCCTTTGAACCTGTCAGTTAATGCTGGCGTAGGGAGCATGCCGCCTTTACAGGGGCGCTGTCTATGCACAGCGCCCCTTTTCTATGCCAAGGAGGCATGTGCAGTGATCGATTCGGAACAGCTTAAGCAAAATGTGGTCAAGGCCGTGGAGGAGATTCGCGCCACCAATCCGATGGCCGGCTCCATCACCAACACGGTGACGATCGACTTTGTCGCCAATGCTCAGCTCGCCGTAGGCGGTTCGGCCGCCATGGTCTATCTGCCTGACGAAGGCGAGGCGCTCGTTGCCGGCGGCGGCGCCATCTATCTCAACATGGGCACGCTCTTCCCCATCTACGAGCAGACGATTCCCCGCGCGGCCAAGGCGGCACACGACGCCGGCAAGCCCTGGGTGCTCGATCCGGTGGGCCTGGGCATCGGTAGCCTGCGAACCCAGCTGGTAAACGAGCTCAAGCAGTACAAGCCCGCCATCGTACGCGGCAACGCCTCCGAGATCATCGCACTCGCCGGCCTGTGGGGTCTTGAGGGCGAGGCGGCTGATCTGAGCCGCGTGCGCGGTGTCGATACCACCGACACGGTCGACGCCGCCCGCGATGCCGCCGTGGCGCTCGCCCGCTACACCGGCGGCGCCGTAGTGGTCTCGGGCGAAGTCGACCTGATTACCGACGGCACGACCGTGGCCAAGTCCCACGGCGGCAGCCCGCTCATGTCCAAGATCACCGGTTGCGGCTGCTCGCAGGGCGGCGTGCTAGCCGTGTACGCCTGTGCCGCCGACCCGTTTACGGCAGCCATCTGCGGCACCGCGGTCTACAACGTTGCCGGCACGCGTGCCGCCGCTGTCGCCGATGCCCCGGCAAGCTTTAAGGTCGCCTTTATCGATGAGCTCTACCGCGCGACCGCCCAAGATATCGCTGATAACCAACTCGAGCTCGAGGAGGCATAAGCCATGTCCGAGCCCGCAACTGCTGCTGGAATGAACACACTCGTCGCCGTGGCCATCGCCCCGTGCGGCACCGGCGATGAGCTGTCCGCCGAGGTCGCCGAGGTCGTGCGTGTCATTCGCGAGAGCGGCCTTCCCAACCGCACCACCTCTATGTTCACCGAGATCGAGGGCGACTGGGACGAGGTCATGCAGGTCGTGCGCGACGCGACCTTTGTGTTGGCGAGCAAGGGCATCCGCACCGAAGTCGTGCTCAAAGCCGATATTCGACCCGGATTTACCGACACCATGACCGGCAAACTCGAGCGCATGGAAGCACAGATCAAAAAGCAGGAGGAAGCACGATGAGCATCCGCGACAACCTTGATATCTCGGCCTATCTGGTACTCGGCCCCGAAAACACGCTCGGGCGCCCCGTGGGCGATGTGGTGGCCCAGGCGCTCGACGCCGGCTTTACCTGCATCCAGGTACGCTCCAAGGTGGCAAGCGCCCGCGAGATCATCGCGCTGACCGGCGACGCCGCGCAGGCAATCGCACAGGCTGGCAAGACCGGTCAGGTCGCCCTGCTGATCGACGACCGCCTGGACTGCGTACTCGCCGCGCGCGAGCAGGGCATTGCTGTCGACGGCGTGCACGTGGGCCAGAGCGATATTCCCGTCGAGGTCTGCCGCAAACTCTTGGGCCCCGATGCCATCGTGGGCCTTTCGGCCCGCTGCGAGGAAATGCTCGAGTACGTCAAGACCGCCGACATGAGCCTAGTCGACTACCTGGGCATCGGCCCACTCCACGAGACCGAGACCAAGCGCGACTGCGGACGCGCGGCCGACGGCTCTATCATCACCAAGAGCTTTGAGGACCTGGCCGCCCTCCACGCGGCAAGCCCCGTGCCCATCGTGGTGGGCGGCGGCGTCAAGACGGCCGACCTGCCACAGCTCAAGGCCACCGGCGTCGATGGCTTCTTTGTGGTGAGCGCCGTCTGCAGTGCCGACGACCCCTACGCCGCCGCCAAGGAGCTCGTCGACACCTGGCAGCAGGCATAGGCATAGGCCGAGCAGCTTATTCGCGGCCTCATATCTTCAATAGCGGAAAGCGCATCCCGGTTCGAACGTCTATTCCGGGATGCGCTTTCCATATGCGACCCTTACCCCGCCAGATACGCTTCCAACGCGGACAAAGACGACTCCGCATCACGACGACCGACCTGGTAGATGCGCTCAAGTTCATCGGGCTCGCGACACAGCGACGGCACCTTCACCGATTCGCTCGGCCGCACCACAAAGATCTCGCCAGCAGCCTCGCGACGTGCCAGGTCATCGAGCGTGGCATTGTAGACCTCATGCCGATGCTCAAGCGCTGCGACAAACTCCGGATAGTGACGGAACACGCGCCGCAGCATGGGCATCACGCTGTTGGGCTGCTTCACAAAGCCCGCCGGCTGCGTGAGTACCACGATATTGCGGTCATACCCCTGCGCAAACAGCCACGCGCTGGGAATAGAATCAGCCACGCCACCATCCAGATACTTATGCCCGTCAATAGCAACGGGACGCGTCGCCACGGGAATTGCCGACGACGCCCGAATCCACTCGATATCGCGCTCGTCGCCATACGGCAGATCGTGATAGACGGCCTTGCCCGTCTCGATATCGGTACACACGCACGTAAATCGCATGGGACAGGTGCGATACGCCTCCAAGTCGATGGGATCGCGCTCGATAGGCACCTCGTGATAAGCAAAGTCGGCATTGTACATATCGCCGGTTCGCAGCCAGCTGGTCACGCTCGCATAGCGCTTGTCGGCGCAATAGGCCTTGTTATAGCGAATGGCGCGGCCGATCTGGCGCGATTTAAAGTTGTAGCCAAATGCCGCGCCCGCCGAGACGCCCACCATATGGTCGCAGGTCAAACCGTGCTCCATCCAAACGTCGAGCACGCCCGCCGTATACATACCGCGGTAGCCGCCTCCCTCGAGCGCCAGCCCCACCGTGCGCGTCATATTTGACTGTGCCATGCGACCATCTCCGTTCCTGCGTTTTAAAACGGGACAAGTATACCCGTCAACATATATCGTCCCAGTCGCATTTTTATCGAACATCGCATCGTCGCGCTACTGCTTGTCGAATAATAGCCGCCCACAGCATGTACACCCATATATAATTGTGCACCGTTGTTTACACTACTCAGCTGTTATCAACAGCGAACATTAGCCGGTAAATTAACTCAACAACGCAGCAAGGCGGGGGCCTGGATACATGCAAAGCGCTGAGCAACGACGCGTGTACACAACGAGCTCGCCCGACGCAATCCGCCCCGACCTCAGAAAGCCGCTTAGAACATGGATACTGTCAGCAATTACACCGAAACGCTCGAAAAGACCGTCCGTGACCTTCTCGAGCGGCAGGAGGATCTGATCAGGACTGCCTTTACCGACCAGCTTACTGGGCTTGGCAACCGCGGCGGTTTTGCCCGTTCCCTCGAGGAGCTCTGGGAGCAGGACGCCCCCGTTACCATGGCGTTCATCGATATCGACAATCTCAAGCACTGCAACGACGTCTTTGGGCATGACGAGGGCAACCGCTATATCTTGCAGGTAAGTCTCTATCTTAAGCTGTATATGAAGGTGGGCGAAGCGGCGTTTCGCATAGGCGGCGACGAGTTTGCCATCCTATCTACGATTGCAACCGAGGACGACCTCGCCGAACGTCTGAAACACTGCCGAACGGTTCTGCTCAAAAACAACGATTCCGAGATGCCCCGCTCGTTTAGCTACGGAGTGTCACATGCCGACCCCGCCCTGGGCGAAGCTTCCAATCGCATGACGCTCGATGCCGACCATCGCATGTACGACTACAAGCTACGTCATGCCATGCACCTCGATCGACGCAATATCACGCAAGTTCACGCCGACGACTTCGAAATAAGCGATCGAATTTTTGACGCCTTTTCGATGCTCAACGAGGGCCGTTATTTCTTTATCGAGAACTTGGACAAACATCGCACCCTTTGGTCACAAGGTGCCTTGCGCGATCTTGGCCTTCCCTCGGAGCACATAGACAACTGTCGCGATTACTGGAAAACGCGCGTCCATCCCGACGACCTTGAGGCCTGCATCAACGACATCGACCAAGTCTACAACGGCACCAAGCACCGTCGCGTCATGCAGTATCGTGTGCGCAACGCCGTCGGCGACTACGTCCTTTGCCGTGCTCGCGGGTTTCGTATCGACGGCGACGGAAATGTCCCCTCGCTCTATGTCGGCGAGCTCGTCAACCACTCACTTGCCGAAACCGTCGACGCCGCCACAGGCCTCGGAACGCAGCGCATGCTGGCCAACGCCATCGACGCCTGCCGCCGCGATCGTTGCGAGACAGGGCTTATAGCGGTGCGCGTTCGTGGCACGACAAAGCTCAACGAGCTCTACGGGGCCGAGGCCGTCGACAACATGCTTGCCGAATACGCAGGCCGTATGCTGTCGATCACTCGCGGCAGGAGCCGGGTCTACCGTTCACGAAGCGTTCAGTTCGTCGTGCTCAGCAACGACCTGGACCACGAGGCATTCGAGCAACTGACCCGCCACCTTAAAGAGGCCGTTTTCGCTCCTGTTCGAATCGCAGGCGACACCATTACTCCCGTCTGCCTTGTCGTCCCGGCCTTTTACGAGCACTTAACCCATCAAGCGACCGCCGTTTTAGGCGAACTCAACCGTCGCCTTCGCACGGCCGGCGGGCTTGTTCCCAACGACAGCCTCCCCATACCCGAGGCTGAGCGCAAAAGCGCCATCGCCGAACGTATCGACTCGCTCACGGGTCTCTATCGACCCAGCGAGTTTATGCGGCGCGCCAACGCTTTTCTCGAGGCAAGACGCGACGGCGCCTGGTGCATCGCCACGGTCGACATGGGCCACATGCGCCTGTTTAACGAATGGTATGGACAGGCCGAAGGCGACCGCCTGCTTGCCGATGTGGGCACGGTCCTCAAGGACATCGAGAATGCCGACATGGGCGTCGCAGGGTACTGGGGCCAAGATGACTTTTGCGTACTCATCCCCTTTAAGCACATCGCCGTCCATCAAATCTACAACCGCGTTCGCGAGGCAGTAGCCAGGTATGATGGCGGCGTAGGTTTTTGGCCGTCCATGGGCGTTTACCCCATCGATTCCAATGAGGAGATCACCATCGATGCGCAGGCAAAGGCCATGTTTACCAATCGGCGCGCAAAAAACGACTTTAAGGAGCGCATTGCCATTTTTTGCCCCGAGGAGTACAAGCGCGAAATCGTGTTCAACCGCACGCTGACCGAATTCCAGTACGCGCTGTCAAATGGTCGCATCACGTACTATCTTCAGCCCCAGGTCGATATGGAAACCGGCGAGATTATTGGCGCCGAAGCACTCACCCGCTGGATTGACAAGGACGGCTCTCTCATTTCGCCCGCAACGTTTATCCCCGCACTCGAGGAAAGCGGCTTTGTAGTGACGCTCGACAAATATGTTTGGCAGGGCGTCGCCATGTGGCTCCGCGAGCGCCTCAATCGAGGACTTCGCGTGGTTCCGATTTCCCTCAATGTGTCGCGCGTAGACATTCTTGCCTGCGATGTCGCCGAGCATATGGGGTCGCTCGCCGCCCAGTACAACCTGCCGCCCGAACTCATGCACATCGAGATCACCGAGACCGCCTATACCGGAGAGTCCGAGGCCGTGGATAAGCTGACCGCGGATCTGCACACCCGTGGCTTCTCGACCTACATGGACGATTTTGGCACCGGCCAGTCCACGCTCGCGATGCTCAAGAACGTCAACGTCGACGTCATCAAGCTCGACCGCACCTTTGTGCCCACCGACCGCGATCAAGGCCGCAGCACGCAAATCATTTCATCGATGCTCGAAATGGCGCAGTCGCTCCATCTGCCCGTCGTGGTCGAAGGCGTCGAGACAAATGAGCAGGCGAACATGCTACGACAAATGGGCGCCCGCTACGCTCAGGGCTTCCTCTACTACCGCCCCATGCAGGCGAAGGATTTTGAGGCATTGCTCGATGGCGGCAATAACAACTGATACGCTCGCGCGCAAAACGCCACCGTCGAAGGGGCATTTGTCTCCATTAGCTAACTTATATCCCCAATTCAAACCGAATTGGGGATATGATACAAACCGTTGTTCCGCCCAAGGAGGTTATCCATCATGAACGAGTCATATCGCCTGGGTGAGCAATCGATTATTGCCTATCTTCAGCGACTTGCGAATGGCGTCTCGACCGCCGAGCTTGACGTTGCCGCCCTGCCCGTAGAGTTGCGCGGCATTGGCGAGCAGTTGAAAAAGACGCATGCCATCCTGCAGCAAGAGCGCCGGCTGCTTGAGAGCAACGCCTATATCGACCCGCTCACCAACTTGGGCAACCGCAACGGATTCGACCGTCACGTCGAGCAACTCTGGCACAAAGGCGACCCCTTCACCTGCGCCTATATTGACATCGACCATCTCAAACATTGCAATGATAGGTTTGGCCACGCCGAAGGCAATCGCTATATTCTGGGCACCTGCCGCACGCTCTCCGAAACCATGGAGCACGATGAGATGCTGTTCCGTATCGGTGGAGACGAGTTTGTGCTTATCTCGCTCTCCGCAAACGAGACTGAACTCGAGCAGCGCTTGGAGCAGGTACGTGCCGGGCTGATCGAGGCGAGCTCAGATGGCAAGGCGCCCATGATCGCCAGCTTTAGCTTTGGCTGCTCGCGCGTCGATCCACTTGCCGGCGACACGCGTCGCCAGATGACGATGGATGCCGATCGCAAGATGTATCGCTATAAGCTTATGCATCGTGTACAGCAACCGGGAAACAATGACGCGCCGCAACGCCCAATCGTCGATCAGCTTCCCTGCAACGACCGGGTGTTCCAAGCGATCTCCATGAGCTCCGAGACGCGCTATCCGTTCATCCTCAATCTCGATACTGGAGAATCGCAATGGTCGGTCAACGCCGTGCGCGATTTTGACCTGCCCTCCCAGCACCCTTTTAACTCGGTCGATATGTGGCTTGCCCGCGTTCATCCCGAGGACCGCGACAACGTACGCGCCGAGCTCGACATGGTGATAAACGGCACGTGGCACTTCCACTACATGCAGTATCGCGTAATGGATGCCACCGGAAAATACGTGCTTTGCGACTGCACGGGCTACCGCTTGGACGGCACCGATACTGAGCCCAGCATGTATGTGGGCATTATCATCAACCGAAGCCTAGCAGATACGACCGACTCGGTAACGGGCCTGGGCGATGTCCACGCGCTGGTCAACGCTATTGGAGAGATGCGCCGCGTGGCGCGCGAGGCAGGCTTTATTGCCATTAAGGTCGACGATATCGCCGAGGTCAATGCCCGCTTTGGATTCGATGCAGGCGACCGCGTGCTCGCCGAAAGCGCCGCCTGCCTCATGGATTGTTCGCGCGGCAAGGGCCGCCTGTTCCGCTCGACGGGGCCGATGTTCGTGGCACTCTTCGATGAACTCGGCCCCGAGGCAATCGACGAGATCGCAAGCGACATCGAACGGTTCCTGGGTTCTCCTGTGCTCATCGGCTCGCTTGAATATCAGCCGCCCATTCGCGTGGCCACGCTTCATCTGGACGGCGTCGACCGTCAGCCCGTTTCCATTTTGAACGAGCTCAAAGCGTTGCTCGGGAAAGCCGTGCAGGTGCCAGGTACCAAACTGGATTAGCGCCGCGCCCGCGCCGCCTCCCCCATCGTGCGATAATCCTCTGCAGAAGTCACCAAAAGCAGAGGGAGTTTGTGATGAAGGTTCTTTTAGTCAATGGCAGCCCCAAGGCAAACGGCAATACCGCCCGCGCACTCGCCGAGGTCGTAGAGCAACTTAATGCAGAAGGCATTGATACCGAGGTGTTTCAGCTGGGCGCCAAGCCCATTCGCGATTGTATCGGTTGCGGCCAGTGCGGCAAGCTTTGCGGTCGCTGTACCTTTGACGATGACGTGGTGAACGAGCTCATCGCTGCCGCCGAGCAAGCAGACGGCTTTGTCTTTGGCTCACCCGTCTACTACGCGCACCCCAGCGGCCGCATCCTTTCGGCCCTCGATCGCGCCTTCTATGCCGGCGGGCATGCCTTTGAGCACAAACCCGGCGCCGCGGTCGCCGTCGCCCGTCGCGGCGGCACGTCAACCACGTTCGATGTGCTCAACAAGTACTTCACCATTAAGCAGATGCCCGTAGTTGCTTCCACCTACTGGAACAACGTGTTTGGCCGCGTGCCCGGCGACGCCGATGGGGATGCCGAGGGCCTTGCCACCATGCGAAACATCGGTAAGAACATGGCTTGGCTCCTACGTTGCATCGAGGCCGGACAGGCCGCCGGTATCAACGCACCCGAGGCAGATCGAGCAACGACCAACTTCATTCGATAGAGCGGCGGAACCATGAATATTCAAATCTTCGGGACTAAGAAGTCGTTCGACACCAAAAAGGCCCAGCGCTATTTTAAGGAGCGCCGCATTAAGGTGCAGTTTATCGACCTTAAGGAAAAGGAGATGAGCAAAGGCGAGCTCACGAGCGTGATGCAGGCGGTCGGCGGCATCGACAAGCTGCTCAACCCCAAAGCCAAGGACGAGGAGACGCGCGCGCTCATTCAGCATCTCACCCCCAGTCAGCGCTTCGACAAGCTGCTCGAGAACCAGCAGGTCTTGGCCGAGCCCATCGTGCGCAACGGCAAAAAGGCCACCGTCGGTTATTGCCCCGATGTATGGGGAGCCTGGGAGTAGCTTGTGTTATTTGCCGGCGCGTGGGTATAAGAGCAGGCGTTTGGCATAAGATTCAACTGTAATCCATGTCTAACAAAGGAGGGCACATGCCCAACAAACCCGTGAAGATCATCATGCTTACCGGATACCTCGGTGCCGGCAAGACCACGCTGCTCAACCACATCCTCGCTAACGACGGCGGCATCCGCGCCGCCGTGATCGTCAACGATATCGGCGAGATCAACGTCGACGCCAGCCTTATCGCCGACGGCGGCCTTTCCGAGACCGATGACCTCATCCCGCTCACCAACGGCTGCATCTGCTGCACGCTTTCGGACGACCTGGCCAACCAGCTGCAGGGCATCGCCGATTCGGGCAACTTCGATTACATCATCATCGAGGCCTCGGGCATTTGCGAGCCCATCCCCATCGCCTACACCATCTCGAGCTTCTGCGACGAGGCCAAGGTGGGAGGCGAGCCCAAGCTCGCGCTCGACAACATCGTGGCCGTGGTCGACTGCGCCCGCATGTACGACGAGTTCAACGGCGGTCGCGACCTGCTGGCCGAGGATATCGACGAGGACGACATCGAGAGCTTGCTCATCCAGCAGATTGAATTCTGCTCCACGCTGATCCTCAACAAGACCGACACCGTGACGCCTGAGCAGATCGCCGAGCTCAAGGCTATCGTGCGCAGCCTGCAGAAGGACGCCGTGATCGTCGAGGCCCAAAACGGCGAGGTCCCCATGGAGGAGCTGCTCGACACCGACCGCTTCGACTTTATGCGCGCCTATAACTCCGCCGCCTGGATCGAGGCCATGGAGCACCCCGAGGAGCACGACGACCCCGAGGTGCTCGAGTACGACATCGAGACCTTTGTTTACTCGCGCCGCAAGCCGTTCGACCTGCAGAAGTTCACCGATTTTGTTGAGCAGGAGTGGCCCGACGAGGTCATTCGCGTCAAGGGTCCGCTGTGGCAGACCGGCGATCCGGACATGTGCTACATGTTTGAGCAGGCCGGCCACCAGATGCGCCTGATGGAGAACGGTCTGTTCGTTGACTCCGCGCCCGAGGGCGAGAAGCAGAAGATTATCGACGAGAACCCCGAGATCATGCAGATTTGGGACGACGAGACGGGCGACCGCATGACGAGCCTGTGCATCATCGGCCGTCACATGGACAAGGATGCGCTCATCGCCTCCCTCGATGCCTGCCTGACCGACTGGCACCGCGCCTAGGTTTATCCAAGCGGGCATTTTCCGCCCACGTAACCGCCAAACCACCACGAAGGTGCCCTTCGTGGTGGTTTTTCGTTCTGAGCCAAGGAGATTCATGTTCAACATTGTGCTGTATGCGCCCGAGATCCCGGCCAATACGGGCAATATCGGCCGCACCTGCGTGGTCACCGGCGCCCGCCTTCATCTGGTGGAGCCGCTGGGGTTTTCGCTCGACGACAAAACGGTGCGTCGCGCCGGCCTGGGCTACTGGCAAAACTTGGACGTGACCACCTATGCCGGCTGGGAGGATTTCCTTGTGCGCAATGGTCTCTCCCCTGCCGACGAACGCCTGCATCTGCTGACCAAAAAGGCGCGCCGCACCTATGCGCAGAGTACCTACCGCGATGGCGACTATTTGGTCTTTGGCAGCGAGAGCTCGGGCATTCCCGAGGAGCTGCTCGCCGCGGCGCCCGAGCGCTGCGAGCGCATCCCCATGCTGCGCGATTGCGACTCACTCGATAACGCCGAGACTTGGGAAGCTCACGAGGAATCGCTCGGGCATACCGAGGACAGCCACGAGGCCATCCTGCAGCAGGATATCTGCGGCAACTTCGTTAACCCCGACGACTACCGCATCAGCGCGCTCAACCTCTCCAACAGCGCCGCCATCGTCCTCTACGAGGCCCTACGCCAGGCAGGCTTTCCGGGAATGTGACAAAGGGACTATCATTTTGCCACATTCGAGCGCCACGTCGATGGCACACACGCCTAATTGATGCTCTAGATAAAGGCCCTCACTTTTAATCAGAATTAACTAAAGTAAAATGAAGTTAAACGGCGGTGTGAAAGGAGAGCCTTGTGAAATATCTCGAGAACCCGTTTACCCCCAGTTTTGGTGAGGTTCCTGCCCATCTCGCTGGCAGACAACAGATTATTCGGGATTTGGACCGTGCCTTCTTGAGCCAGCGCAGGCGCCCGGAATTGACTTCGATCTTCTCAGGCGCGCGCGGAACCGGTAAAACCGCTCTCATGTCGTCGCTCGCGACAAGGGCGGAATCCCACGGCTGGATTGCCGTAAAGACGACCGCGCTCCCGGGAATGCTTGAGGAAATCGAGTTCGGGGCGAAACGTGCTGCCGGCCATCTTATCGACCCGTCTAAGAACTTCGAAGTCACCGGCCTCGGAATTGCACCGCTCGGCAGCATCGAGGTCAATCGCGTTCACGATGCCTCAACCTGGCGTTATCGCATGAGCGACATCATCGACCAGCTCAACGAGGCGGGCACCGGTCTGCTCGTCACGGTTGACGAGGTGGACCCGACACTCGACGAGATGATTCAGCTCGCAGCGACGTATCAGCACTTTGTGACCGATGGAAAACGCGTCGCCCTGCTCATGGCGGGACTTCCCAACAACGTATCGACGCTACTGAACCACAAGACGGTCTCGTTCCTTCGCCGCGCCCAACAATATCATCTGGGTCGCATTGCCGACTATGACGTACGCGAGGCCTTGATTCGCACGATCCAGGAAAACGATCGCCTGGCAGATGCTGAGGGAATCGATAGAGCCGTTCGCTCGATCTCTGGTTTTCCCTTCCTATTGCAACTCGTAGGCTACCGTGCCTGGGATCTCACAAGCGATTCGAAGGAAATCTCGTCACGCGACTTTGACCTGGGAATCAAAATCGCGCGCGACGAGATGGACGACCGAATCCTCGCGGCAACCTATCGGGAACTCACTGCAGAGGACAAGCGATTCCTCATCGCCATGCTCGATGACGAAGAAGAATCCACCACCGCTGACCTTGTCGAGCGCCTTAAGCGTTCGCCGCAGCAGGTCTCCCGCTACCGACGCCGCATGATAGATGCCGGCATCATCGGGGAACGAGGACGAGGGCTCGTCGCATTTGAATTGCCATTCTTCCGCGACTATCTCGCGGCTCAATGCGTGAAATAGGCATCAATAAGGCAAAGGGACAGTCCCTTTGTCGCATCGCCTATAGGTAGCGACCGGTGATGCTTGCGGGGCAGGCCGCGATGTCACCCGGCGTACCGGCGCAGACGATTTGCCCGCCCGCACCGCCACCGCCCGGGCCCATGTCGATCACGTAATCGGCGTTGCGGATAAGGTCGAGATCGTGTTCGATCACGATAACAGTGGCGCCCTTGGCAACGAGGCCGTCGAACACACTCAGCAACACTTGGACATCGAGCGGATGCAGGCCAATCGTGGGCTCGTCGAACACAAATACGGCATCGTCCTGCACGCGGCCCATCTCGCTCGCAAGCTTAAGACGCTGTGCCTCGCCGCCCGAGAGCGCCGGCGTGGGCTCGCCAAGTGTGAGATAGCCCAGGCCCAGGTCATGCAAGGTCTGCAAGCGCGTCTGAACCTTCTTGAGTCCCAGTGTGGCGTCGATGGCCTCGTCCACACTCATGTCCATGAGCTGCGGCAGCGTAAGCAGACTCCCGTCCTTGCCCTCGCGATGGATATGCGAGGCGGCCTCGGCGTAGCGCGAACCACGGCATGCCGGGCAGACGATCTCGACGTCGGGCAAAAACTGCACGTCGAGCGATATCGAGCCCGTGCCATCGCACGTAGGGCAACGCAAGGCGCCAGTGTTGTAGCTAAAGGCGCCCGCCTTGTAGCCGGCTGCCTTGGCTTCGGGCGTACGGGCAAAGGCGCGGCGCAGCTCGTCATGGATGTCGGCATAGGTTGCCACCGTCGAGCGAACATTGGCGCCAATGGGCGTAGCGTCAATCAGGTTGGCGCGGGCAATGCCTTCGGCATCGACCCAACGCACGTGTCCCGGCAAGCGCTCGCCAGCTGCCTGCGCCTTGAGTGCCGGGATGAGCGTCTCGAGCACCAACGTCGTCTTGCCCGAACCCGAAACACCCGTAACCGCAACCAAGCGGCCGCGCGGGATATCGACTTCGAGCGGCTTGACGGTATGGATGGCATCGGTCGCCATGCGGATATGGCCCTGGTCGAACATTTCGTCGTCAGTCACCTGCGGACGCAAGCGCTTGGGCTCGGCGCGCAAAAACGGCGCGATGCGACTGCTCTGCGATTGCTCGACCTCGTCTACCGTACCAGCGGCGATCACATTGCCGCCGCCTGCTCCGGCAACGGGGCCCATCTCGACCAGATAGTCGGCTTCCGCCAGCACACGTGTATCGTGGTCGACAACAACCACGGTGTTGCCGTCATCCACCAGATCGCGCATCACGCCCACCAAGCCGTCGACATTGGCGGGATGCAAGCCGATCGAAGGCTCGTCCAGCACATAAAGCACGCCCGTCGATCGGTTGCGCACCACGCGAGCAAGCTGTACGCGCTGGCGCTCACCCGTGGAGAGCGTGGCACCGGCGCGGTCGAGTGAAAGGTAATCGAGTCCCAGGTCGACTAGACGACGGGCCGCGCTCAAAAACGAATCGCAGATATCCGTCGCCATGGGCCGCATCTCGGACGGCAAGGATGCGGGCACCCCGCGCACCCACTCAATCGCCTCGCCCAGCGTCATGGCCGCGGCCTGCGCCAGATTGATACCGCGCACTTGGGGCTGGCGCGCAGCCTCGGAAAGACGCGTGCCACCACAGTCGCGGCATGGCCCCTCGCGCAAAAAGCGCGCAACGCGTTTGAGCCCCTTATCGTCCTTAACCTTGGCGAGCGCATTTTCGACGGTATAGACGGCGTTGTAATAGGTGAAGTCGAGCGGCGTGGCGCCCTCGCCGTTTTTGGGAACGTAGAGAATGTGCTTCTTAACCGCCGGGCCGTGTAACACGATATCGCGCTCTTGAGGCGTGAGCTGGCTAAACGGCACGTCGGTGCGTACGCCCATCTCGCCGGCGACCTGCTTCATCAAATCCCACATGAGCGTACCCCAGGGAAGCACCGCACCCTCGTTGATAGTCTTTGACTCGTCGGGCACCAGGCTCGCTTCGTCCACCTCGCGCATGACACCGGTGCCGCCGCAGGTAGGGCACGCACCACCGCTATTGAAAGCCAAATCCTCGGCACTCGGCGCGTAGAACTCGCGGCCGCACGCAGGGCACGTGAGCGACAGGCCTGCGGCAACGTTAAGACTCGGTTCCAAACGCGTCCCGCAATGCGGGCACACGTGATGGGCGCAACGGCTAAAGAGCAGACGCAGGCTATTGTTGAGCTCGGTCATGGTGCCAAAGGTGGAACGCACGCCCGGCACGCTCGGACGCTGGTGCAGCGCGAGCGCCGCCGGCACGTGCAAGACCTCATCCACCTGGGCATGTTCGGCCTGCGTCAGACGGCGGCGGGTATAGGTGCTGAGCGCCTCCAGATAGCGGCGCGAGCCCTCGGCATAAAGAACCCCCAGCGCCAGCGAGCTCTTGCCCGAACCCGACACGCCGGCAATACCCACGAGCCTTCCCAGCGGAATATCGATATCGATGTCCTTGAGGTTATGGACGCGCGCGCCACGCACCTCGATAGCCTGCGGGCTCATCTTCTGTTCCGTCACCTTTATCACCCTACTCATGCCATAAAACTCGATTGCGAATGTACTCGCCCAGCATGGGCACGGTAAACCGGACGAGGCCGTATCCGGCAGCTTCGATGACGCGCTCGCGAATCAGGCTTGCGCGATATTTGCTCGCCCAGCTCTGGGTGCGATCGCAGCGCTCAATGATATCCGCCATGCGCGTCGGTTTACCCTCGTCAGCAGCCATGGCCTCGATAAAGAGGCGTTGCGGACTGCGCAATCCATAATACAGGGGCGCGTCGACTGCTTCATAGAACTCAGAGATGGCATCCGCGTGCCCAACCTCAACATCGCGTTCTTCAATGACCCGCGAGTCACGCCGGACAGCAGCCCGCCACATGTAATATCCCACCAGCTGGACCATATAGGGATGCCCCATGCTCCTGCGCGCCGCAAGGTCCGCCGTCCCCGCATCAACGCAAAGACCAGCGCCTTTGACCGTCTGGATATATGAATCGCGCACTTTGGGCAAAGAAATCGCCCCCAGCGTACGCTGCTGGGCGCGCCGCAAAAACGTCACGCTCGGCTCTTCGAGCAAGTCATCAACCATACTGGGCAAGCCGGCGAACACTAGCGCAAGACCGCGCTGATCGTTATCGGACAAGCCCGTGGCATCCTGATCTCTGAGCACTTGCTGATAGAGAACGGCAAGAGCCGCCAGCTCCTCGATAGACGCAGACTGCGCCTCGTCAATCGCAAACAGTATGCCCTTGCCCGGACCGAGCTTCTTGAGGCGCTCGTTGACCAGCCCTCGCAACGTCTCGCCCTTTGCTCGCGCCGCCTCGACCGACACCCGGCCAAACGACGGCCCGAACTCCATTGACGTCACAACGGGTTTATTCGAGCGAAGCGCGTCGGCCAAGCGGTCGCATAAGCCAAGCGAAGCGGAATCGGAGACAACCACCCATCCGCGCGCGCTGGCTAGACGTTGCAGCTCCCGCAGGAGAACCGTTTTGCCGCAGCCGCGGTTTCCCGTAATGAGCATGAGCCTACCCGGCGCTCCGGCGCCGTTATCGAGCCCTTCCTCGAAATCTTCGATGACCGACTCGCGACCGATGAGCATCGGAGGCCGCTTGCCTGCCGTTGGCTTAAAGGGATTTGGATTCATGTCGGCCTCCTCGGATTGGCAAACCCTGGCAATAGTTATACCAACTTGTACCGAGTTATACCAATAGCATGTGACAAAGGAACTGTCCCTTTGTCACATGTGGCCGAAAAACTCGGCGTCTGCTGCTCGCCAGGGGCGGAAGGTGGCGGGATCGACCTTTACGTGAGCTGCGGCGGGCACGTCGTACCATTTGACCGTGTAGCCGGCGCCGTGAGAGCAAAAGACCGAGTCGGGCGTGTTGGGCAGATCGGCCTCGGGCTCATAGGCGGCCGCCTCGATGACGCGCTCGGCATCATGGCAAGCCGCATAGCCGGCGAACTCTAGATACAGATGCCCACGACCACTCGTGTAGGCAGCCACCTCCAGCGCGTAATCCTGCACCTCAGATGCCGGCACGCGACCCACAAGCTTTGCCCGGTCCCCCGCCATCGTCGGCGGCTCGTACTCGGCACCCATGCGCGTGGCATCCGAGAGCGCCCGACCCACGCACTCCCCCGGCACCTCGAGCTCAAAGCGATACCACGGCTCCAACAGCACCGCCGCGCCGGCCTCGCGCGCCTGCATCAAACCCTGGCGAATCGCGCGGTACGTGGCCTGGCGAAAATCGCCGCCCTCGGTATGTTTGGCATGCGCACGGCCACCCGTGAGCGTAATGCGCACATCGGTGATGGGCGAGCCGGTCAGCACGCCCAGGTGATCGCGCTCCATGGCATTGGTGAGCGCCAGACGTTGCCAGTTAAGATCGAGCTCATCGGTCGAGGTCACGGTGCCAAACTGCACGCCCGAACCCGCTGGCAACGGCTCCAGACGCAGATGCACCTCGGCATAGTGGCGCAGTGGCTCAAAGTGGCCCACGCCCTCGACCGGCTGCGAAATGGTCTCCTTATAGAGGATGCCGCCGGGCTCAAACTCGACCGCAAGGCCAAAACGATCGGCCAACACCCGCTGCACGACCTCGAGCTGCACGGCGCCCATCAACTGCAGGTGAATCTGCTCCAGATGCGTATTCCAGCTTACGCCGAGCATGGGATCTTCGTCCGCTAACTCAGTCAGCGCTTTGAACACCGCGTGGACATCGTGTTCGCCCGGAAGCACCGTATAGGTGAGGACCGGCGCAATGACAGGCGCATCGCCCGCGGGCTCCGCGCCCAGGGCGTCCCCCGGGCGAACGTGCGCAAGACCCGTCACGGCACAAATACCGCCAGCAGCAACTTCTTGAGCAAGCTCATACTTCTCGCCGTTATAGATGCGCACCTGGTCGATCTTTTGCTCCCAAGTGGAGGCGCCAGAGCATCCCTCGACAACTTGCTTTGCACGCAGTACACCGCCCGTCACCTTGACCCAGGCAAGACGCTCGCCACGGTCTCCACGACTCACGCGGTAGACACGCGCGGCGAACTCCTGGGGCCATGTTCGCTCGTGCATCAGAGTACACATGCCGTCGAGTAGCTCGTCCACACCTCGGTCCTTGAGCGCCGAGCCAGCAAAGCAGGGAAAGAGCTTGCGCTCGGCAACCATGCGCGACAGCGTTGCGACAGAAAGCTCACCCGCATCAAGAAACTCCTCGAGCGCCGCCTCGTCCAACGCAGCAGCGTCCTCCTGAACGGCGCCGCCCGCCAGCAGTTCGTTGGCATCCAGACAGCCCTCGGAAAGACGTTGCCCAAGTTGTGCCAGCAAAACATCGCGGCCGGGATTCTCCAAATCGATTTTGTTGATATAGATGAACGTCGGGATGTCATAGCGCGCAAGCAGGCGCCACAGGGTTTCGGTATGCCCCTGCACGCCATCGTTGGCACCCACAACCAAAATCGCGTAGTCCAGGGCGCACAACGTGCGCTCCGCCTCGGCAGAAAAATCGACATGCCCCGGTGCATCCACGAGCATGACGTGGGTTTCACCGTGGTCGAGCACAGCCTGTGACGAGAAGATCGTGATACCGCGCTCGCGCTCGATCGCGTTAGTGTCCAGATGCGAATCGCCATCGTCCACGCGGCCGCGCTTGCGAATACGACCCGCGTTGAACAGCATGGCCTCAGCCAGCGTGGTCTTGCCGGCATCGACATGCGCCAAGATTCCAACGACCGCTTGCTTCGACATGGCTCTCCTCTTATTGCAAGCCCATCGCACGCGGCAACGGGCATCCTCGTTCCACACTGGATGATACAATTTACGGGCCGGCGGGCGAAGCGGGCCCTATCCCCCGACCGAGCTCATCGCTCCGCGTTGCCGCGCGGCGATTTTCGTAGGTTCGCGCCTTGCGAAAGCCGGCTTTAAATCAGCGCAGCGAACGAAAATAGCCCCACCCGGGGCCATTTTCGTTCGCATGAATTGTTGACACGCGCCCCTGCTCTTACGCCTCGCGCAGCCAATCGAACGCAACACGCGGCGTGCCGTCTGACACATACACGATGCCGGCGCGCTCAAATCCGGCCTTGAGGCTCGCACCCTGCATGGGCAGGTTGTCCTGATGCGTATCGATGCGCAGGTGATCGGCACGCTCTTTGGCAAAGGCAAACATCGCAGCCGCGATACCGTGTACGGCGCCATCGGACGCCACACGGTGCAGCACGGCGTACGGAGTGTCGCTGCGCCATTGACCATCCTCAATTACGTCATAGCACCCGTCCGGGCCCGGTAAAAAGGCAAACGTCGCTACCACGCGACCGTCGACTTCGCACACATAGCTGCCACCGGCGGCGATATCGGCAGCCAGCTGCTCGGCAGAAGGCGTGCCCTCGGGCCATTGCGTGGCGTTGCCATGCGCGCGCATAAAGGCGCGGGCAGCGTCGTAGATAGCCATGACGGCGGGAATGTCGGTATCGAGGGTTTTTCTGATCATCACGCGGCGGCCTCACGTTTATTGGTATCACTTTGATTGAGCAATGATACCAGCGTTTGAAGAGGAGCGCGAAGCAGATGGGAAGCAAAAAGCGAGCCGCCTGGTCAAAGGCCAAAAGCGAGTTTTTGGGCGCTGCCACCGGCGGCGATATGAGCGACCTGTTTGCACGCGAAGACGAGCGCCGCGACGCCCTGGATGCCGAGCGCGATGAGGCCTGGCGCTACAAGTCGTGCGAACGCAAAAACCGTTACGACACGCGCGCCGAGGCCGAGGCCGTTATGGCCGAATGCGAAAACCGCGGGCGGCGTGGTTTGGCCTGCTACAAATGCGAATACTGCGGCGGATGGCACCTGACGTCGCACCCTTGGAAATAGGCGCCGCTTCGACACGGCACTGACGGAGCGCCAGCTATCGCGCGCAAGCTACGGGCGCGGCGGCACCAAAACATCGTAACGAACGGCCTTGCCCGCAAGTTGATAGCTCGGCTTAACGCCGGCAAGCAGCGGGCCCTTTACCGGCCGCTTGATAACGACCTTGCGCGGGCGCGCCGCAAGCGCAGCTTCGACCAGCGTCTCCTCATCGGCACATGGCTGTTCCAGATGATGCAAGAGTTGGAACTTCTTTTTCACCGCCGCGCTCTTGGTGCGCTCGGGAAACATGGGGTCCAGATACACCACGTCGGGAGCGGCAAGCTCGCCCTGCCCGATCAGCTCAGCTGTATGGCGAAGGCCAGCAATGCTGTCCTCGCCCGCATGTAAGCGCATACGCGACACGGCAACCGCAAACGCCGGATCATCTGCCGCGCGATCCAAGGCATCCTTGAGGAGCGCCGCGATCACGCAATCCTGTTCATACAAATCGACGGTAAAGCCCGCGGCAGCCAGCAGCAGCGAATCCTCGCCAAAGCCCGCCGTGGCGTCAATCGCCCATGGGCTCTCGATGCCTTTTGCGCGCGCAGCCTTTACCAGCAGCTCTTGCTGCAGACGGCTCTGCTTGAGCCGTGGAAGCATGCGGGTAAAATCGGCACGCAGCTCCATCGTGCCGTCGGTGAGCGTGAGGCCCTCGGACGTCCCGGTCAGCTCAAGCCCCGCGGCCCGAGCAACAGAAAAGGGATCGACGACGCCCATGGGTACTCCTTAACAAGCAAAACGAATACGTGAGCGCCGTTTATGTCAGCACCCAACCGTCCGCTATTGTCCCACATGCGACATGGCCCACAGCATCGCAATGCAAAGTACCGCCATCAATCCCGTGCACACGGCAGCGATCACGGAATCGCCCATGCGCCTTCCCAACGACCGCGGCTCACGCACTTGCCCTGCTCCGTACATCATGACTCCTCCTTGAGACCAGCTCCTTGTTACGGCCTCATCATCGCAGCGCCGCACATGGGCTGCCATCGATTTGCCTTACAGCTGGCTTTCCTTTTTGAAAGGTTGGACCGTGCAGGCAAGAGACGCTTTCAGGCGCATGCATCGCCGCGTTGAACTACAATGTGCTTCACCATATGTGCAGCACATTGGGTGCGCCAAGTTGGCGTACTCGTATCGAAAGGACCAGCCATGAGCTTCACTCGCAAGACTCTCAAAATCCTTGCTCTCATCTACTTTGTTTTGGGCATCGCCAGCCTCGTCACCGCCGGCGTCGGTATCGCCACGGGCGGTCTCGGTTCCACGTACGGTTCGTACGCCACGCTCGCAGCGGTCGTGCTTATCGCCAAGGGTCTCGTCGACCTTTCCGCAGGCGTCGCCGGTATCAAGGGCGCCAACAAGCCTTCGCAGGTGGACGGCGCGTTTAAGCTCGGTATTGTTGCCGCGGTCGCCACGCTTGCCCAAGCGGTGCTCACGCTTCCCGCGTTTGGCGGCGATGCCATCAACTTTGGCGCCTTTGTCATCGTGGTGTACGACCTGTTCTTTGTTCAGCAGGCACACGCCGTTAAGGCCGAGAACAAGGACCGCCTATAAGCGCTCGCTTCTCATAACCTCTGCAGCCAAGCAACTAAAAAGGGCCGATCGCGCAGCAACGTGGTCGGCCCTTTACGTTTGTCCAGATAAAACCTACCAAAATAAACCTGTCCCTTTTTGGCAGGTTGTTAGCTGTGGCGGTACTCGGCGATGATGAAGTCGATGCCAGTCTGAAGGGTATCGAGGTTTGCCAGGCGCTCTTTGTCGGCGGGGCGCGTGCGGTAGTAGTACGGCGTCATCTGGAACACCGCCTCGATGTCCGCCTGGGTCTGAAGCGTAATATTCGCAGACACCCGCTGCGTTCCGACCAACTCGAGCTCGGTGGTCTTCGGCAGCTTCTCGTCGTTAAGGTACGGCGTGTCGTAGAGTACCTCCTTGAGCCCAAACAGATGGCGGGCACCCGGCACCACGGTGTAGAGCGAACCCTCCGGTGCCAGCACGCGGGCAAACTCGCGCTCATTAAAGGGAGCAAAAAGCTCGGTCACCATATCGAAGGCGCCATCGGGCACGGGGATATCCTTCATGTTGGCCACAAAATAGGTCGCATCGCCGCGCTTGGCCGCAAGGCGCACCATCTCTTTGCCCAGGTCGAACCCGTAAGCATCCACGCCCGGCACTGCGCCCATGGCGCTGGTGTAATAGCCCTCGCCGCAGCAAATATCGAGCAAGGTCATGGGGCCGTTCGCAGACGCTGCACGCCCAGACACCTGCTTGCGCACCAGCTCGACCATCGCATCGCGCAACGGTGCGTAGTATCCACGGTTCAGAAAGTCACGACGGCTGCGTGCCTGCGACTTGGGATCGCCCATGGAGTCGCCGCTCTTGGACGAGCGCAACAGATATAGATAGCCCTCGCGCGCACGGTCAAACCGGTGTCCGCCCGCGCATGCAGCACCGCGCTCGTCGTCCACCAACGGCTCATGGCAAACGGGACACAACAACATGGCAACTCCTTAGCGCGAACAACACAACGCCCACCATTGTCGCACGCCTTCCCCACCTAGTCATTGGAGACGTTCTTGAATGACTAGTCGTTTTAGAACGTCCCCAATGACTAGTCGATTAGGAGTATCATCGTCTGCGCAAATAAGCACGAAAGAGCATGTTAGAGATTGAGAGCGTATGGCCGATACCGTATCTAAGCACATTGACATGACCACCGGCTCGCTGTGGCGCAATATTCCCCTGTTCGCCTTCCCCGTGGCCGCCACGAGCATCTTGGAGCAGCTGTCGAACCTCATCGCCACCGTCATCATCGGTAACTTCTCGGGCGACCAGGGAACCCTCGCCATGGCGGCGGTCGGCTCCAATGTTCCGCTTACCAGCCTTATGCTCAACCTGTTTATCGGTATGTCGCTTGGCTCCAACGTGGTCATCGCCAACGCTATCGGCCGCAACGATCAGAACATGGTCAAACGCGCCGTCCATACCTCGATTTTAATGGCGCTCGTGGGCTTTGTCGTCATCGCACTGGGCGAGATCTTTG
This sequence comes from Collinsella aerofaciens, assembly GCA_052344885.1. Taxonomy (GTDB): domain Bacteria; phylum Actinomycetota; class Coriobacteriia; order Coriobacteriales; family Coriobacteriaceae; genus Collinsella; species Collinsella aerofaciens_CC. Next base: position 25,238 of record DAWDYI010000015.1, read on the forward strand.
CCGAGCCCATGCTCGCCGCGCTCAACGTTCCCGCCGAGACCATGCCGCTCGCCTCACTCTATCTACGCGTCTTTTTGCTGAGCATGCCCTCGATCTTGCTCTACAACTTTGAGGCCGCGATCTTCCGCTCCGTCGGCATCACGCGCATGCCGCTGCAGGCGCTTGCTGTGTCCACCGTCCTCAACATTGGCCTGGATCTCATCTTTGTCCCTGTGCTCCACTGGGGTGTCGCGGGCGTCGCCATCGCCACCGCCATCGCCTACACCGTCAGCGCCGCTACGCTCTTTATCCGCCTACTCAAGACCGACTCCGTCGTCCGCGTCACCCCACGCGACCTGGCTATCGACCCCGTCGCCCTCAAGCGCATCGTCAAGATTGGCCTGCCCGCCGGCATCCAAAGCGCTGTCTTTGCCGTCGCCAACATCATCATCCAATCCGCCATCAATAGCCTGGGCACCGAAGTCATGGCGGCATCGAGCGCCGCTATGAGCTTGGAGTATGTGTGTTACAACCTGCTCAACAGCTTTAGCCAGGCTTGCACCACCTTTGTGGGACAAAACCACGGTGCCCGCCAGATCGACCGCTGCACCAAAACGCTCAAGGTCTGCCTGGTCGAAGGCGGTATCGTCGCGCTCACCACGATTATCGTTATTGTCGGTCTGGGGCGCGAGATCCTATCGCTGTTCAACAGCGACCCCAACATCGTCTCGATCGGCTATATTCGCGTGTGTTCGATCTTCCCGGCGTACGCCTTTAGCATGTTCTACGAAAACATGTCCGGCTACCTGCGCGGCTTTGGTATCTCGCTCACGCCCGCCCTCATCACCATGATCTGTGTCTGCGGCATCCGCTTCTATTGGGTGTTCTGCGTGTTCCCGCACTACCGCACCTTTGCGAACATCATGATGGTCTACCCCATCAGCCTGGGCACCACGGCGTTCTTTATGGTCGTGGCGGTACTACTTTGCCACCCGGCACGCACCTATCGCGCCACCCAAGCCAAAGCGACAGCCCGCTAAACACCGCGCTCAACGCCACGCCAGTCATTAATTGACAATATGCGAGCTCATATAGTCGATAAAGCGCCTCGTGGCGATAGGCATGGTGTCCCAGCTGCGCCAGGCGGCCACCACGTCGCGCGAGGGGGCATGCACGATGGGCCGCACACGAATATCGGCACGCATGCCCTCCACAGTACGACGGTAGAGCATACTCACGCCTAGGCCCTCCTCCACCATCGCCATGATGGTGTAGTCGTCGGTGACCTCACTCGTCACGTGCGGCGACAGGCCATGCGCCGCGAATGCATCGAGCACCAGGCTCTGTTCGCCCTCATCCAGCAGCACAAACGGCTCGGACGCCAGGTCGGCGAGCGTCACCTTTTCCTTTGCCGTCAGCGGATGCGCGGCCGGCAACAGCGCCACCAACTCATCGTGATAGACCACGCGCTTCTCGAGCCCCGCGGTAAATCCGCGCGCCGTAAAACAAAAATCAACCACGCCATCGTGCACCCACTGGGCGTTGCGCGTGTAATCGCCCTGCTTGAGGGTAAAGTGCACGCCCGGGTGCAGCGCTCCAAAGTCGCGGATCACACGCGGCAGCACGGTACGACTCACGTTGGTAAACGTCGCGATGCGAATATCTGTCGACGAAAGCCCCAGCAGCTCCTGGCGCTTGCCCTCGAGCTCGGCCTCGGCAGTCACGATCTGGCGCAGGTACGGCAGATATTGTTTACCGTCGCGCGTAAGCGAAACGCCCTGCTTTCCGCGCTCGATAAGCGTGGTGCCCAGCTCGCGCTCGAGCGCCTTGACGGCCTGGCTCACCGCACTTTGCGTATAGCCCAACTCGTCCGCCGCGCCTTTAAGGCTGCCGCGGTCGACCACCATACAAACAATCTGATACCGCGATGCCATCGTGCCTCCACATCAATGCAGCCGTAAAACGTTTTGCCAGCGCTTTTCGCGCCTACTTTAGCGTTTCTTAATCATACTGAAGATACATTCGCTTTACTACATCAACATCTGAGAGCAGAATCCTTTGTGCGAAACCGTTCTGTAACAAAAGGAGTCCCATGGATCGCAAAAAAGCAATCGCGCTCTCATTTTCCGTTCCCGTCGCATGGGGCTTTTCGTATCCCCTCATGAAGATCGGCATGGACAGCATGAACGCCACGAGCATCGTCGCGTTGCGCTGCATCATCGCCTTTGTGGCCTGTCTGCTGCTCTTCCACAAGCGCGCGTTCCGCATCAACCGCGACCTTATGGTTCGTGCCGCTATCATCGGCGCCATTATGGCAACCGAGCTCACCTGCATGTGCTTGGGCTCCAGCCTCACTTCTGCCTCCACTGCCGGCTTTTTGCAGAGCCTGACGGTCGTGATCGTGCCGTTTGCCAACGCCGCCCTGCTGCGCCGCGCCCCCGAGCGCAAGGTGCTCATCGGCACGGCTATCGTCACCTGCGGCATGCTGCTGCTCTCGGGCGCCGACTTTACCAGCCTGAATCCCGGCGCGATCATCATGCTGCTCTCGGCCTTTATCTATGCCAGCCACATTATCGTGGCCAAGCGCTTTGTCGAAGAAGTCGATCCGCTGTCCCTGGGCGTTTGGCAGCTGGGCTTTGGCGGCCTGTTCTCGGGCATTGCCGCATGCGTCTTTGGCGGTTTCGCACTTCCCAGTACGCCCAGCGAGATCGTGGTCGTCGTTGCCCTCGCGCTCATCTGCTCTGCCTACGGCTTTATCACCCAGACGCTCGTGCAGCCCCACGTGCCCGCCGAGACCACCGGTTTCGCCTTCTCGCTCGAGCCGGTCTGCTCCGCCGTCTTTTCGTTCTTCCTGGTCGGCGAGGTCCTGAGCCCCATCGCCTTCTTTGGCGCCGCCCTCATCCTCACCGGCGTCATGGTAGCAACCGTCGAGCTTCCGCGCCTCCGCGCACATGGACAGGCTCGCATGGCAGGAGCGCCCGAGCACGTCTCGTAGACCCCACTCTTCATACAGCCGCGGCATAAAGGCAACCGGTGCGCCTTTACAATAGATGCCAGCAGAGCATCTGACGTAAAGGAGCCCCATGGACGCCGCGACCCGCGACCGCAACATAGCAACTTGGTTGGGCGATGCACCGCAGCCGGTACGTGACACTACGAACCAGCTGCTCGAGCGCATCGCCCTTTTGCGTGCCGAGCAGACTATCTACCCAGCACAAGACGACATCCTCAATGCCCTCGCCTACACGCCGGCCGACCAGGTCAAGGTTGTCATCTTGGGTCAAGACCCCTATCACGGACCCAACCAGGCAATGGGGCTGTCGTTCTCGGTCCCCGCGACGCAAACCAAGTTGCCACCGAGCCTGCGCAACATTTACAAGGAACTCAAAGCCGATCTGGGTTGTCCCATTCCCGCCACGGGAGACCTAACCCCATGGGCACAACAGGGCGTCCTGCTCCTCAACACTACGCTCACCGTGCGCGAGCATGCCGCCAATTCGCACGCCAAACTAGGCTGGAGCGCGCTCACCGACTACGTTATCGAGCGCTGCTGTCAGCTGCCCCAACCGGTAGTCTTTTTGGCATGGGGTCGCTTTGCCCAGCAGATGGTCGAAGGTAAGCTCGTCGCAACCGGTGCGGGCAAGGCAACCGGCAAGTTCTGCCTGGCCTCCACGCACCCCTCGCCGCTTTCGGCCAACCGTGCCACGGCAGAACTCCCCGCCTTTATGGGATCGCGTCCCTTCTCGGCAGCCAATCGGCTACTCGAACAGCACGGCTCGACCCCCGTCAACTGGACTTGCCTCGGCTAAAAATCGATACATCAAAAACGCGCCCGACGGCTTTCCATCGGGCGCGTTTCCTATTCGGGCCAAATAAATTGTGTGCGGCCGGCCTCGCCGCCATCGATCAGCAGACTCTGCCCGGTCATAAACCGGTTGGTCACGCCCACAAAGTAGATCCACTCGGCGATCTCTTGGGCAGTGGCCCAGCGCTTAAGCGGCGTGAGCTCCATAATCTGGTTCCACAGGTGTTCGTCTTCCATCACGCAACGGTTGAGCGGCGTGATAACGCCACCCGGGTCCACACTGTTGGCGATAGCCTGCGGCGCCAGACGGTTTGCAAGGTTCTTGGTGTAGGCGATAACGCCGCCCTTGCTGGCGGCATAGTCGGGAAACTCCGATCCCGTATGCCCGCTCGCCGACCCCACATTGACCACGGATTTGATAGCCGGCGCCGGCTTGGCGGCAAGCCCCTCCCCCGCAAAGGCGTAGCGCTCGGTCACGTTGATGGTGCCATACAGGTTGGCGGCGATGTCGTCAGCCGAATCCTGCGTACCGGCAACGTTCACGATCACCTGGGGTTCAAGATCGTCTGGAAACGCGTCCGGCTTGCGAACATCAACGATCAGATGGCGGTAGCGCTCGTGTTTGATCGCCGCCGGTAGCAAATCAAAGCCCACGACCTCGTGGCCCTCGTCCAAAAATCGTTGCACGCATGCGGCTCCGATACCGCCCGAAGCACCCGTGATCAAAACCCGCATACTTGCTCCTTAGGCGGTTGCGTGGCGCTCGAGGTACTCGGAGCCCACATTCTCGCGCTCCCAGCCGCGCACGACCTTGTAGCCCACGGGGCTCAGGAAAACCTCGCACAGCAGCTCGGCAACAGCGCCGGTCAGCGAGCACATAAGGACCTGCACCCAGGTCCAACCAAAGAACGTGTGGCTCACCACAATGGCAAAGACCAAGTTGTCGATAAACTGGCCAACACCCGTGGACACATAGGAGCGGAAGGCAAAGCTCGCAAAGTTATTCTTTTTGAGCATGCGGCCGAGCGACTGGTTGAGCGTGGAGTTAACCACGGCAGAAACGAGCATTGCCAGCGAAGAGCCCAGCACCACGTACCAGGTGCCGCCGATGGTGGCGTTAAGGGCAGTGTTGACCTCGATCATGCCCGTGTCGTAGTAGGCGCCCCACATGCCGGGCGTGAGCGAGCATGCCCAAAAGCACAGACTCACGGCCAGGTTGACCAGCAGCGCGAGGATAGAGATTTTGATGGATGCCTTGGCGCCAAAGCGCTTGCAGATCATGTCCTGGCACAAAAACGAAACCCAGCTCACCACAAAGCCACAGTCGAGCGCCAGATATGGCAGGCTGATGAGCTCTTTGTTGGCCAGCAGGTTCATCATGATGACGCTCACGAAAAACAGCGAAACCGTTGCCGCGGGAATGCTCCGCAGCAGGACCTTGTAGTCCTCCATGACCTTCTTGATCATTATGTACTCCTTTGGTTTTAGGTTTAACGAGCAGGATATCGGACCCGAACTGCTCGGACGCCCCGGTCTTGAGACGACGGTGGGTATGATAGCCGCTCGCGCGGCATCAGGCAAGCAATCGGCGCGGCAGCCCCGCAGGGCCACCGCGCCGATGCGTTAAAACGCTACGTTGCCAAACTCCGACAGGATAAGGTCGGGGTTGTGGTCGGTTGCCCAATCCACGTTCCACGGGCTCGTGAACAGCAGCAGCTTACCGCCGCGCATGTCCTCGACACGCAGGGTGTCGCGCGTGAGCGAAAGGCCCGGGATATCAATAGTGTCGGGGTCGTTCTGGATCCAGCGGATATCGGTATAGGGCAACGGCTGGCGACGAACCTCAACACGGTATTCGGCCTTGAGGCGGCGCTCGAGCACCTCAAACTGCAGCACGCCGACCACGCCCACGATGACGCTTTCCATGCCGGCACCCAGTTCGCGGAAGATCTGGATAGCACCCTCTTGGGCAAGCTCCTCCATGCCCTTGACGAACTGCTTGCGCTTGAGCGTGTCGACCTGCGTAATGCGAGCGAACATCTCGGGGGCAAACGTCGGGATCTGCGGATACTGCACGTGGCGCTTGCCAGAGCACACAGTGTCGCCGATGCTAAAGATACCCGGATCGAACAGGCCCACGATATCGCCCGCGTACGCCTCGTCAACAATCGCACGGTCATCGGCCATCATCGAGGTGCCAGTAGCAAGCTTAAGCTTGCGGTTGCCCTGCACGTGGAAGGCGTCCATGCCGCGCTCGAACTTGCCCGAGCAAATGCGCACAAAGGCGATGCGGTCGCGGTGGTTCTTGTCCATGTTGGCCTGGATCTTAAACACAAAGCCGCTAAAGTCGTCGCGGCAGGGATCGACCGGCTCGCTGGTGAGCGTATCGGTATAGGCGCGCGGCGTCGGGGCCAGACGCAGGAACTCCTTGAGGAAGGGCTCCACGCCAAAGTTGGTGAGCGCCGAGCCAAAGAACGCCGGGCTCAGCTTGCCGCAGGCCACAGCATCCAAGTCGAGCTCGTCGCCAGCGCCATCGAGCAGCTCGATGTCGTCCATCAGGTTCTTATGGTTCTCCTCGCCGATGAGCTCATCCATGGCAGGGTCGCCCAGCTCGGCCTCGACCTCGGCGACCTTCTTGGTGGCGTTGGCGTGGCCGTCGCCCTCGAAGGCAATGACGCGACGGGTCTGACGATCGAACACGCCGCGGAAGTTGCGGCCGCTGCCGATCGGCCAGTTCATGGGATACGTATTGATGCCCAGGACGTTCTCGATCTCTTCCATGAGCTCAAACGGATCGCGAGCCTCGTGGTCGAGCTTGTTCACAAAGGTGAAGATGGGAATGTGGCGCAGCGTACAGACCTTAAAGAGCTTTTTGGTCTGGGCCTCGACGCCCTTGGCGCCGTCGATGACCATAACAGCAGCGTCGGCGGCCATAAGGGTACGGTAGGTATCCTCCGAGAAGTCCTGGTGGCCGGGGGTATCGAGGATGTTGACGCAGGCGCCGTTGTAGGTGAACTGCAGCACCGAGGAAGTAACGGAAATACCGCGCTCCTTCTCGATGTCCATCCAGTCCGAGACGGCATGCTTGGCCGAGCTCTTGCCCTTGACCGAGCCGGCAGTCTGGATGCTGCCGGTATAGAGCAGCAGCTTCTCGGTAAGTGTGGTCTTACCGGCGTCCGGGTGGCTGATGATCGCGAATGTGCGGCGCGACGAGATTTCATCCGACAGGCTTGCCATGCGGATCCTTTCTTGCATTGAGTGCATTACGTCGTTGTAACCGTACTATTGTAGCCGCGAAATCTCGCTCTAGGGCGCCTATCAGGACAAATTCATCAGTCAGAACGTGAACGGCTAGTTATCGAAAGTATTCTGCAGCAGACTGTCTCAATCTGTAACAGCAGGCGACCCAAAACGGACCCAGGCGTTACAGATTGAGAAAAACAAACTTGCCCGCCGACACAATCTCAATCTGTAACATCTGGCCGCCCAAATTGGGTCTAGCTGTTACAAATCGAGATAAACGGAAAGGCAGGCAGCCAATGTCTCGTTCTGTAACATCTAGCCGCGCAAATCGACTCTTACTGTTACAGATTGAGACAAATAGGCAGGCGGGAAAATAACATCTCAATCTGTAACAGCTGGCGACCAAAAACGGATCCAGATGTTACAGATTGAGATTGTTTTGGAGCAAGCGCGGCGCCGATGGTCTATTCCACATTTAGCTCTTGCATAACTGTGCATAGTGTATATATACTGTGCTTACCGGTTATATACACGTGTAGCCCAACAGCTAAGGAGCCGCTGTGGACATCATCCTATCCAATTCGAGCGATAAGCCCATCTACGAGCAGATAACCTCGCAGGTCAAAGCTCAGATCTTATCGGGCACGCTCGCTGCGGGAGCCAAACTCCCCAGCATCCGTGCACTCGCGAGCGATCTTGGCGTGAGCGTCATCACCACCAAGCGCGCCTACGCCGACCTGGAGCAGCTCGGGTTTATCTGCACCGTGCAGGGCAAGGGCTGCTTTGTCGCCGAGGGCAACCAAGAACTCTTGCGCGAAAACCAGCTCTGCCATATCGAAGAGCTACTTGCGAAAGCGGCGAGCCAAGCCGAAACCCTGGGCGTCACGCGCGACAAGCTGCACGAGATGCTCGACCTGGTAGCCCCCGAAACCATGCAGTAGCCATCTGCAAGAAAGGCTATACCATGCAAAACCTTTTAGAACTCAAAGGCATCTCACGCCGTGTAAGCGACCGTTTTTCGCTGCGTGATGTCACACTCGCTGTGGAGCCAGGTCAGATCGTCGGCTTTGTTGGTGCCAACGGTGCTGGCAAAACAACGACGATTCGAGCTGCCCTCGGGCTTATAAAGCTCGATGCCGGCGAGGTGCACCTATTTGGGCAGCGCTGTGGCGCCGACGCGCCCGATGAGACGCAGCGCCATCTACGCTCCCGCGTCGGTCTTGTCCTGGACACGTGCCCCTTCCCCTCCACGCTCAAGGTGGGCCAGATCGAGTCGCTCGTAGGCCCGGCGTACCCCACGTGGGACCGCGAAACGTTCGCCGGATTCATCAACCGATTTGGCCTCGATCCTAAGACAAAAGTCAAGGACCTCTCCCGCGGCATGGGCATGAAACTGCAGCTTGCCTGTGCACTCAGTCACAATGCCAAACTGCTCGTTTTGGACGAAGCCACCGCAGGCCTCGATCCCATGGCACGCGAGGAACTGCTCGATGAGCTGCTTGCCTTTGTCGCCGACGGTCAGCACAGCGTGCTGCTCTCGAGCCACATTACGTCCGACCTCGATCGCGCCGCCGACCGCGTCATCTGCATCGATAACGGCTCGATTATTTTTGACCTGCCGCGCGAGGACATTACCGACCGAGCCGGCATCGCCCACTGCACCCAAGCACAGGCCGCCGAGCTTATGGCTTGCGTCGAAGGCGCCCGTGCCGTCCACCACGCCTATAGCGTGGACGTGCTCGTACCCAACCGTCGCGAAACGCTCGAGGCCTTCCCCGAGATTCCCAGCGATCGGGCAACCATTGATGACTATCTTCGCCTCATGCTGAAAGGAGCTTCGAAATGAAACGCGCCTTTATGTCCGAGCTCGCCATCGCTCGCTCGCTTATCCCGAGCATTGCAGGCGTCGGCCTGTTCATGTTTGTCGTGCTGACCCTTGCCAACGCGTCGGATGTCGATTCCGGCATGAGCGCCGGCGCCTGTGCGGTCAGCGCAATGTCGCCCATCATAATCATGAACTCGCTAGCTGGCTACGATAACCAAAACGGCTGGGAGCGTTATCGAGCAACGTTGCCCTTCTCGCGCAAAGACATCATCTGCGCACGCTACCTGTGCATCGTTGTCTTCTCGGCCATCATGGCCTGCGCCGCCGCGCTTCTGAGCATCGTCTCCATCCCGCTTTTCAACAGTGCGGGCATCCCCTCGACGGGACAGGCCGTCTTTGAGACCGCAATGGCCTCGGCGGCATCGATGCTCATCTCCCTCATGATGGTGTTTTTGGCGCAGCCGCTGTTCTTTCGATTTGGACACATGGAGGCGCTGCGCCTATCCGTTGGCCTGTTTGCCCTGCTTGGTTGCGGCACAATGGCCACGCTGAGCTCCTCCAACCCCATCAGCAACTGGCTCATGTCGATTGCCGGAGCAAATCCCGATCCCGCCGTTCTGGGCTGTCTGTGCGCAGGAATTGCCGTGCTGGCCCTCGCGCTATGTGCAATCAGCTGCACCGTCAGCACCAAGGTTTATCGAGTACGCGACCTGTAATCGACAGCTAAAAAAGCTTAGGTGGTACCCCGCTTATTTTTTCAATGAAACAAGGCGGCATAGCGTCACCACCGCCCCTCACAGCAGGCCGTCTAGTTCTTGGCAACCAAAAAGACACCGTCAGCATATCGAAGGTGAATACTTTTCCGAGAAGTGAACGAGTAAAAACAGTGCCCTGTAGCATCGACATTTTTAAGGACTCAATTCCTGCGGTTTTTGTCTAAGAATCCTGCAGTTTTGTTCGAAAAAAGCGTGCATGTTCCAGGGGTCCAGATTTACTCGTTCACTTCGCGGAAAACCATTCACCTTCGATTCGAGCCTTAACCAAATGCCCTCTCGAACTATGGCCCCTGTCTCACCACAGCGATATCAAAGCTTCATGGCGGGACGGTATCATCGGACGAGCGCCGTAAATCTGGCGCGGTCGTTCTTTGGGGAGGCATTTCACCCGTGTCGTGGGTCGCAGCAGCATTTGTGTCGGCTTTCTTTGCCGGCATCACATCTATCCTGGCCAAATGCGGCATCAAGCAGACCGACTCCGATGTCGCGACGGCCATTCGCACCTGCGTGGTGCTCGTTTTCGCCTGGGCGATGGCGGGCATTTCTGGATCCATTGGAACCATCGGCAGCATCGAACCCAGATCCTGGCTCTTTCTCGTCCTCTCGGGACTCGCTACCGGTGCTTCGTGGATCTGTTACTTTAAGGCGTTGGGCATCGGAGACGTCAATAAGGTCGTACCGGTCGACAAGATGAGCACCGTACTCGCCGCACTGATCGCCATCGTACTTTTTGGCGAGACGAGCAACCTTGCGGTTAAGCTCGTGGGAACCGCTGTCATCACCCTCGGCACGTTTTTATTGATCGAGAAGAAGCAGTCTGCCGGACCCGAGCAGCAGCAAGACCGGACCTGGCTCGCTTACGCCCTCGGCGCCGCCGTATTCGCGGCGCTCACGTCCATCCTTGCCAAGGCTGGCATCGAAGGCGTCGAATCCAGCCTGGCCACGGCAATCCGTACCTGTGTGGTACTGGTTATGGCATGGGCAATCGTGGCAGCTAAAGGCAAGATGGGCCAAGCCGTGCACGTAGACCGCTATGAACTCGTATTTCTCGCGGCATCGGGCATTGCGACTGGCGCATCGTGGCTGCTATACTACTACGCCATCGCCACAGGCCAGGTGAGCGTCGTGGTGCAGATCGACAAACTATCGATTGTCGTATCGGTACTATTTGCGCGCCTGGCATTCAACGAAAAAGTCTCGCGACGCAGCGCTATCGGTCTCGCCCTCATCGTACTGGGCACCGCCGCGCTCGCGGTTTGGAAATAGCGCCGATTCCGAGCGAGATCTAGGCGCTCGCAAATCCATGACACAGCGCCACACCGGGCCTAGGGTGCTTGTATCGACCGTGCGCCACCGTGCTACTTGCGCAGCGACTTGGGCAGCGGAATGCCGGCGGCGATGACGGCGGCGATGATCATACAGATGATGCCTTTGAGCGGGAAGCACATGAGCAACAAGCCCACGACCATAACGGGTTGGCGCATGACCGCACCCATCGTCGATGCCGTGCAGACGGCGACGCAAAAGACCGGATCGGCGCCGGTAAGGATGGCAAGGCCGTAGCCCAGGCTTACGCCCGAGAAGATAACCGGGAAGAAGTGACCGCCGCGCCAACCAAGGTTGATGAGGGCGGGGGTCAGCATGGCCTTGACCAGACCGGTCGCGATAAGCACGCCGGTGGGAATGGTCAAGTAGGTTTCCATGAGCACGTCGGCCTGGGTCTCGCCGGCAAACATGGTGCAGGGCAGGACCGTGCCGCAAATGGCGAGCGCCAGACCGGCTAGCATGGCCTTAACGACAGGACGCTCCCCTATTGCATGGGCAAGCGCTTCGCTCGCGTGCTCAGAGACAAAGTACAGCCAGCCGCAGATTGTTCCGATCAACGACAGAGGGACGAGCCAGGTAAGCTCTAGGTTGCCCACCTCGGCGGACTCGAACCTGGGCATGCCCATGCCGCCGCCCACAAGCTGGCCAAGCAGCAGGTAGGTACCCAGACCGCCGGCAATCGCAATACCGTAGACCACCGTCTTTTGCGCCTTGGGCAGCTTGATCGTGATCTCGCCGGACGCGGAGCCCTCGTCGCCGTCGGCACTACCGGCAAGCGGCGCCACAAAGCCAAAGACGGGCGCGGTAAAGAGCGCCGTCAGGGCAGCCTGGGTACCCAGCAGCGTGAGCTCCCTAAACTCGGCGCCAAAGCGACGCATGCGGTCGCCGACCCAGCTGCACAGACCAGCGATAACGCCGGTCAGGCCGGCCTCCGGTCCAATGCTTCCGCCAAACAGCAGCGGCAGCAATGCCGCGAGCGAAAGCTTGCCCAGGTTGTCGTACGGGTAGCGCCCGTCTTGCTTAACCTTAGCCATCACCTGGTTGAGGTCATCGGTCTTGGTGCCTGTCATCTTTTCGTACAGACCGATTAACAGGCCGCCCAGCAGACAGACAAAAAACGGGTACGGCAAAAAGCCAAACGGGCCGCTGGCAAGCTCGGGCGAAGCGACGCCCAGCGCGTGCGGAATCTCGGTCCATAGATAGTCGATACCGTGCTCCATCGCAAAAAAGAACAGCCAGACCGCGGCACCTGCGAACGCACCGGTCACGGCAACGCTAAGTAAAAACAGCGCGCGGTTTTTGGGTTTGGCAAGGTTATCCATCGGGTCCTCCCGCGGTCAAAGTCGACATAGTTACGTTTTATTGTAGAGCGAGCGTTGCCCGAACGAGCCAACCGTCTGCGCCGCGAACGGCACCATTGGGAGCTATAGTGGGGCAAGCTCAAGACTTATCCGTTGATAATCGAGGCAATCTCGCGCAAATCGTCGGCAAAGTAGATGCCTTGCTGGCGCCTCGGGCTCGAAAGCCCCTTATCAATCATGTGCCCGAGCAGCGCCTTAAGGTCGTTGTAGTAACCGTCCAGGTTATACAGGATGCACGGCGCACTCAGGTGCCCCAACGACACCGCGGACATGACCTCGGCAATCTCCTCGAGCGTGCCCGTCCCGCCGGGAAAGGCAATGAACGCATCGCCGAGCTCAATCATCTTGGCCTTGCGCTCCGCCATATCGCTCGTCACGATGAGGTCATCGATACCGTCATGTTGAAACTCGGCCTCGATAAAAAAGCTCGGCTCCACACCCGTCACGTGTCCACCCGCCTCGAGTACACTATCGGCAAGCGCACCCATCAGGCCCGATTTTGACCCGCCGTATACCAGCGCGTGTCCGTTGGCGCCAATCCAGTTGCCCAGCTCCTGCACCGCGGGCAGAAACGCCGGGGCATTGCCAGTGTTGGCACCCAGGTACACGGTGATGTTCATATTCAGTCCCCCTTATCGTGACGCGCGGCGCCCGTTTTAGCGCTGGCGTCGACGATACTCGCGCACGCGACGCGAAAGATCGGCAAGCTCGACGCGATCGAGCTCTTCCAAATGCTCCAAATCATCCATAAAGCGCGCCATGGTGTCCTTTTGACGTATCTTGATAAGCGTATTGCAGTAGTTCACCGCCACGCCCGTGAGCATGGCGATGTAGAAGATGCTGATGACGCTCAGAATGACGGTAATGGCGCGGGCAACCGGTGTCTCGGCCGGAATGTCACCAAAGCCGATGGTCGAGACCGTCTCAAAGCTAAACCACAGGCCATCGCCAAACGTGAGGGTCGTGGGCTCGGACAGCCAAACGGCCGTCGAGCACAGCAGATAGAAGATAAGAAACAGGCCCGTGATGCGCGCAAAGCCAGCCTGGCGCAACACGTCGGTAAGCGTCGTCAACTTGTTCATCGCGACCCCTTTTCCCAGACGCCCAATCACGTTCGCTCGGTATTGTCCCACGCCTCCCCCGCAAACGAAACTAGTCATTGGGGACGTTCTTAAATGACTAGTCAAACAAGAACGTCCCCGATGACTAGTCGTTTAAGAACGTCCCCAATGACTGCCGGGCGGGAGCGTTTAGCGGTGCAGCTGCCGACTGGGCAGGTTGAGCTGGTATCCTTATGCGGTAATGTCTCGATTCGTTAGGATTGCATGTGAGGGCCGCCACTGTCCTTCGTTCAGTTATATATCGCGCCCTGGCCGTTGTGCTTGCCGCGCTTGTCGTGCTGAGTTCTATCGCGCCTGCCCAGGCTTTTGCCGATGACTCTAGTCAGCCAGTCAAGACGGTCCGCGTTGGTTGGCTCGTCAACAGCGAAGGCTTCCAGAACGGCACCCCCGGGGAGCGTCTTTCGGGATGGGGCTACGAGTACCTCCAGACCCTGTCGTACTACACGCCCGGCTGGCGGTACGAATACGTCTCCGGCACCTTCACCGAGCTTATGGACATGCTCGAGGCGGGCGAAATCGACCTCATGCCCAACATCTCCTATTCCGAGGAACGCGCCCAAAAGCTGCTCTTTTCCTCGAACCCCGAGGGCACCGAGCGCTACTACATCTACGCCAAGCCCGATCGCGACGACCTGACCAAGGGTGACCCCCAAGCGCTCCAAGGCCTTACCATCGGCTACAACCCCGACGTTATGCAAACCTTCGTTGGCCAGCAGTGGCTCGCCAACGAAGGCATTACCTGCACATACAGGGAGTATGACGGGGGATCCATGCTCTTTGACGCACTCGCAAACGACGAAGTCGATGCCGTCATCATGAACGACACCATTTCGTCGCCCGATGCCTCCCCCATGTTCTACGTTGGCTCGAGTGATTACTATTTTGCCGTCCCCAAAAGCCGCCCCGACCTGATGGACGACATCAATGCCGCCATGTCGGCAATCGCCCGCGTCAACCCACGCTATATCGACGAAGTCAAATCTAACTACTCGGCCCAAAACAGCGGTTCATCATCGCTCAACGGCCCCGAACGTTCCTGGCTCAAAGCAAATGACAACACCATCACGCTTGGCTACATTACGGGCAAACTCCCCTACTGCAACGAAGACGAAGACGGCAAAATGGAAGGCTCGCTCGCATCGCTTGCGACGACGTTGCACGATAAATTTGGCATTACGGTCAAAACCGTCGCCTTTGATAGCTACAAGATGATGTCAAAGGCCCTGTCAAAGGGAAGCATCGACGCTGCGCTGCCGGTATACCGAGATTACTGGTTTGCCGAGCAATCTGGCGTTGTGCAGTCGGTATCGTTGGGAACCGTGTCCCTCACCGCCATCCACACCGGCGGCAACCTGAACAAAGACCTTCAGAACATCGCCTGCACCAAATCATCGTTTATCAACCAAAATGTACTTGAAAGTCTGTTCCCCACAGCGACCGTGACCGAATACCGATCCGACGATGAAGCGTTCGACGCCCTCAGGAAGGGAACGGTGCACTGCATCCTCGCCCCCAGTTCACGCGTAAAAACCATCGGCGACCGTTATGATCTCGAGGACTGCGAGACGGCCGAGCTCCCTGACACCTGTGAGCTCTCGTGCTGGATTTCGCGCGGAAGGCCCGAGCTGCTGGGAATCATCAACAAGGGCATCATCAATGCCGGAGAATCGCTCTCCGCAAGCAATTACTCATCCACGTCGTACACGGCTCAGGAATCCAACACGCTTCAATTCCTTTATCGCAACCGCGCCGCCGTTGCAGCTGTCCTCATCGGTGTGTTGTCGGTCGGCATCGTCCTGCTCATCTGGGCGCTCGTACGCGCTCGGACCGAGCGCAAAAAAGCCGATGCCGCCAACGCCGCTAAGACGGCATTCCTCACGCGCATGAGCCACGACATCCGTACGCCGCTCAACGGCATCCTGGGCCTTATCGAGATCGAGGAATTGAAGGAAGGCGATATCCAGGTCGCCCGCGAGAGCCGTGCCAAGGCGCGCGTTGCCGCCAATCACCTGCTCTCGCTGATCAACGACATCCTCGAGATGGGCAAAATCGAAGACCGCAAGCTAACACTGGAGCATGCGCCTTTTAACCTCAAAGAGCTCTGTGACGATACGCTGGTTCTGTGCAAGCTCCGCGCGTCCAGTAACGGCATCACAATGCAGGACAATAGTCTGCCGTACGCCACGGGGCCATACATGATCGGCAGTCCTACCCATATCCGACAGATCATGATCAACCTGTTAGACAACAGCATTAAGTACAACAAGCACGGCGGCTCCGTCACCTTTAGCTCAAAGACCAAGCCACTCGATAACGGGCGCGCGCTCTTTTGCTTTAGCGTTTCGGATACCGGCATTGGTATGACTCCCAAGTTTTTAAAGCATATCTACGAGCCGTTTGCCCAAGAAGGTGACGATGCGCGCAGCAAGTTCCAAGGAACCGGCATGGGCATGCCAATCGTCAAGTCGCTTATTGAACTGATGGGCGGCACGATTGAGATTTCGAGTGAGGTTGGCGTGGGGAGTACGTTCAACGTCCAGATTCCGCTCGATATCGACAAAGACCCTCAGGCAAGAGAGCGCGCGGACGAGCAAGCAGACAGCTGCTCGCTTGCCGGCATGAACGTTCTTTTGGCAGAAGATAACGAGCTCAATGCCGAGATTGCCCAGGCGCTGCTCGAAAGCGAAGGCATTGTCGTAACTCGCGCCGCCGATGGCAACGAAGCGGTCGACCTATACGTTGGCCGTCCCGCCGGCAGCTTCGATGCGATCCTGATGGACATTATGATGCCGGACATGGACGGTTACGAGGCAACCCGCGCGATTCGCCTGAGCGAGAAGGTCGATGCAGCCGATATCCCCATCATCGCGCTCACCGCCAACGCCTTTGCCGAAGACGCCAAGGCGGCACACGACACCGGCATGAACGCCCATCTGTCCAAACCGCTCGACTTTAATAAGCTCAAAAACATACTCGCCCGCATCAAGAAAAACGGAGCTGTTTCGCTATAGTTTGTGCTCAACAACCACGCACGACCAGAAAGGAAGCCAACGATGTTTAGGCCCTTACGTCGAAAGAAACGCGCCATCACTGACGAGGAAGCGCGCGAACTGCTCGCCACCTGCAAGCGCGGCGTCTTTGCCGTCAACGGCGACGATGGCTACCCGTACGCCATTCCCGTCAACTACTTCTTTGACGCCGAGCACAACAAGATTTATTTCCATGGCGCCAAGGCTGGCCACAAGGTCGACGCACTCAAGCGCGATGACAAGGTCTGCTTTACCGTTTACGGAAACGAGTGGTACCAGGACGGCGACTGGGCACCCTACGTTATGAGCACCGTCGTCTTTGGCCGTTGTCGCCTGGCGAATGACACCCCCGCGTTTATCGAGGACAAAGTCCGCCAGCTCGCTCTTAAGTACTACCCTTCTGCCGAGGAAGTCGAAGAGGAAATCGCCAAGGACATTAAGGGCGTCCAGCTCTACGAGATTACGATTGAGCATCTTTGCGGCAAGCAGATTCAAGAAAAGTAAGCCCCTCAGCAGGCCTCATCAATAACAATATGGCCCGGTTCCAACCCACCTTGGAACCGGGCCATATTGTTATAAAGCGTCGGCGGCGATGTGCGCCAGCGCCTCGACGAGCTCTTGCGAGCTCACAGGCTTGCTCAGGTGCGCGTCCATGCCTGCCTCACGCGAAAGTCTGCGGTCGTCGGCAAAGGCGTTGGCGCTCACAGCGATAATCGGCGTGGTCACGGCATCCTCGCGATCGAGTGCTCGAATCCGACGCGTGGCCTCAAGGCCATCGATACCAGGCATCATGATGTCCATCAACACCACGTCGTACTCGTGCGGCACGCTCGCGGCAAATGCCTCAACGGCAGACTCGCCATCCTTAGCATGCGTCACGACGGCACCGGCACGGCTGAGCGTAAACTGCGCGATCTCGGCATTCAGATCGTTATCCTCTACGAGCAAAACGCGCAGGCCCTGGAGCGCATCGCCGTCGCCCGCATCTACGCGAACTGCCTGAGGAATCTCGGAGCGGTCGCACTTCTCGAACGGCAGGCGGATGATAAACGTCGTCCCCTGCCCCAAGACACTCGTAAAGCTCATGGTTCCGCCCATAAGCTCGACCAACTGTTTGGCAATAGGCGCGCCCAGGCCAGTTCCCGATGAAGCGCCCTCCACTTGCTGCTCCTCGCGGCAAAACGGCTCGTAGAGGTGTTGTTGGAACTCCTCGCTCATGCCAATGCCGTTGTCGGCGATCGTGTATTCATAGACGGGGACGCCATCCACCGACTCCACCTCGCAACACACCAGACGAACATAGCCGCCCCGGCGGTTGTACTTGACGGCATTACCGGCAATATTGACCAATAAGCGCTTGAGATGCGTCACGCTCACCCGTGCATAGGGATGATTAAGCGTCTGCTGGTCGCAGATAATTGTCACCAGACGTTCCTCGGCCTGGCGCTCCAGAATATCGCACACTTCGCGGGTGAGGGTCACCAAGTTTGTGGGAACAAGTTCCAGATTGACCTGGCCGCTCTCCAGGCGACTCATATCGAGCGCCTCGTTGGCAAGGTCGAGCAGCAGTCCCGATGCCGTCCAGATTTTTGAGCGGCACTCGGTCTGCTTTTGCAGATCGTCCGCATTGGCATCGCCGACCTCGACCATGCCGCGAATGCCGTTGATGGGCGTGCGCAGATCGTGGCTCATGCGACGTAGAAACTCCGTCTTTGCCGAGTTGGCAGACGAGGCCTCACGCGCTGCCTTAGCCAGCCTGTCACCATAGTCGCGCTCCTGCTGCAGCAAGTCCGTCAAACGTCGACGATCAGCGCGGCGGCGCGCCATCACAACAACGGCTATAACACCGCCGTAGAGCACCAGCACGCCGGCAGCAACAGCCGCGACGACCTCAAAGTAGCGCCGCGCCGAGGCATAGGTGTACACGTAGAACCCGCGCGCTTTTCCAAATGTGCCCAAATACCACTCGCCGTTGGCGTTGACCAGTCGGACTTTGCCGGGCAGGCATCGATCCTTAATACCGTCGACAATAAAGACATCCGTTGCAGGCAGATCGAATACGCCCAATATGGTGGGTTCAACGACATTGGTCGCAACGACCTTGCCATCGCTTTCGATCACGATATTGCCACTGTCGATGGTCTCATAACCACCGAGCAGGCTCTGCAGTTTGAGCGTATTGCTTGCAACTGCCTTCGCGCTCTGATGCCTTACCGCAACAACGATGCCCTCGTCATCCCGCCGGGTTACGCAGCCAATGTCTGCGACCGAATCATCCGCAAGCGTGATGCGGGCGGTATAGGACTTAAGCGGATGGGCTGCCACCTCCAGCACGGGTGCTTCCTTGAGATACGTAGCGAGCGACTCGTAGCCCACGCCATCCGTCGAGGACTCGGACACCAAATTGCCCGATGCGTCCGTCACGATCAGTGCGCTCACGTTGAACTGGTCGGCATATTGCTCCAGCATGGCGTTATCCACCGAACCGTCGCGCTCCATATCGCGCGCTGTCTCTCCGGCGATCTCCATAACGCGAATCAGGTTTTTGGTCGTATAGGCGCTATTGAATGCATCGTAGGAAAGGCTCTGCGTCGCCACGTAATCGACAACGTCGGCAAAGCGCTGCTCGGCCTGAGCTGTCGTGTAGCCGTAGCTCATCATACCGGCAACAACCGAGAGCGCTATCCCCAGCAGGGCGACAAGGAACCATGCCCCTGCCGAACGATTGCCCCGCTTCTCTACGGCGTGGTCGGGTGCACCGATCATGACAGGCCCTCTATATTCAAAAAGGGCGAAGGGTCATCAAAGTACTTTGACACCAGGCGTTTCATGGTGCCGTCGGCTAGCATTTCCTGGTAGGCATGGGTGAGCTTAACGTCGATGCCGCGCGTATCGTTGATATCGAAAGCGGTACCCAAACCAACCTCAAGCAGCGGCTCATCTAAAATTCGGGGACTGCGGACGATTTCTTGGACCGTTACGCGGCCCTTCCCAGCGCGGCGCG
>DAWDYI010000016.1:0-43083 GCA_052344885.1 Collinsella aerofaciens
GTCATGCGGACTCCAAACCGGACCTGATGGTCCAACTTTTTGTCCGCAGTCCCTCCGGCAAACAGGGGCAGCTAAAAAAGCCCCGTCCCAAATGAGCTGCCGTGCGGCTATACTGGTGCGCGGTCGTTTGCGAGCTCACGCGGCGGCCCTTGGTAACCCGACTTCCCGCGCCGTATCCGTAGCGGCGCTCCCGGGGGAAGCGGATATACGCAAAGGAGTTCTATATGAGCAATCCCTCGAACCGCGCTTCGATGCGCGGGCAACTCACGCTGCGCGGCGTCGTCATCGGCGTCCTTGGCTGCGTGATCATCACGGCAAGCTCGGCCTACACGGCCCTCAAGATGGGCGCACTCCCCTGGCCGATCATTTTCGCTGCCGTCATTTCGCTGTTCTTCCTGAAGCTCATGGGCAACGCCAGCCTCAACGAGGCCAACGTCACCCACACCATCATGTCCGCGGGCGCCATGGTCGCCGGCGGCCTGGCGTTTACCATCCCGGGCGCCTGGATGCTGGGCTATGCCGACCAGATCAGCTGGCTCGACATGTTTATCGTGGCGCTCGCCGGCACCATCTTGGGCCTTCTGGCGACAGCGCTCATCCACCGTCACTTTATCGTGGACGCCGCGCTGGAGTTTCCCACCGGCAACGCCGCAGCTCAGACCCTGCGCGCCACCGAGGCCGGCGGCAAGACCGGCAAGCAGCTCTTTGGCTCCATGGCCATCGCAGGCATCTACAGCGTGCTTCGCGACGCTCTGGGCGTGGTGCCCAGCATGCTGTGCACGCTCAATATCCCCGGCGTGACCTTTGCCATCTATAACTCGCCCATGTTGCTGTCCATCGGCTTTTTGGTGGGCTTCGCCCCCGTCGCGTTCTGGTTTGCCGGCGCGCTGCTGGGCAACTTTGGCATCATCGTCGGCGGCACCGCTGCCGGTCTGTTCGATGTTGTGACCGCGCAGGGCATCGTCAAGTCCCTCGGCATGGGCCTTATGATGGGCTTTGGCGTCGCCGTCGTCCTTAAGGACATCCTGCCGCAGGTCACCGGCATCGTCCGCGGCCTCGCCGCCGACAGCTCCACCGACACCAACGAGCAGTCGCTCATCTCGGGCTCCCTTAAGCTCGATGCCGGCATCATCGGCCTGGGCACCGCAGCCATCGCCGTGATCGTTGCCATCGCGCTCGACCTTGGTCCCGTCCCGGCCGTCATCGTCACGCTGTTCACCTTTGTCACCACCATCATGAGCGCGCAGAGCTGCGGCCAGACGGGTATCGACCCCATGGAGATCTTTGGCCTCATCGTCATGCTCATCGTGGCTGCCTTCGCACAGATCGCTCAGGTCAAGCTGTTCTTTATCGCCGGCATCGTAGCCGTGGCGTGCGGCCTTGCGGGCGACGTCATGAACGACTTTAAGGCCGGCGCCGTGCTGGGCACCAACCCGCGTGCGCAGTGGATCGGCCAAGCCATTGGCGGCATCGTGGGTGCCCTGGTCGCTGCCGCTGTCATGGTCGCGCTCGTCACCGCCTATGGTCCGGACGCCTTCGGCCCCGACAAGAGCTTTGTGGCCGCGCAGGCAAGCGTGGTCGCCACCATGGTCTCGGGCATCCCGAGCGTGCCGTGGTTCGCAGGTGGCTTTATCGCCGGCATCGTCATGTACTGGCTTGGCATTCCGGCCATGATGATCGGCCTGGGCGTGTACCTGCCGTTCTACATGTCACTCACGGCATTCCTGGGCTCCTGCGTCAAGCTCGCCTACGACAAGTGGTCCGCCCACCGCGACGCCGAGGCCGGTCTTTCGGACGAGGAGAAGGCCGCCAAGGACGCCGCCTTCCAAGAGCAGGGCCTGGTTGTCGCCAGCGGCCTGCTCGGCGGCGAGTCCATCGTCGGCGTTATCCTGGCGTTTGTCTCCGTGGGCTTGAGCCTGCTGGGCTAAGTCGAGCAGCTGCTCGACAGCAACCATATTGCCTACGGCTTGCCCGGTCGGTAGCTTTCGCGGCTGCCGACCGGGCTTTTTGATATCGAAACAAAGAAAGGCCGGCGCGCTGCGTTTGACAGCGCGCCGGCCTTATCGTTTGGCTATCGAGACGGTCCCGCTATGAATTGGAGTTCGCTGCAGAGCCGACGCCCGAATCGCTACATCTGCTTGCGGCGACGATCGCCCAGCGTCACACCAGCGGCCACGAGGGTGATACCGCCGATGACGAAGACCTCGCCCGCAAGCGCGGAGTCATCACCGGTCTGGGCGAGCGCGGCCGACGTTGCCTTCTTCTTGGCGACAGGAGCCTTTGCAGCAGCCTGCGCAACCTGAGCCTTGGCCTGCGGCTCAGCCTTGGGATGATACTTGTCGTACTCGGCCTGCGCGGCAGCCAGGGCATCCTTGGCATCGCCAAGCTCGGCAAGCGCGGCGGCATAGGCGTCGTTGGCATCGGACAGTTTGGCATCGGCATCGCTCAGAGCAGCCTTGAGACCAGCAGCGGCATCGACGGCGGTCTTATAGCGAGCGTAGGCAGCGTTCAGCTTGACCAGCTTCTCGTTACCCGTCGTGCCCGCGGCAAGAGAGGCCTTGTGGTCGACAGCCTCAAGATCGGCCTTGAGTGCCTCATCGCTGGCAAGCTCGGCCTTGGCCTTGACGATCTCGAGGTTCGCATCGACGACGGCTTCGTTGGCGGCCTCGAGCTGCTTCTGGGCATCGGCGACACCGGCGACGGCAGCGTCATAGGCGGCCTTGGCGTCGTCGACCGCCTTCTGAGCGCCGGCGAAGCGCTCGAAGGCCTTGTGTGCGGTGGCAAGCTCGCCCTCGGCGGCCTTGGCCTTGGCCTGCGCGTCGGACAGGGCCTGCGTCTTGGCGGCAACTGCCTGCTTGGCGTCCGAAAGAGCAGTCGCGGCCTGGACATCTGCGGCCTGGGCCTTGTCTACACCAGCCTGGGCGGCATCGTCGGCCTTCTTTGCCTCGTCAAGCGAGCCCTGCTTATTCGCAAGGTCCGCCTGGGCGGCATCGCGCTTGGCGGCAAGGTCCTTGACCGAAGCGGTAGCGTTGTCATACGCCTCGTTGGCCTGTTCGGACTTTGCCTTGGCGGCATCGCGGGCGCTGCGAGCCTTCGCCTTGTGAGCGGCGGCCTCGGCTGCCTTCGTCTTGCTGTCAGCAAGCGTGGCGTTTGCCTTATCGAGAGCTGCCTGGGCAGTAGCGGCCTCGCTCTTGGCGGCGTCGAGCTTGGTCTTGGGCGTCTTGACGTCGATACCCTTGAGTTTGGCTTCGGCGGCGTCGTATGCCGTCTTCGCGGCGGCGGTGCCGGACTTAGCCTTCTCGTACTCGCCCTTGGCGGTGTTCATGTTCACATCGGCTGCGGTGAAAGCGTCCTGGGCGGCATCCTGCCCGTTTACAGCTGCGAAGTAAGCTTCCCTTGTAGTTCCAAAGTTCTTCTGCGCCTCGGCAAGCTTGCCCTGGAGCTCCTTGAGCTGCGCCTTCTGCGCCTGCGTGCCGCCCGCATTGTAGGCGGAATCGATGTAGTCGTTGAGGAGCTTCTTGAACTCGGAGACAGTGAAATCAGCCTGCGTGTCATCATCGCTGTAATCGAAGATGGTTACCTCGGAATCGGTATTCTTGCCGCTACCGGTCGCGATGCCGATGGCTCTCGTAGAGGCATCGATAATGTTGAGATAGTGCCCGCACTCGTGGTAGATGCTGTTGTAGTTCTGATAGATGTAATAGGACTCATATCGATATTTGCCGAGTTTGTCACCATACTGCTCTACATACTTGTCGAAAATCTTCTTTTCCTGAGTATAGAGGCCGGTATAGGGCCAGCCGAGGGTATCCTCGGTCTCGCCGCCGGTATATGCGCCGCCTCCGCCAGCAAGGTTTTCACCGTTGTCGAAGTAGCAGTTCGAGTGTCCCCAGATGTTCGATGAATATGATGTATTAAGGGCGGCTGCCGCAGTCATACGGAGGCTGACGCTGAGCGCCGACTGACCGTTCGCCTTGCGGAGGTTGTTCTGGGTGTCGAGATATGTCAGGGCGTTGCGCATCTGCTCCAAGGAGAGCGGATTGGTGTCGCGAGACATATCCTGATCGACGTACTGGTCATACCAGTCGGCCTTGTCCTCAGCACCGGTCAGCATCGATACGGCATCCTGGGCGTTCTTTTTCTGTGTGGCGGTGAAATCGCTGCTGTTGCTGATGTAGGCCATAAAGCCGAGCATGCCCTTATTGATGACTTCCTGGTCAACGGTCATGTTGGACTTTAGGTCTGCAATCTGCTGTTCAAGAGCCTCAACCTGGGCATTAGCAGCGTCATAAGCCTTTTCCGCGGCGTTCGAAGCGGCGCAGGCCGCCTCCCACTCGCTGCGCTTCTGCTGACGGACCTCGACGAGTCGGTCGTACTCCGCCTTCTTGTCGGCTTCGGTCTGCTGGGCCTGCTCGCATGCGGCCTTGGCGGCGTCGCGCTTGCTGACGGCGGCGTTGTATTCCTTGCTTACCGCATCATATGCAGACTGGGCAGATGCCACGGCGGCGTTGGCGGCGTTGGCCTTCTCCTGCGCGGCGGTGACGGTAGTCTGCGCAGCCTGCAGGTTCGCCTGTGCGGTGGCGTCGGCATCCGTCGCGGCATTGAGCTCCGCCTGCGCGGTCTTGAGCTCACCAGCAGCAGCGTTCTTGGTGGCCTCAAGCGCACTCAGGTCAACACCCGTACCCGAGACGGCAGCATCGAGCGCGGCTTGCGCCTGGTTGAACTTCTGCTGGGCGTTATCGCGCGCGGTGGTTGCGGCTGCGAGAGCAGCGGCAGTCTCCTGCTTCTTGGCCTGGGCGGAAGTCAGAGCGGCCTCAGTGTCCTTCTTTTCCTGCTGTGCACTGGCCTCGGCGGCCTTGGCCTGGTCCAGATTGGCCTGTGCAGCAGCAACGGCCTTATTGGCGTCATCGAGCTTTGCCTGTGCGTCCTCGACGGCCTTCTTGGCGGCCTCGTACTCGTCCATACCCATGGCCTCGAGCTTGGCCTGGGCATCATCGAGGGCCTTCTTGGCCTCATCCTGCTTTGCCTTGGCGTCCTTGAGCGCCTGGGTCTTATCCTCGACACTCTTGTTGGCCTGATCGAGCTGATCGTTCAGGTCGCCCAGCTTCTTCTGCTGCTGCTCGGCCTTGTCGACGGCCGCCTTAAGCTCGTCGATCTTCTCCTGAAGCGCGGCTACCTCGGCCTCGTTCTGCTCGGCGGCGTTATCGGTCACGGCCTGCGAGGCCTG
Source organism: Collinsella aerofaciens (assembly GCA_052344885.1). Classification (GTDB taxonomy): domain Bacteria; phylum Actinomycetota; class Coriobacteriia; order Coriobacteriales; family Coriobacteriaceae; genus Collinsella; species Collinsella aerofaciens_CC. Next base: position 5,228 of record DAWDYI010000016.1, read on the forward strand.
ATTCTTTTGCTGCTGCGCCTGCTTTTGAGACTGGCCCGCCGCGTCGGCCTTCTTCTGGGCGGCATCGTAGGCGGCCTGAGCGTCCTTGAGCTGCTTTGCCGACTCCTCGGCCAGCTGGGCAGCCGTCTTTACGACCGCTTGGTTACCGGCGGCAACGGTATTCTCTACAGAACTACCCCCCCCCTGCACAGAATCGCCGTTACCGGTTGACGGTGCGGCGATTGCCGCCAGCGGCGACATAAGCGGCTGAGCGATGAGGCCCGCCGTCAAAACGGTTGCGACGGCGCGGTTGGCAACGCCCTTGACGTTGACGGCCTTGGCCCGAGGCTCAAAGTGTTGTGGACTGTAGTTTGTCATGGCTTTCTCCCTTTGACACGGATGTATCCATACGCTTCAAAATGTAGGAGCTGATTTTTGAATTCTGTTGCGCAACATTGGCGACCAGCGTATTTTTTGAAATTCATGCTCCTGTGCTTCACAATTTCGTCACATTTGAAGGAGCTGGTGCATCATATTTTCGCGTGATGGAATTGAGCCTGTGATTTGCATTTGCTCCCGCGTCATCCGTCCTATCGGATTCCGCATCCAACAGACACCTCGCCCGCCACGGTGTAGAGTTAAGACAACGGGCGCGTTGCGCGGACCGCGCTGGAACGAGGTGGACATGGAGCTCGACAAACAACAGATCAAGCGACTGCGCGAGCGTCATCATCGGCGTCACGGCATCCGCCCCGCTCATAGCGAAGCCATGGAAAACATCACCCGCTTCCTCAAGCGCGCGTTCAACATTCGCGAGGGACGCGCGCCCTATCATGTGATCCGCAAGCGTTTTGTAAACGGGGCGCGTCTGACTGGCTCCCACCTATGCATCCTCATCATCGCCATGTTGATCGCGAGCATCGGCCTCGATATCGATTCGGACATCGCCATCGTGGGCGCCATGCTCATCTGCCCGCTCATGGGCTCGGTCCTTGCCATGGCATACGGTATTGCCACGCTCGACCGCGAGATTACCGTCGAAGCCGTCGCCAGCCTTGCGCTGCAGATGGCCTTTTGCCTGGTCACGTCCACGCTGTACTTTAAGCTCTCGCCCCTTGGCACCACCACGGCCGCCATCATCGACAACTCGACACCCACCGTCTGGGACCTTACCGTCGCACTCGCAGGCGGCTTTGCAGGCGGGCTGGGCAACTCGCGCGACCAGGAACCCGCCACGCTCATCGCCGGCGTGGCCGTGGCGACCGCGCTCATGCCGCCCCTGTGCGCGGCGGGCTACGGCATCGCCATCGCAAGCGGATCACTGTTTCTCTCGGCACTTTATGAGTTTGGCATCAACGTGGTCTTTATCGCACTGGCTGCCGAAGCCGTGCTGCTTCTTTTGCGCGTGCCGCTCAAGCGCGACCTGAACGGCGACGGCATTGTGACCGCTGAGGAAGACGCCGAGGTCGACGAGCTGTCGCGCAAGGTGCGCCGCCGCATCATTGTGGGCACGACGATCTTTGCCATCCCCTGCATCGTCATGACAGCAGGCTCCATTGGCTCGGCGCAGGCCGGCGTGCAGGACGGCTACGGCGTCACCGAAACCACGCGCGAGCTTGCGGCGGTGCTGCCAGGCTTTAAGGATTACACCGTCGCCGTCGAGACCTCGGCCACCGAAGGGGACGAGGAAGGCATTGTAGAGCGCGAAATCGTCGCCCATGTGACGACAAGCGAGGCGCTTGGGGCACACGATCGCCGCGTCGCCCGCAAGCTCATCGACCTCAACGTGCCTGAACTCGACCGCGTGGAATTTGACGTGAAGTGATGCAGAGCGCAGCGCTACAGCTCGTACTTGTACACGCGGTAGATGTACTTCTCGGCTTCCATCTCGTAGGTGGCGATGGGAAGTCCATAGCGATCGTACTCGGTGAAGGTCTTGGCCTGGCCCGAAGCCACGAGCATGCTATTCGAATCGCCGACGCGCTGCGCACTACTAACGTAGCCCGAGAACGGCACCGCGATCTGGTCCACAAGCTTGTAGGTGCGCGCGGTCTCATCCACCGTAAAGATGCGCCCAAACGAATGCGTTCCCTTGCTGTAGTCGGTCACCACCGCGGCGCCCAGCTGGCCCCAGTCGAACTTGGGATAGCTCTCGGCCGCACCAAAGTTGTTGTCGTATAGCAGCACCTGGTAGCGACCAGTCGCTGCCGTGTCAGAACTCGGCAGATACGTCACGCTGTGCTGGCCTGCATTGAGCGAGAAATCGCCCTGGGCCTGCAATAACTTGTCTTCAAAGCCCGAGCCAGCCCATTGCCACTCCTTTCTATTTCTGGGTCCATCTTCTCACTGCTGGCGGCCGAAAATGATCCGTTTTCCTCCGACCCCGAGGGATCGTTCTTAGTACTTGAAGAAGCCCTCGCCCGAGCTTTCGCCCAGCTTGCCTTCGTCGAGCATTTTCTTGAGGACGGAGGCCATGGCCTTAAAGTTGTAGGGCATCATCATCTTCTTGAGCAGCGGGCTCACCAGGCCCGGCACCTTCTGATACTGCATGACGATGTTGTAGGCCGTCTGGATACCCACCGTGTCGAATACGCGGAACGGGCCCTTGGGAGCGCCGGTGCCACGCGTCCACGCGAGGTCGATGCTCTTGGGATCGCTCACGCCCGAGACGTACAGATCAAGGCCCGAAAGCAGCCATGGCACCAGCATGGAATTGAGCAGATAGCCGTTCTTTTCCTTGTTGACGGGCAGGGCAAGCATGCGAATATCGTTGGCAAAGTCGACAAGCTCGTCGAAGTAGCGCTTGTCGGTTTGGTCCTGCGCCATGACCTCGGTCATGTTGTTCTTCCAGATGGAATTGGCAAAGTGCAGCGACAGGTACTTCTCGGGGCGGCCGGTGTACTTGGCAAAGGTGCTCGGTAGCAGCGTGGAGGAGTTGGTCACGACGACAGTCTTTTGCGGGAGGACCGGGGCGAGCTTCTTGTAGAAGTCAATCTTTGCCTGGGTATCCTCAGCCATAGACTCGATAACCAGGTCGGCGTCAGCCACTGCCTTGGCAAGATCGAGCTCCAGCTTGAGTGTGGAGTAGGCACGCTCAACGGCGGCGAGCGCCGCTTCCTTGTCGAAGGGCTGGCCGCTATCGGCGATACCGGCGCACCACTCGCCCGTGCCGTCCGCCATGCCCTCGATAGCCGCGATGTACTCCTCGCGCACATGATCGATCTTGGGCTGGGTGCGGCCGATGCTGCCCTTGCTGCGCAGCCAAATCGTCACATCGAAGCCACAGTAGGCAGCCTGAAAGGCAATCTGGCTTCCCAGCACGCCGCCGCCAGCAACGCAAACGGTCTTGTAGCTCATAGGAACAGTCCTCTCTTACGTAATTCCATAGATGTGTATTTATTCAACCGTAAAGATGACGCGCGTTGGGGACGGGTTCCTTAAACGGATGGTATTTCGCGGCAAACGGCTACATATGTTCATTATCTCAGGGTTCTGGGGGCGATTTTTGGTGCCGCAGAGACGTCGTTTTCGGAAGTATGCGGCAAATTCCGGAACCCTTGAGCACCCCCCGATTTTCCGCCAATAAAACCGCAGGTACAGGGCTTGGACATATTCGGTGTGCTCGGTCTATTCAGATTTTGCCGCATACTTCCGAAATCTGAGTTCGCAAAGGGTGATAGTCGGGGCGTTTACGCAACATATGTCCAAGCAAAAACGGGTGGTAGCCGGTACGGCCACCACCCGTTTGTCTCATATCCAGCCCATAGCAGGCCAGCTACTTCTTAATGCCGCGTCCCAGGCGCTCAGCGACCGACGCCACGGCGCTCTCATCGACCGAACCGCAGCTCACGCAGCCGTCGTGGGCACGCATCTGGCCGGTGACCTCGTCCATCGCGAGCGGCGCCACCTTCTCAAGCTTAAAGCCCTTGCCGGCGCGCATGTTTTCCTTGGCCACGCTGATCATGAGCTTAATACGGTTGAGCTGGTTGACCTCGGACGCACCGGGGTCGTAGTCCACTGCGACGATATTGCTCTCGGGGTGCTGACGGCGCAGCTCCTTGATCACGGCCTTGCCCACCACGTGGTTAGGCAGGCACGCAAAGGGCTGCGTGCAGATGATGTTGGGTGCGCCATGGTCGATCAGGTCGAGCATCTCGGCCGTGAGCAACCAGCCCTCGCCCATGTTGTTGCACACCGAAAGCACCGTACGGGCCTTGTCGGCCATGGTGCCGATGCGCTCGGGCGCCTCGAAGCGGCGGGACTTCTCGAGCATCTCCTCCACCGGCGTGCGCATCCAGTCCACGAGCTTGATGAGCGCCTGCATACCAGCGCGCGTGGTAGCGGAGCTTCCCAACTCGTCCTTCTGCAGCTCGGCGTTGCTCATGGAGTACAGGAAAAAGTCGAGCAGACCCGGCACCACGGCCTCGCAGCCCTCGCGCTCGATGACATCGACCACGTGGTTGTTGGCTGTGGGATGGAACTTGACCAGGATCTCGCCGACCACGCCCACGCGCGGCTTGGTACCCTCGCCCACGAGCGGCATGGTGTCGAACGCGCGGATGGCCTCGCGGCACAGCTTGGTGTAGTTGTGGCGGTTAAACTTGGGCGCCAGCTTGCGAGCGCGCGCCATGTACTCCTCGTAGAGCGCGTTGGCGGCACCGGGCGTAGCCTCGTACGGGCGGCAGCGATAGAGCATCTGCATCATCACGTCGCCAAAGAGCACCGCGTAGACTGCCTGCTTAAGCAGCGCCGGCGTAATCTTAAAGCCAGGGTTGTCCTCGCCCAGCGCCACGGCCGAAAGCGAGATCACCGGGATCTCGGGGTGGCCGCTCTCGCGCAGGGCCTTGCGGATGAGTGCGATGTAGTTGGTGGCACGGCAGCCGCCGCCGGTCTGGCTGATAACCACGGCTGTCTTGGACAGGTCGTATCGACCGCTCTCGATGGCCTCCATGATCTGGCCCGTCACCAGGATCGACGGATAGCAGATGTCGTTGTTCACGTAGCGCAGGCCGGCCTCGACGGCATCGTGATCGGTCGAGGGCAGCAGCTCCAAGTTGTAGCCAGCACCACGGAACACCTCTTTGACCAGGTCAAAGTGGATCGGCGCCATCTGCGGGCACAGGATGGTGTAGCCCTCCTCGCGCATCTGCTCGGTAAAGGGCACCTTGGGCCACGCGGTCGAAGCACTCTCGCGCTGCGCCTCGAACGTGTACTTACGGCTCGCGAACGCGGGGGCATCCGTGGAGGGCGCCACCGGCGCGGCATCGCCCTGCTCGTAAGTCTCGCCCGCGGCCGTAGCCTCGGCCAAGCGCTCGGCCTCCTGGTCCTTGAGCGCCGCCATGAGCGAGCGAATACGGATACGCGCGGCGCCCAAGTTGGACACCTCGTCAATCTTGAGCACGGTGTAGATCTTGCCGCTGGCTTCCAGAATCTCCTGCACCTGATCGGTGGTCAGAGCGTCCAGGCCGCAGCCGAAGGAATTGAGCTGGATCAGGTCCAGGTCGTTGCGCATCGTCACAAAACGGGCGACGGCGTACAGGCGGCTGTGATACATCCACTGATCGACGACGCGAATCGGACGCTCGGGCTTCACCAGATGCGCGAGCGAATCCTCGGTAAAGACCGCAAAGCCAAAGCTCGAGATAAGCTCGGGCAGGGCATGGTTGATCTCGGGGTCGTTATGGTAGGGACGACCGGCGAGTACGATGCCGTGGCCGCCGTGGTCCTCGACCCACTTAAGGGCCTCCTCGCCCATGGTCTGGATGTCCTCGTGAAAACGCGCGTCGGCCTCGTAGGCGGCGTTGACGGCGGCATCGACCTCAGAGCGCGTGATCTTGGGACCGCGCACGCGACCGCGACCGGCCTCAGCATCGGCCACACGGTCGACGGCGAGCACCTGGTATAGACGGCGCTTGAGCTCGGTCTTGTCGTGATAGGGCACAAACGGGTACAGGAACTCGATGTTCTGCTCACGGATCTCGTCGATGTTGAGCGCCAGCGCCGTGGGGTAGCTCATGACGATGGGGCAGTTATAGCAGTTGCCGGCGGTCGGATCCTCCTTGCGCTCCCAGCGCACGCACGGCATCCAGATAAAGTCGACGTCACGGTCAATGAGGTTCATCACGTGGCCGTGGCTCATCTTGGCCGGATAGCACACGCTCTCGGACGGCATGGACTCGATGCCCGCCTGGTAGGTCTTTTTGCTCGACTGGTCGGACAGCTGCACGCTAAAGCCCAGGCGCGTAAAGAACGCATGCCAGAAGGGGTAGTTCTCGTACATGTTGAGTGCGCGCGGGATACCCACGGTGCCGCGCGGGGCCTCGTCGGGGCTCAGGACCTCGCGGTCAAAGAGCAGCTCGTTTTTCTTTTTGAAGAGGTTGGGGGCCTCAGTCTTCTGCTTTTTGTGGCCGGCGCCCTTCTCGCAGCGGTTGCCGGTAATGAAGCGCCTACCGCCGCCAAAGTCGTTGACGGTAAGCTGGCAGTTGTTGGAGCAACGGCCGCAGCGGACATGCTTTTGCGTCACGGTGAGGTGCGCGATGTCCTCAGCCGAAAGAATGGTCGAGGTGCCGTCGGCGCCGGCGCGATCGCGGGCGAGCAGGGCCGCACCGTAGGCGCCCATGCAGCCGGCGATGTCGGGACGCACGGCATGAACGCCGGTGAGCTGCTCAAACGCGCGCAGCGTGGCATCGGACATAAAGGTGCCGCCCTGGACGATTACCTGGCTGCCGATCTCCTTGGGATCGCGCAGCTTAATGACCTTGAACAGGGCATTCTTGATGACGGAATAGGACAGGCCGGCGGCGATGTCGCCCACCGTGGCGCCTTCCTTTTGCGCCTGCTTGACGCGCGAGTTCATAAAGACCGTGCAGCGACTTCCCAGGTCGACCGGGGCTTTGGCATGGATGGCGGCGTTGGCGAACGCGCGCACGTCCATGTTCATAGAGACGGCGAAGCTCTCGATAAAGCTACCGCAACCCGACGAGCAGGCCTCGTTGAGCATGATGTGCTCGATGACGCCGTCCTTGACGCGCAGGCACTTCATGTCCTGGCCGCCAATGTCCAGAATGAACTCGACGCCGGGCAGGAACGCCTTGGCGCCGCGCAGGTGCGCGACGGTCTCGATCTCGCCGGAATCGGCCTTGAGGGCCTCGATGAGCAGCGCCTCACCGTAGCCCGTGGTGGTCACGTGGCCGATGGTGCAGCCCGCGGGGATGTGGTTGTAGAAATCGGCCATGATGACCTTGGCCGTGCCTAGGATGTCGCCGTTGTTGTTGCCGTACCAGGTGTGCAGCAGCTGACCGTCCTCGCCCACGAGCGCGGCCTTCATGGTGGTGGAGCCGGCGTCGATGCCGATGAACACGCGTCCGGTGTAGCCTTCGAGCTTGCCCTTGGGGACGACCTCGGTGTCGTGGCGGGTCTTGAACTCGGCAAAGTCCTCGTCGGTGGCAAAGAGCGGATCCAGACGCTCGACCTCGGCACCCTGCGTGTCACCCAGGGCATCGATGGCCCCGATGAGCTGCGGGAACGTGCTGAGCTTGTTGGACTCGTGCGCCATGGCGGCGCCGCTCGCCACAAACAGGTGAGCGTTTTGGGGCACGATACGGTGCTCCTCGTCCAGATTGAGCGTGAGGTAGAAGCGGTGGCGCAGCTCGGAGAGATACTGCAGCGGGCCGCCCAGGAAGGCGACGTTGCCGCGGATGGGACGGCCGCACGCCAGGCCCGAGATGGTCTGGGTCACGACAGCCTGGAAGATGGAGGCGGCCACGTCCTCGGGGCGGGCGCCCTCGTTGAGCAGCGGCTGCACGTCGGTCTTGGCAAAAACGCCGCAGCGGCTGGCGATGGGATAGATGGTGGTGGCGTTGGCCGCGAGCTCGTTGAGGCCGCTGGCGTCGGTGTGGAGCAGGGTTGCCATCTGGTCGATGAACGCACCCGTGCCGCCGGCGCAGGTGCCGTTCATGCGCTGCTCGATGCCGCTATCGAAGTAGATGATCTTGGCATCCTCGCCGCCCAGCTCGATGGCGACATCGGTGGCCGGGATGAGGGTCTCGACGGCACGCTTGCTGGCGATGACCTCCTGGACAAACTCCAGGTCGAGCCACTGGGACAGCAGAAGGCCGCCCGAGCCGGTGATGGCGCAGGTCATCTGGGCCGTCGGCAGCACGGTCGCAGCGCCCTCGAACAGGTCGCGGGCGCAGGCACGGACGTCGGTGTGGTGGCGCTGGTACTTGGCGTAGACGATCTGGTTGTCGTCGTTGAGCACGGCAAGTTTAACGGTGGTGGAGCCCACGTCGATGCCCAGGTGCAGGTTGCCGCGAGCGTTCTCGGGGTTGAAGATCGCGCCTTCGGGGGCGTGGGCGGCGGCTACGGGCTCGGCAGCGGTAGCGGGCTCGCTGGCGACGGACGTCTCCCCTGCCGCGTTCTTGGCATCGGCAACTGCCTCGGCAACTTTCTCGGCAGCCGCGGTCGCGGCCTTCTGCGCGGCGTCCACCACGGCGGGCGCGGCCTCGCGTGCGGCAGCGACCATGCGATCCTTGATGCCATCGACGAGTTTGCTCATTATCTCTCCTCTTAGTTGTTGGACTCGACGGTTGCGGCGGTGTCGGCCGTATCCTCGAGCTGCAGGTTCAATAGCTTCAAGCCGTATTCCGGCACGTTGATATCGATGGGTTGACCATATAGGTCGCCGGGACGCACAAAGGCGATAACCGTCATAATGCGTGCCATGGCCTCGGGCGATTCGGTGAGGCCGTGCTCAAACCAGCGCTGAATCATGCCGACCTCGGCGCTCACGACGTAGGTAACGTAGTAGTCAAAGAACGTGCCCAGCGCCAGGCCCAAAATGCCCGTCTGTGCACGAGGCACCACGGCCTCACGCGCGGTGTCGATAATCTTCTTAATGAAAGCCTGGTCGCCGCCCGGGCCCAGCAGCGATCCGATTAAATCGCGGTTGGCCGCAAGGTAGCGCAGCAACTCAACCGAACCGGGCGCCGGCTCGAGCTCATCGATGTTGTGATAGAGATCGGGCAACTGAGCTGCGGTGATGAGCTCAATGCGCTCGCGGATCTCGGCCAGCAAGCCGTCCTCGATTTGATTGATAAAGTCGGGAATATCGCGGTAGTGCGAATAGAACGTGCGGCGCGTAAGGCCAGCGCGCTCGGTGAGCGACGCGACATTAATGTGCGAAAGGTCGCCGCTTTCGGCAAGCTCGCTGGCAAGTGCTTGGCGTAGGGCACGCTGCGAGCGAAGGGACCGGCGATCACATTTCTCGAGCTGGGACAAGCGTCCTCCTTGTTACTCAGTCTGCGCGCTATTGCACAGTGCGAGTATTATTGCACACCGTGTGTATCAACACGTAAAGGCAATATTTTGGATGTGACAAAGGGGCTGTCCCTTTGTCACATTCAGCGACCGCCTAGGTTGTGCCAGTTGTGCCTGGCTTTTGAAGCGGCATTGCCGATTGTTCAAAATGTCATTCGTGGGTAGAATAGTGTCGACGGCAGCCCAAGTTCTGGAAAGCTGGGCAGCGCCGTTGTTTGCATTAGGGGGTCAACGCCTTAGCGGCGGCGACCCCTTCTGTTGCGCTTCGAACGCTGCTTGAGTGCCTCGGAAAGGCCGACAAGTGCCGTGAAGAACGAGACCAAAGCGGTCAGAAGTCTCACGAAATCAATCAAATCGGTCATGGGCATCACCTCCCATCAGATGGAGGGCGCTGCCCGGCACATGGAACTGCCGCCAACAGTATCAATTCTATCAAAGCGCAGTTAGATATGCGAATGTTTGTTCGCATATCAGAAGATCGGAACTCGGGCATGGCGAAGGAGCAGTTCCTTTGCCATACCCGAGCTTGTCGCCGAACTGCTACCTACATTTTTCGAGTTATTCGGCCACGCTGCTGGTTCTGCATAAATGCACCACCGGGATTATCTGAGAGTTTTTGTCCTTATTTGAGCGCATACATGCCCATTTGCGCACTTACGTCACCGAATCAAACACCGTTAGAGGTATGAATGTTCCTGCGAGGGCATCTTTAGCCATTTAACGACCTCCGACAGGCCGAATAACTCGAAATTTGTTGGTGGCGAAAGCGTAACAGTCCTATACGCCAAAAGCCGGCATCTCCCATGTGACAAAGGGACTATCCCTTTGCCACATTATTCGATGACGGTGCGGGAGTTTTGCTTGCGCATGGTGGCGAGCATGTGTTTGGGGCCGGCGTGGACCATGCAGCTACCGATGGTCGCGCTCGCGGCGGTCTTAGCTGCATCGCTTGCGTTTTTGGTCGCGTAGCTGTGGCGGAAACGTTTGAGCATGGCAATGTCGTTGCCGCCGTCTCCGTAAACCGCAACCTCGTCCTCGGCAATGCCGTAGTAGCCCGCCAGCCAGGCCACGCTCTCGCCCTTGTTGCATGCCACATCCGTGATCTCAAACATCACCGGATCGAACGGCGCGTTGACCACGCGGTCCGAGCGCTCGGCCAGATACGCCTTAAGGTCACGCTCCAGCTCGGGCGAGGTCACGCGGCAGTTGATCTTGCACACATCGTGGCGCAGGATGTCGCCGATCGACTGATCGAAATACTGTTCCTCGTGATAGCCGCCACGCGCGCGCATGCCGCGCATCACGATACGCTTGATGGGTCTGTCCTTTTTAAAGCCCGCCTGGTGCATCTCGAACGATCCGCTCGAAAACATGCCATCGGGCGTGGAGCAATCAAAGCAAATGTCCGGAAACTCCTTGAGCAGCTCCTCGGTGATCTGCGGGTCGATGGTCCAGGTCTTGAGCACCTCGCCATGACTGTCGCGCACAATGGAGCCGTTAGAGCAGCAGGCGTCAAGCGCCAGGCCCGTAAAGCCATGCTCGCCGATCGGCAGCGTCGAGCGTCCGGTCGCGGGAACCACATGCAGGCCAGCCTCGGTCAGCTCGCGAATGACACGGCGAATGGTCCCGTCTGCCTCGTGCAGGGCATTCAACAGCGTTCCGTCTAAGTCACTCGCAAACATCTTGATCATGGGCATGCCTCTCCTTCGTCTGCACGATATTGTAGACGAGAGCGGGCGCGTCCCAAGAGAGACGCGCCCGCTAGGCGAAAGATTGTCCTACACCGCGGCGGGGCCGTGTTCGCCGGTGCGGATGCGGATAACTTCCTCGACCGGCTCGACCCAGATCTTGCCGTCTCCAACGGCACCGGTGCGAGCAGCATTGCAGATAATCTCGACAATTCCGTCGACATGCTCATCGGCGCAAATGAGCGTGAACTGCACCTTAGGGATCGTGTTGACAAGCAACTCGTTGCCGCGCGCGTATTCCTTCCAGCCATGCTGTGCACCGCAGCCCTGCACCTGGTTGATAGTCATGCCGCGAACATCGGCAGCAAACAGCGCATCTTTAAGAACCTCAAGCTTTTCCTGGCGCACGATAGCCGTGATCTTTTTCATAATGAATTCCTCTCAATAATTAACGTATCCCTTTACATGAGACGCGGGTTTCCCAGGTGCCGCAAACCAACCTCAGAAATCAAAAAGTTCAACTGACTGGTCTTAGCAGGTTTCCCAAGTGCCGCAGATTGCCGTGAAAGAGGAGCGAAGCGTACTTAAGTACGTGAGCGACGATTGAACGGCAAGGTGCGGTGCTTGGGGAAGCTGCTAATCGAGTCCGGAGAACGAGGGATAAGCGCTCTCGCCATGCTGACTCGCGTCCAGGCCCAGCGCCTCGTCGGCCTCGTCCACGTGCAGGCTGCCGTGGAACAGCGCCTTGACCACCGCGGCGGTCACCAAGTCGAGCACCAGTACAATAGCGACCGTCACCACAATGCCCAAAATCTGCGAGACGAGCAGCGACACGTCGCCCGTGTAGAACAGGCCACCCTTACCGGTCCACGAGAGCTCCGGCACACAGAACAGGCCCGTGAGCACGCCGCCCAAGATGCCGCCGATGCCGTGGCAACCGAACGCGTCGAGCGCATCGTCGTAGCCAAACTTGGTCTTAAGATGGCTGATGGCCAGGTAGCAGACAGGCGAGACGATCAGGCCCATGACCAGCGCCGCCCACGGCTCGACAAAGCCCGCACCCGGCGTGACCACCACAAGGCCCGCAACCAGACCGGTGCTGACGCCCACCAGCGTGGGGCGACCGGTATGCACGCGCTCGACGGCAAGCCACGAGACCATGCCCGCCGCGCTGGCCGTCACGGTGTTGAGGATGGCAAGCGCCGCCACGGCGTCGGCCTTAAACTCGCTGCCGCCGTTAAAGCCAAACCAGCCAAACCAAAGCAGGCCGGCGCCCAGCGCCACAAACGGCACGTTATGCGGACGGTAGCTCACCATGCCAAAACCACGACGACGGCCGAGCATTAAGCAGAGAATCAGGCCCGTCAGACCGGACGAAATGTGTACCACGTCGCCGCCGGCAAAGTCGAGTGCGCCGATGATGTCGCCGATAAAGGAGCCATCGCCGCCCCAAACCATGTGGGCGAGCGGCGCATAGACCACAAGCAGCCAAATGCCCAGGAAGGCCGTCATGGCACCAAACTTAACGCGGCCGGCCAGGCTGCCCGTGACGATAGCAGCCGTGATCATGGCAAATGCCATCTGGAAGGCAATGTTGATGATCTGAGGGTAGGCGGCACCGTCCGCGGCATTGCCCTCGGCCGCCTGCAGCACCTGGTTGAGTACCGGCAGGCACAGCAGCTGGTCAAGGCCTCCATAGAAAAACGCCAGACCCGGTGTCATTAAAAACACGAGCATGGTGCAGACGAGCATAAACGTTGTCGATCCCGTATCGTACATTCGCTCTCCCTTGGTCGCATGAACGTTGTCGGCGCCCATAATGCGGCCGAGGGGCAACTGGTGTAGACCAGATACGGCGTTGTTAAACGCGGCGTTGTCGAATGGAAACGGTGCCGCAATCTTGGAAACGGCGCGGCAACGGACGCGAAACGGACGGGAAATACGCGAGCAAGGAAGCCGTGAGCGCGCCCGTCCCGGCTAGCGGCGGAACAGCTCGTGGGCGCGGTCGCGGAGATTAGTTGCTCGAATGACACCTTCGTAGCGATTGATGCGCAGGCGCGGGAAGGCGTTAAAGAAGCGTAGGTCGCGGCGGCTGAGTGACACGCTCGGCACCGGACGGCTTATGCCCTTGCCGGCAAGGCGACGACTGAGCGACGGACGCGGCATGCTCGGTGCGGCATCGGCCACGCGGCGGGCGGCAAGCGCCAGGCCGCGAGCACCATCCGAGATAAACGTCGGCATCGAAGCCTTCTCGCGCAGGGCATCGAGCGCCGCGTCGCCCAGCTCGACCAGCCACGCGTTAACGGCACGGCCGCGGATGTGCGTCTGCGCCACCGAGTCGATCGCCGAATCGGGAATACGTTCGAGCATGGAGTCGGACGCATCGGCAAGCGACTCATTGATGCGGTCGGCAAGGTCGGCCCGGACGCGCTCCAGCTGATCGGACAGACGCCGCCAGCTCGCCAACGAGCACAACGCGTCGACCATCATCGCGACCGCGACGATAAAGGCGGACAGCCGCACAATCAGCACCGGCAGATGGCCAAGCAGCCCCAGCAATGCCGGCTCCACTAAACGGCAAATACACAACGCACCCAAGCCAAACGCGCAGGCCCAGTACAGGCAAATGCGTCCGTGCAAGTTAAACGGCAGGTGCGAGTAATCCCAAAAGCGAGCGCCCGTTGTTTTTTCCAACAGTACGCCTACGCTGTACTCAATCACGCTGCATACGAGCGCTGCAGCGACAAACTGGCTTGAGGCATCCGGAATCCCGCGCAACAGCAGCCAGCAGGCAATGCCGCCCACACCATAGATAGGACAACACGGCCCCAGCAAAAAGCCGCTGTTGGCAAATCGTCCGTGATTGAGCATGGCGCAGACCGTCGACTCCCACGCCCAGCCGCAAAACCCGTAAAAGGCAAACGAGAGCACCAGTGCCGAAAGCGGGCAGACGGCAAGCGTCGCGCCGCCAAACGCCATATCAATCGCGGTCCCCACCGTCTACCCTCTCCTCTTTTCGCTCGATTCGCCACTCACGTCATCGTCCGCCTCGTCCTTGCGCCGCAGACGACCGGCGACCGTCTCGCGCAGAGCGCACCATTTATCTGCCAGGCATACAATCCAAGCCTCACGACACGTCGGCGGCACTGGCACCAGCGGAAACATATGCCGCACGATAATATTCCGTTCGCGCGGCGTCAGCTCAAAATCTTCCTCCGCACGTGCCAGGGCAAAAAACGGGTGGCGAAAGCCATGCAGCCGATGGCTTGGGTCGGGATCGTGCCAGTCATAGAGAAAGTAATCGTGCAGCAGGGCCCCGCGCAACAACGAAGCACGGTCGACCGAAATGCCGGCACGGCCCAAGCGCTCGGCAAAGGACAGGCTCGCCCGCGCTACCGAAGTCACATGTGCATAGACCGTCACGTCGCCATGCTGGATAAACTCGTGCGTCAGGTCCAAGCGGCCCGCCTGGGCCAGCTGGCGGGCGGCATAGTCGACCTCGTGCGCGATTTTTTCGGCACGAACGGCATCGGACATGCTGCCTCCTTCCAGCGACTCACGGCGACAAGCCACGGCCTGTGCACAATCGATAAAAACATCATGGAACATATCAGTATGGCATCGGACAAAACGTTTTGCCCCACCAGTTGGCGAATTACCGCGCCGCCGTCACATATCAAACGCCAAAATGTGCGAGACTGTCTTGTGCAATTGTGTCGGCCGAGGGAGCGCCGGCGCTCGATTCGCATGGAGTAACCCACAACGATGCTGCTTACGCAAACGACAACGCCCGAGGACGTCAAGGCTCTTAATCGTGCCGAGCTCCCGCAGCTCTGCGACGAGATTCGCCACGCCATCCTCGAAAGCTCCGCCGCCGTCGGCGGGCACGTTGCCCCCAACCTGGGCGTCGTTGAGCTTACGGTCGCGCTCCATCGCGTGTTTAACTCCCCTATCGACAAGATTCTCTTTGACGTTTCGCACCAGACCTACGCCCACAAGGCGCTGACTGGGCGCGCGTACACTTATATCGATCCGAAGCGCTTTGGCGAGGCCTCTGGCTTTGCCAATCCCGACGAGTCCGAGCACGACCTGTTCGCCATGGGCCATACCTCCACGTCGGTGAGCCTGGGCTGCGGCCTGGCGCACGCTCGTGACCTGGCGGGCGATACGCACAACGTCATCACCGTTATTGGCGACGGCTCGCTTTCGGGCGGCTTGGCGTTTGAGGGCTTTAACAATGCCGCCGAACTCGATAGCAACCTGATCATCATCGTCAACGATAACGACCAGTCCATTGCCGAGAACCATGGCGGCCTGTATCGCAATCTGGCCGAGCTGCGAGCCAGCAACGGTACCTGTGAGCGCAACGTTTTCCGCGCGATGGGGCTCGACTACCGCTATCTGGACGCCGGTAACGACGTGTTGGCCCTCGTCGACGCGTTGCAGGAACTGCGCAATATCGATCATCCCATCGTGCTGCACGTCTCCACCGCCAAGGGCAAGGGCTTTGAGCCAGCCCAGAACGACCCCGAACGCTGGCATCACGTGGGTCCGTTTGACATGGCAACTGGACGCAAGCTCTGCCCGGGCCATCCGAGCGAGCCTGCGCCGCGCACCTATGCCGACATTACGGGCGAGGCGCTCAGCGCCGCCATCGAGCGCGATTCGCAGGTCGTGGGCATCACGGCCGCCACGCCCTACATCATGGGCTTTACACCCGAGCTTCGCGCTGCCGCCGGCAAACAGTTCGTCGATGTGGGCATTGCCGAGGAGCACGCCGTGACCTTTGCCACCGCGCTTGCGCGCTCGGGCGCCAAGCCAGTCTTTGGTGTGTACGGCACGTTTTTGCAGCGCGCTTACGACGAGCTGTGGCACGACCTGTGCCTCAACGACGCCCCGGCAACCATTTTGGTGTTTGGTGCGTCAATCTTTGGCACCACGTCCGAGACGCACCTTTCGTTCTTTGATATTTCCATGTTGGGCGGTCTTCCCAACATGCACTACTTGGCGCCGGCCTGCATGGAGGAATATCTGTCCATGCTGAGCTGGTCGCTCGACCACCGCGAGCATCCCGCGGCGATCCGCGTACCGGGCATTGGCTTGGTAAGCCGTCCCGACCTTGCGCCTGCCGAAGACACCGACTACAGTGCCGTTCGCTACAACGTGGTGCGTCAGGGCCGCGACGTTGCCGTGCTCGCGCTTGGCGATTTCTTTGAGCTGGGCGAGCGCGTGGCAAACCGCTTGGCTGCCGAGTACGGTATCGAGGCCACGCTCGTCAACCCGCGCTTTGCAACCGAGCTTGACCGTGAGTTCCTCGACAGTCTTGCCGCCGAGCATCGCGTTGTCGTCACCCTCGAGGACGGCATCTTGGACGGTGGCTGGGGCGAGCGCGTCGCGTGCTATCTGGCCTGCACGCCTGTGCGCACGCGCACCTTCGGCATCGCCAAGGGCTTCCCCGACCGCTACGACCCCAACGAGCTGCTCGCTCAGAACGGCATGACGGTCGAGAACATGGCCGCCGAAGCCGTAAGACTACTCAACGAGTAAGAAAACCTCCGCAAGGAAAGCACCCCTGCGGAGGTTTTTATTTTCGCGACGCGATTATCTCAATCTGTAACATCTAGGGTCCGAATTTCCGTCTAACTGTTACAGATCTGGATAAGACGTCCTAGTCCCAGACCTTTGTCTCAATCTATAACAGATAGAGACCTTTTGGCCGTCCAGATGTTACAGATTGAGACATTCGAATTCCCCTGAAGAGAAAATCTCGATCTGTAACAGTCGCTCGGCAAAAACGGCTGCAGATGTTACAGATCGAGACAAAGCAACAAGGCATGCCGCCGCATCGGCCAAAACCACCACGAAGGTGCCTGTCCCTTTTTAGTAGGTAGAATAACCCATAAGGTAAGTATGTTTCTGAGTTATTTCGTGTTGACCCATTTGAGCGCGATAGGGTATAACTCTACTCAACCGCTAGGGATTTTATTGAGAAAGGTGTTCTACCATGAGCAAGAACCTCTCCCAGCAGGTCGTTCTCGACCGCCGCGGCTTCGTTGCCGCCACCTTCGCAACCGTCGCCGGCCTTGGTCTTGCCGGCTGCTCCGACACCAGCGCCGAGGCCGACAAGGGTTCCGCCGCCGGCTCTTCCAAGAGCTCCGAGGATACCGAGGCTTCCACCACGCTCGACGCCAAGGCATTCGACAAGCTCGTCGACAACGGCCCCAAAGCCGACGACGATGCCATCGCCGCCAGCACCTGGGCCACAGCCGTCAAGGACGCCGGCGTCTTTAAGATTGGCGGCGTTCAGACCTCTACGCTTTTCTCCCTCCTCAACGAGAAAGACGGTCAGACCCGCGGCTTCGATGCCGGTATCGCACAGCTCCTGTCCAACTACATTCTGGGCGAGAACAAGGTCGAGATCACCCAGGTGACCTCGGACACGCGCGAGTCTGTCCTGCAGAACGGCCAGGTCGACGCCGTCTTTGCCACCTACACCATCACTGACGAGCGCAAGAAGCTCGTCTCCTTCGCCGGTCCCTACTACTACACGCAGCAGGCCATCCTGGTGCTCGCCGATAACGACGACATCAAGAGCGTCGACGACTTGGCCGACAAGAACGTCGCCGTCCAGTCCGGCTCCAACGGCCCCGCCATCCTGGAGGAGTTCGCTCCCAAGGCCAGCCAGCAGGAGTTTAAGACCGACGAGGAGGCCCGCCAGGCACTCCAGCAGGGCCGCGTTGACGCCTACGTCATCGACAACAACATGCAGCAGAGCGCCCTGGTCCGCGAGCCCGGTAAGTACAAGATCGCCGGCAAGTCCTTCGGCAACAAGGAGCCCTATGGCATTGGTCTGCCGCTCGATTCCGACGGCGTCGCCTTCGTTAACGACTTCCTTAAGAAAATCGAGGACGACGGCACCTGGACCGAGCTGTGGCAGATCTGCATCGGCGACCGTACGGGCGACACCAATGTTCCCGAGCTGCCCGAAATCGGCGCCTAGGCAGCGTGCCTGGTAACGGCCGCAACGAAACCATACGGAAACGCATGATGCGCTTTATTGCGGTAAACTGTTTTCTCACTGAGTTGTCGGGGCTTCCGTACACACGGGAGCCCCTTTCCTTATCGGCGGGAGGTCCGCATGAGTCTTTCCGAGCTCTGGTCGCTCTATGGCCAGAACTATATCGACGCGCTGCTCGCAACCTGGGGCATGACGCTTGAGTCGTTTGCCATCGCCATGGTGCTGGCCGTCGCCGTCACCGTGATGCGCGTGTCGCCGCTCAAGCCGCTGCGCGTCTTTGGCGACCTGTATGTCCAGGTCTTCCGTAACATCCCCGGCATCGCGCTGCTTATCATCGTCGTCTACGCGCTGCCGCCGCTCAAAGTCGTCCTGCCCTACCGCACCTGCGTTATCGTCGCCACGGTCCTTTTGGGCTCGGCCTTTGGTTCCGAAAACTTTATGAGCGGCATCAACACCGTCGGCGTCGGTCAGGTGGAAGCCGCCCGCTCGCTGGGCATGAGCTTTAACCGTATCCTCGCCAAAATCGTGATTCCGCAGGCGCTGCGCTCGAGCGTGCTGCCCATGACGAACCTCTTTATCGCCGTCATGCTCACTACCGCCTTGGGCAGCCAGGTGCCGCTTAAGCCGCAAGAGCTCACCGGCGTGGTGAGTTACATCAACACGCGCTCGCTCGGCGGCGTCGCCGCGTTCTTTATCTCGGCGCTCGGCTACCTGGGCACGGCCTTTGTGGTGAGCCACATTGGCAACTACATCGATAAGAAGGTGAGGATCCTCCGATGAGCAAGCACTCCACCTCCGCGCTCACCATGCGCGATGCGCTCTACGAGGCTCCCGGCCCCAAGATGCGCGCCAAGATTCGCATCGGCACCGCCATCTCGCTTGTTGCCGTCGCCGCGCTCGTCGTCCTCGTGTTGCAGCGCTTTTATGTGACCGGTCAGCTTTCGGTCCACTATTGGTATTTCTTTACGCACCTCACCACCTGGAAGTTCCTGCTTGCCGGCTTTGAGGGCACCGTTAAAGTCGCACTCACCGCCGGCGCCATCGCGCTGGTGCTGGGCTTAGCCCTTATGCTCGGCCGTACCAGCGACATTAAGCCGCTGCAGCTGGTCTGCCGTGTGCTCACCGACTTCTTCCGTGGCGTGCCGAGCCTGCTGTTCATCTACTTCTTCTTTTTGGTGCTGCCCCAGTACAAGATCGCGCTGCCGTCGTTTTGGATGCTCACGCTTCCCGTCGCGCTCGCTGCCGCCGGCGTGCTGGCCGAGATTTTCCGCGCCGGCGTCAACGCCGTACCGCGCGGGCAGGTCGAGGCGGCCCAGGCGCTCGGTCTCTCCAAAGCTAAAATCACCTTTAAAATCGTGTTGCCGCAGGCGATTCGGTTTATTATCCCGTCGTTGATTTCGCAGCTTGTGGTCGTAGTCAAAGACACCACCGTCGCCTACGTGGTGAGCTACCCCGACCTCATGCAAAATGCCCGCGTGCTCATCACCAACTACGACGCCCTTGTGTCGGTCTACCTGGTGATCGCGGTCATCTATATCCTCATCAACGTCGCGATTAACAAGGCCGCTGTCTACGTTTCGCACAAGACCGGCGTGACCATCATCCGCTAACGCTTTACCATTTCGAGTCATAAGGAGCCGAGCACCATGGCACAGAGCACCTCTTCCACCGGCAATCAGCCGCTGATCGAGCTCAGACACGTCGATAAGCACTATGGCGATCTGCACGTCCTCAACGACATCAATCTGTCGGTCGACCGCGGCGAGGTCGTCGTTGTGATTGGACCCTCGGGCTCGGGTAAGTCGACCATGTGCCGCACCATCAACCGCCTGGAAACCATCGACTCGGGCGAGATTCTCATCGAGGGCGAGCCCCTGCCGCAGGAAGGCAAGGACCTTGCCCGCATGCGTGCCGAGCTGGGCATGGTATTTCAGCAGTTCAACTTGTTCGCACATATGACCGTACTGCAGAACGTCATGCTGGGGCCGGTCGATGTGCTGGGCGTGTCCAAGGAGGAAGCTCGTGAGCGCGCCATGGACCTGCTGAGCCGCGTGGGCGTGGCCGAACAGGCCGACAAGGTACCCGCACAGCTTTCGGGCGGCCAGCAACAGCGCGTGGCCATCGCCCGTTCACTCGCCATGCAGCCCAAGGCCATGCTTTTTGACGAGCCCACGAGTGCCCTTGACCCCGAAATGATCAACGAGGTGCTCGAGGTCATGGTCCGTCTTGCCCAGCAGGGCATGACGATGATCGTCATCACGCACGAGATGAACTTCGCCCGCCGCGTGGCCGATCGCGTCGTCTTTATGGCTGACGGCCAGATCGTGGAAACCGGCACGCCCGACGAGTTCTTCGACCACCCCCAGACCAAGCGTGCCCAGGACTTCCTCAACTCCATCAAGGGCCACTAACCAGACCGCTCACCCGCCCGCCATGCCCATCCAAACTCGAAAGCTACACCTATGATCGGAACTCGCACTTCATCGTCATACACCCCGCACGTCGACGTCGCCCCCGCCGACCGTCCGCTCATCCTCGTCGCGCCGCGTTGGGAAGAAGCGAAGCCGTTTTTGAGCGAGACGCTCTCCCCCAACGAGGAAATCGCCAGCGTCTTTGTCGATGCCATTCTTGCCGCCGGCGGCCTGCCGCTGCAGATGTCCATCACCGAGGACATTGAGGTCATCCGTCATTACGTCGATATCGCCGACGGCATCGCCATCCCCGGCGGCCCCGATGTCAATCCCAAACGTTGGGGCGATGATCGACCCTACGACCCCACCTTCTGCTGCGAGATCCGCGATTGCTTTGAGTTTAAGCTAGTCGGCGAGGTGCTCCGCGCCAAAAAGCCGCTCTTTACCACCTGCCGCGGCACACAGCTGCTCAATGTCGCCACTGGCGGCACCCTGTGCATGGACGTGCCGAGCCTGGGCGCTCGCGAGGGCCGCACGCAGTGGCGCCATACCCACGTGCTCAACGACCCCGTGCATCCCGTCGAGGTCGTGCCGGGTTCGCTTCTGGAGCGCGCGCTTGGCGGGCACAGGCTGATCCAGACCAACTCGGCACATCACTGCTGCGTCGATCGTCTGGGTAAAAGCACGCGCTTGGTCGCCAAGGCAACCGACGGTGTTCCCGAGTGCATCGAGGTCGAAGGCCAACCCTTCTGCCTGGGCGTGCAATGGCATCCCGAGTACACCTGGCAGACGCTCGAAACCGACTTTAACCTCTGGAAGTCGTTTGTCGAGGCGGCAGCCAAGGTCAAGCAGGCCCGCTAGCACGCGAACCACAAAACAGATAAGGGCGCCCCGCCGGCCACATGGTCCGGCGGGGCGCCCTTTTACCTATATGCTGCCTGCACGCAGCCCAAGGCCCGCAAGCTCTTATTCGGCCGCCTCGCGCAGGGCCGACATCGTAGCCGCATATTGCTGCTGCAGCGCATGCATTCCCTCGCGAGCGCCGTCAACGGCATCGGCGCCGCGCAGCGCCTCGGTCACCACGACCGCCGGCTCGTACAGATTATCGAATCCCAGGTTCTGGCTCACGCCCTTGAGCGTATGCGCTGCCATAAACGCACCTTCGGCGTCTCCCGCCGCCATGGCGGCCTCCAGCTTGTCCATGCTCTCGTCATCCAAAAACTTGAGGGCAAAGCGGCTAAGCATCTCCTCGCCCATCAGCCGAGCGCACGCGTCTTCATAATTAGCGCCGATCTTCTCATACGCCTCACGCATGGAAATCATGGGTTAAACTCCTTTGGTCAAACTAAATCGTGGGAAATGCGACGACGTCGGCGGGGCGTGCCAACGTCTCGGCAATACGGTCTTGCACCTCGAGCAGACAGTCGAGCAACAGCGGGTTAAACTCACCGCACTTACCGTCCAAGATCATCTGGATCGCCTCCTTGTGCGGGATAGCGTCCTTGTACACGCGCACGCTCGTCAGAGCATCGTACACGTCGGCCACCGAAACCACCTGTGCGGCAATGGGAATATCGTCGCCCTTAAGGCCATCGGGATAACCCTTGCCGTCCCAGCGCTCGTGGTGCCAACGCGCAATCTGGTACGCATATTCCATAAGCGCATTGCCGACGTGATGTCGGCCCAGCTCAAGCAACATGTCGGCGCCAATCGTAGTATGCGTCTTCATAATCTCGAACTCCTCGGACGTAAGGCGTCCGGGTTTGTTGAGAATCGCATCGTCAATCGCCATCTTGCCGATATCGTGCAGCGCCGAAGCCAGGGCAATCGTGGAGCGTTCCTCGTTGTCGAGGGAAATGGTGTCGCTACGCTGGACCAGACAGCCAAGCAGCAGCTCGGTCAGCTTTTCGATATTCGTAACGTGCCTGCCGCTCTCGCCATTGCGAAGTTCCATGACACCGGCCATGATGTCGATGAGCATGCGACTGTTCTTGACGCGCTCGTTGTACTGCTGGGACAGCAGGCTCGTCAGGCGGCGCTGTTTGGCGTACAGACGGATAGTGTTGCTTACACGACGGCGCACGACACGGGCGTCAAACGGGCGGCTGATATAGTCCGAGGCGCCCAGCTCGTACGCACGCAGAACCACATCGTCGGATTCTTCGCTCGAAATCATGATGACAGGCAGATTGTCAACAACCGATCGGCGCGACAGATCGGCCAGCACCTCAAAGCCGCTCACGCCCGGCATGACAATGTCCAGCAGCACGAGCGACAACTCATCGCCATAGCGGTCGACCATATCGAGCGCCGTACGACCGTTTTCGGCCTCGAGGATGCAATACTCGTCCTTGAGCATCTCGTTGAGAATGGCTCGGTTCATCTCGGAGTCATCGACGATAAGCACCAAAGGCTTTTCGCTTTGGAAGACCTCGATGAAATCGCCATCGGTCACGACCGTACCGGCTTTTGCCTTAGCACGGCTCAGTAACTGGACAGCGCGGCCAACGCCCTCATCAACCGTCTCGCCATGAATGCGAACGCCACCAACACATGCCGTCAAGCTCACGTGCTCATGGCCCGGAATAATCGCGGAACGAACGGCATCGGATACCTGACGCAGGCGACGGGCGAAGTCATCGGAGGGAATATCGGGCATGACGGCCACAAACTTGTCGCAGCCATAGCGCACAAGTTCGTCAGTCGAACGAATACCGCTGCGTATGGCTGTCGCCACGGCACCGAGCGCAAGGTCGCCGGCATGGCGGCCGCACGTATCGTTGAAGACCCTAAAATCATCAAGGTCGATCACCGCAACGCCGGCATTCATGCGGGCGCTACGGAGCTTTTCCTCGTAATATCGGCGATTGCGCACACTCGTCAGCACGTCGGTGTAGACAAGGTCCTCTTCTGCAGTCTCTTGTTCATCGATCGGACGCACCATCAGCAGGACGTGAGGCTCGCCCTCGACCTTCAGAGGGCGTAGGCGAGCGCGGTACTCAACACCATCGTTGAGCAGTTGCTCCGACAACTCATCGGAGTCTGCCAAAGCCTCAAGACTCGACTGACGCAGACAAGGGCAGCGATCGCCGGCGAGCAGGCAGTTAGGCTCGCTCTTAATCTGATCGTCCGACAGCAAACGCACCACGGGGTAGGTCTTCGCGACGCGGGCGACCTCAGCGGCAGCCTCCTCGTCGGTTAGATTGACCTCGTGATTATTGAGCATATGGGGCCCCTTCGATAGTTTCGCATGGTAGCGGTGGGTTCCAAATGCTACAAGGGTAACACCTTGCCGATGCAGGTAAGCACGTGAATGCTGTTACATTTTTATGACCTGGCAAACGGTGGTAATGGAACCGCGGGCGCGTGGTTATTGGCGCATTCGTTAACAATGACGAAACGCCAACAGTCCCCCTCCCCGCAGGTCATCGAGCGTGCTAACGCTCCAAGACATCGTGAACGGCGTTTGCCGCCGTAACGGGGCGATCGCGCAAACCGTTATGCGCGCCCGGGATCGTCACAAGGGGGCAATCGAGATATTCGGCAGCCGCTCGCGTACCAGCCTCGCGGGGTGTACCGACCGAAAGCTCGCCCAAAAACACAGCCGACACCGCCTTTGATTCGCGGGCGCGCTCCCAGTCGGGAGCATATGTCATATTTGTTCCGTATTCATTGGCCATAAAGCAACGACCATTGCGCAGGGCATGCTTGGCTTCCGCTTCGGTCGTCCCAGGAGCCTCGGGGTCCAAGTCGCCGAGAGCTCCCAAGAAAAGCCGAAGCGCCCTTGAAACCTTTCCAGCCGCAATCATATCGAGCAAAATCGGAGCTGCGCCCATGCCGACGCCTTCGGCCGACACAGCCGGCTCATGCAGAATCGCACGGGCGACGAGATGGGGTTCGGTGCGAAGAAGCTCCAGCGCCACCAACGTACCGGCGCTGTGCGCAAGCACATTTGTCGGAGCGCCAACGTGTTCGATCACGGCCTGCAGGTCGGCGGCCTGAGCGGCAAGATCATAGCTGCCGTCTGCCGCTTCGCTGCTGCCGCCACAGCCGCGGCGGTCATAGGCAATTACGCGGTAGTTGCGACCGAGCTCACATGCGATGCCGTCGAAAAATGTGCCGTCGACACAAGCGCCGTGCACGCACACCAAGGCAGGAGTATCAGGCGACACATCCGGGCCGGCATATTCGCGACAGGCAATCGTGGTGCCCGCATTCTCGACCGTAAAATCCATGTTGTGCCCCCATCATCAACGCCCATCCAGTTGCGCGTCAGTACGGCTGGATAGACCCGCATTGCTTTACGCCTTGTTAACAGATTAACTTTACCCGACCCGAGGCTTTTCATGACACGGCATAATGAGCGACGTGAAAAAACGAAACTTGTAAAGCAAGAGCCCGCACCCTGCTTTGGAGCCGATGCTATGCTTAGGCACAATTGTCTTGAGGAGCATATGCCTATGTCTACGTTTTTGAATGCCAGCCCCATCTTTGGGCCCGTTCGCAGCCGTCGCCTTGGTCTCTCGCTCGGCGTCAACATGATGCCGGCCAGCGGCAAAATCTGCACGTTCGACTGCATTTACTGCGAAAACGGCCTCAACGCCGAGCGCCCCTGCCACGAGCCGTACAACACAACCGCCGTGGTACTCGACGCGCTCGAGGCAAAGCTGCGCGATATGGCAGCCGAGGGCGAGCTCCCCGATGTGATCACCTTCGCAGGCAACGGCGAGCCCACCGCCGCACCGGAGTTTCCGCAGGCCATCGCCGGTGCCGTCGCGCTTCGCGACCAGCTGGCCCCAAACTCCAAGATTGCCGTGCTCTCCAACGGCACGCGCGCCGACCGCCCCGAGGTACACAATGCGCTCATGATGGTCGACGACAACATCCTCAAGCTCGATACGGTCGACCCGGCGTTTATCCAGCTGCTCGACCAGCCTGTTGGCCCCTACGACGTCGAGCACCAGATCGAGACGTTCGCAAGCTTTGACGGTCACGTTATTATCCAGACGATCTTTTTGAACGGCAAGTATCAGGGCAAGCTCATCGACAACACCGGCGAGGAGTACGTCGCCCCCTGGCTCGCGGCGCTTGAGCGCATTCGCCCACAAGAAGCGACCATCTACACGGTGGCGCGCGAGACACCGGTCGCAGGCCTTGCCAAAGCAGCACCCGAGGTGCTTGACGCCATTGCCGCGCGCGTCCAAGCCCTCGGCATTCCCTGCCAGGTGAGCTACTAGCAAAGCCACGCAGCAGCCAGTGTCCGCCATCCCACTCCATCAGTTGCGGTGATATAGTTCCTGTTTATGCTGTTA
This sequence comes from Collinsella aerofaciens, assembly GCA_052344885.1. GTDB lineage: Bacteria > Actinomycetota > Coriobacteriia > Coriobacteriales > Coriobacteriaceae > Collinsella > Collinsella aerofaciens_CC. The sequence goes on from DAWDYI010000016.1 coordinate 30,954, forward strand.
AACCGCTTAGATCGGAACTATATCACCGCAACTTTTATGGACGCGTGGGTGGGCTATACTAGCTGCGGATGAAAGGAAGTTAGCCATGTATGACAAAGGACCCGTGCCTGGCCGCAACGACGCTTGCTGGTGCGGCAGCGGCAAAAAATACAAGAAATGCCACAGTGCCTTTGATGAGCGCCTCGAGCGCTTGTGGGAAGAGGGCTGGGAGGTTCTGCCCCGCACACTCTACAAGACGCCCGCCGACATCGAGGGCATCAAGCGCTCCGCTGCCATCAACGTGGGCGTGCTCGACTACGTAGGCGAGCATATCGCCGCAGGCATGACCACCAACCAGATCGACCAGATGATCTACGACTACACCGTCGAGCACGGTGGCACGCCGGCCGATCTCAACTACGAGGGCTATCCCAAGAGCGTGTGCACCTCAATCAACGACGTGGTCTGTCACGGTATCCCCTGCGATACGGATGTGCTGCACGAAGGCGACATCATCAACGTGGATTGCTCCACGATCTTGGACGGCTACTTTAGCGACTCGAGCCGCATGTTCTGCATCGGCGAGGTCTCGGCCGAGCGCCAACGCCTGGTCGACGTCACCCGCGCCAGCGTGGAGGCGGGTCTGGCGGCCGTCAAGCCATGGCTACCGCTGTCCGTTATGGCCGAGGCCGTGCAAAAGACCGTCGAGGACGCCGGCTTTAGCGTGGTGCGCGAGTACGGCGGACACGGCATTGGCAAGGAGTTCCACGAGGACCCGTTTGTGGGCTTTACCACCGAGGCACCCGATGTGGACACCATCATGGCCCCGGGCATGGTCTTTACCATCGAGCCCATGGTCAATGCCGGAGCGCCCGACATCAAGATTAGCAAGGGTGACGGTTGGTGTGTGCGCACCAAGGACGGCAGCGATTCGGCCCAGTGCGAGGTACAGCTCGTGGTGACCGAGGACGGTTACGAGCTGCTGAGCTGGTAGCCGTGGATGCGCCGGATGCTGACGGGCACGCTCGTCTTGCATCCGGCGTTTTTTAGCGTTTTGCCTGATATAACCTGCCAAAATAAACCTGTCCCTTTTTGGCAGGTCGAGCGGAGAGGACTGCTTGTGAACATCCTGGTTTTGCTGCCCGTCAACGACCGTCATCGCGTAATTCTTGAGTCGAGCGCTCCGGGCGAGGACTTTATCTACACGAGCGCCGACGCCGCCACGCGCGAGCAGGTCGCCGATGCCGACGTGATCCTGGGCAACATCGACCCTGACATGCTCACGGCATGCGAGCATCTCCAGCTGTTGCAATTGCAGACCGCCGGCTATGACGACTACCTTGCTGCCGGCACCGTGCCGGCTGACGTCAAGCTGTCTTGCTCGATCGGCGCCTACGGTCAGGCCGTAAGCGAGCACATGTTTGCCATGGTCCTTTCCATGATGAAGCACCTGCCCGGCTATCACGACTTGCAGCGCGAGCATCGCTGGGAGGATTTGGGACCGGTCACCTCGCTCAAAAACGCCAATGTGCTGGTGCTGGGCGCGGGCGATATCGGCGGCCACTTCGCCACGCTCTGCCGCGACATGGGCGCGCACGTCCGCGGCATCAAGCGCCATCCGCTCGTCTACCCCATTGTATTTGAGGACATGGACGGCATGGATGCCCTGTCTGAGCGCCTGGCCGAGGCCGATGTCGTCGCATCCTTTATGCCGAGCACACCCGAGACCCGCGGCCTGGCGAACGCCGAGTTCTTCGCCGCGATGAAGCCGGGCGCCTTCTTTGCCAACGGCGGCCGCGGCGATTTTGTGGTCGCCGACGACTTGGTTGCCGCTCTGGAGTCGGGACATCTCGCCGGCGCCGCGGTCGACGTCACCGATCCCGAGCCACTGCCTGCGACAAACCCCCTGTGGGATGCGCCCAACATGCTCATCACGCCGCACGTCTCGGGCTGGTTCCACCTGGCAGCCACGCTCAACAACGTGGTCGACATCGCCGCGGAGAATCTGCGTCACCTGCAAGCTGGCGAGACGCTTCGCTGCTGGATCGAACACTGATTGTTCCGGCGTTTTGCCAAACGCCGGAACCCCTCGACGCTGCGAGCCCGCCAGAGCGGCAATCTGCCTTTCAATCGTCGGGCATGACCAGAAGGTCAATGCCCTCCTCTTTCACGTCACCTTGCTCGCTCTGGCGGGCTCTCGCTGACTTTTGTCCGACCTGCGGCATTCTCCCTTTTTGGTGCAATGGGGTCAGGTTAGTTTGCACCATTACGTTGGTTTTGCCTGCGATACTTTTGTCAAAGTGATATCAGGCATTCATCTGGCGTTTTCGACGTTTCGCCTATTAGAGCCAGTCCATCTCCTTACCATAATGGTCCGAATAGGCGCTACGCTTGAGTTCTTCATCGCTCGCTGGCCACGCGTTGGACACGTCGATTCCCGATTCATGGCAAGCGGTGGCGAACAGCTTCGACCCCTGATCGATTAGTTGAGACCTGCCCTCGGTCTTCTCGTCTTCGGCTTGCATTTAGAGCTCCACGCTTTCGGCGCCGTTGATGGTTAGGTTGCGCTCGTAGAACGCGGTGAGAGCGCGGATGGCGTACATCACGTCGCGTACGCCGCCGGTCTCGTAGCTCGAGTGCATGGCAAGCTGCGGCAGGCCCACGTCCACAGCATGCATGCTCGCCTGCATATTGGACAGATTGCCGAGCGTGGAGCCGCCGGCCATATCGCTCTTGTTGGCGAAGGCCTGCGTGGGCACGTCGGCGTCATCGCAGATGGCCTGGAACACCGCGCGGCTAAAGGCATCGGTGCAGTAGTGCTGGTTGGCGGCTTCCTTGATGACGATACCGCCGTTGAGCACCACCTGATTGCGGGCATCGCACTTCTCGGCGTGGTTGGGGTGCACGGCATGTGCGTTGTCGCAGCTTACAAGCATCGAGGCAGCAAGTGCGCGATGGTACGACTCGTCGTCAAAGCCCAGCGATCCGTTAATGCGGCGCAGCGCGTCGGCCAAGAACGTCGACATGGCGCCCTGCTTGGTCTCGGAGCCAACCTCCTCATTATCAAAGCAGCAGAAGACCGAAACGTCGTGCGCGTTCTCGGCACCCAAAAATGCCTGCAGCGAGGTATAGGCGCAGGCCAGGTCGTCGAGCTTGGGCGTCGAGATAAACTCGTCGGCCCAGCCCCAAATGCACGCATCCTGACGATTGACCAGGAACAGATCGCGGCCCAGAATCTGATCGGGCTCAACGTCCAGCTCGTCGGCGATCAGAGCATCAAAGTCGCCCTGCTTAAGCTCGCCAGCGCTGATGAGCGGGCACAGGTCGACGGCTCGGTTGGGAGCAAAGCCCTCGTTAACGCCGCGGTTCATGTGGATGGCAAGGCTCGGAATGATAGCGACCTCGCGCTCGGTGGCAAGCAGACGGCTCTCAATACGGTCGCCTTCGCATACCAACACGCGGCCCGCGAGCGCCAGCGGGCGGTCGAACCAGGTGTAGTCGATCATGCCGCCGTAGGCCTCGGTGTTCAGGCGCAGCGTCTCGCCTGCGCCGTCGAGCTCGGGCACGGCCTTGACCTTAAACGTCGGCGAATCGCTGTGCGACGCCGTGAGCTGAAAATGATAGTCACCGGCAACGCCGTCCTCGCCCCACGTCGCGGTCAGGTCCTCGCCCACCTTAAAGGCAATAACGCTCGAGGTATTGCGCTGCGTGTAATAACGCCCGCCCGGCTCGATGTCCCACGCCGCGTTCTCGGGCAGGTAGGTAAAGCCCGCCTCGTCGAGCTCGGCCATAATGGTCGCCGCCGTATGGAACATGCTGGGACATGCCTCGATAAAGTCGATGAGGTCGTTGGCGGCCTCGATATCGTCGGCCGTCACATGCGCGCGCTCGGGCGTTTCCTGATCCGTCATGCTCTCCCCTTTCGCTGGGTTGATGGTCCCCTCCAGCATACCCCGCCACGCCAGCGCCGCACTCTTCATTCCATGTTTAATCCCGCGCCGCTCACCAAGTTGAGCCATCATGCCCGCGCTCCTTTTGCGACAATTACGCTAACAGGACGAGAGGAGCCGTCATGAAGCCGCGTAACATTGCCATCGCCTGCGGTGTCGCGGGAGTCGCCGTCGGCCTTGCCGCTGCCACCGGTATCGTTTACCGCAAGCAAATCAAGTCCGCCGCGTCGCTCAAACGCTTGACCGGCTACGCGGATAGCTATGACCTGTACGCAATCGACATCGCCTACGACTACGATCTTGATCGCATCATCGCCGCTGGCGTGCGCGACGACCAGGGCTACATCGATGCCGTGGTGGCGCAGGTGCTGCCCGGTGTGCCGGTACATGTCCAGGCGCCCCAGTTTGCCTGCAGCGCTTTTGTCGCCGTAGATGCCGAAGGCCGCGTGCGCACCGGTCGCAATTACGACTTTAAGGACGACACCTCGGCGCTGCTGGTGCGCAATCACCCACGTGGCGGCTATGCCTCCATCGGGTTTGCCGCCCTTAACAACCTGGGCGATAACACTCCGCTTGACTCCGTCGCCGGACGTGCCGCCGCACTCATGGGCCCGTTTGCCCAGCTCGACGGTGTTAACGAATGCGGCGTGTCCATTGCCGTACTCACTCTGGATTCCAAGCCCTGTGACCAGGACGCGCAACGCCCCGTCATCAATACCTCGCTCGCCATCCGTCTGGTGCTCGACCGTGCCGCCACCACGCAAGAAGCTGTCGACCTGCTTTCCGCCTACGACATGCACGCCATGGCAGGACGCGATTACCACTTCTTTATCAACGACGCCGCCGGTGACGCGCGCGTAGTAGAGTGGGATCCGCGCGATCCGGACCGTGCTTTCAAAGCGACTCCTGTACGCCAGGTTACGAACTTCTACGCCTGCTATGGCGACGAAGTGCTGCCCAACCAAAAGAATGGCGAGCTGGGCCATGGTAAAGAGCGCGCCATCGCAATCGCCGATGTCCTTGACGCCCATGTCGGTGCCCAGGACGAGGCAGTCGCTTGGAAGGCCCTACGCGCTGCAGCGCAAGAACCCAATCCGAAAGACATCACCAGCAATACGCAATGGTCGGTCGTCTTTGACAATACCGAACCCGCCGCCGCCATTACGCTGCGCCGCCACTGGGGCGACGTCGACGCCTTCGCACTGTAAGGACCCAGGCTCGTCGACCTTACGCTCGCCTGACGTTGTTTACATTTCTATACGCTTGAGCTAACACGTTTTACCCCCGTATCAACAGTGTGCGGGGGTAAACTTATGCGCATGTTATAACTTGCCCGGAAGGATTCATCATGCTTAGGATCGGTCTTCTTACCAGTGGCGGCGACTGCCAAGCGCTCAACGCCACCATGCGCGGCATCGTCAAAACGCTTATGACCAATAGCGAAGAGCCTATTGAGATCTATGGTTTTGAGGACGGCTACCAGGGCCTTATCTACAGCCGGTTCCGCGTCATGACGCCCGCCGATTTTAGCGGCATCCTTACCCGTGGCGGCACCATCCTGGGCACGAGCCGTACGCCGTTCAAGCGCCTGGATATTCCCGAGGCCGACGGCGTCGAGAAGGTGCCGGCAATGGTCCACACCTATCATAAGCTGCAGCTCGACTGCCTGTTTATGCTGGGCGGCAACGGCTCCACCAAGACCGCCAACCGTCTGCGCGAAGAGGGCCTCAACGTTATCGCCCTGCCTAAGACCATCGATAACGACACCTGGGGCACCGAGCTGACGTTTGGCTTTACGAGCGCCATCGACGTCGCCACCAAGTGCATCGACGACATTCACACCACCGCTTCGAGTCACGGCCGCGTGTTCGTTATCGAGATCATGGGCCACAAGGTTGGCTGGATCCCGCTATACGCCGGCGTCGCGGGCGGCGCGGATGTCATCTTGATTCCCGAGATCCCCTACGACATGGATAACGTCATCAAGACCATCGAGCATCGCATGGAGACCGGCAGCCGCTTTACCATCGTGGCCGTCGCCGAGGGCGCTATCTCCAAGGAGGACGCGGCGCTGTCCAAGAAGGAGTACAAGAAGAAACTCGCCGAGCGCACGAGCCCGTCGATCGTCTACGACATCGCCAAGGAGATCGAGGCCAAGACCGGTCGCGAGACCCGCGTCGCCATCCCCGGCCACACGCAGCGCGGCGGCCAGCCCGACGCCCAGGACCGCATCTTTGCGACCCAGTGCGGCGTCGAGGCGGCACTGGGCTGTCTACGCGGCGAGTTTGGCTACATGATCGCCCTGCGTGACGGCAAGATGTGTCACATGCCGCTCGAGGATGTCGCCGGCAAGCTCAAGTATGTCGATCCCCAGAGCGATCTGGTGCGCGAGGCCAAGGCGTTGGGCATCAGCTTCGGCGACGAATAGCCTCGGCCGAAACTGCTCTCATCGGAGACCCCAGGGCTTACCTCCCAAATCGTCCTCGGACATGTCAGGATCCCGCCGTGCGCTTCGCGCGGCGGGATCCTTCCGTCCTGCGGAAAGATTTGGGAGGTAAGCCCTGGGGCCACCTGCGGTGTCTGGGGAGGCCGAGACGATTCGTCTTCTTGCTGCGGGTGCCTGGGGTAGGATGCGGCGTGCATTTTTGGGAGTATTCAGCAGCCGAGGGTGCCTGCATACTGGATTTTGGGCGAAAGGCAGGCACCATGGGCCGCATCCTGTAAAAAAACGAGCGGCTCTAGAGGCGTTGGGACTCAGAATCGGGGCTTTCAGCGCAGTTTTGCACCCCCGCCCCCGCGCCCGCGGACCCCGGGACGCTGAATACTCCGGAATTTGCACGGCGCCCCCTGGGGTACCTGTGGGCAAAAAGCAACCGCCCCGTCAAAGTATGCATTTGGCGGGGCGGTTTATGCAAAAATGCTGCTGCGGGCGCGTCGGCAGCTCGCTAGAACTTGAATCCCAGGGCAGGTTACTCGGCGCTTTTGAGGGCGCCGACCATGTCGATCTTGTTGAGGGTACGATTGGTGGCGAGGTTGACGATAAACGTAAAGCCAAAGGAAAGCACCACGGCGAGCACGTAGCTTAGCGGCTCGACCTCAACATCAAAGTACAGCGACGGCATCTGCAAAATGTACGTAAAACTCTCGGCCAGCAAGCCGCCCAGTGGCACGCCCAGCGCGGCGCCAATTGCCGTGAGGATCAACGTCTCCTTGTTGACGTAATGGTGCACCTCGCCACGGCGGAAACCAAGCACCTTGATGGTCGCCAGCTCGCGCTCGCGCTCGGAGATATTCGTGTTGGACAGCGTAAACACCACCACAAACGACAGGCACGCCGCCATAAAGGTCACGAGCACCACGACGGAATTGATAATAGTGAAGTTCGCCTCAAAGTTCTCCCAATGCTCGGCCGTGCTCGAAATCGAAAGCCAGCCGTCACTCTTAAGCTTCTTGCTAAACGCAATCTGGTCGGCCGACGAACCCTTGAGCAGCGCAAAGATGCCATTGAGGCGAACGCTGCGCCCAAACGCGCGCTCATAGGTGCTCTGCGTCATGTAAAGCGTGTTGCCCAGATAGTTAAGCGAAATGTCGCTGACCTTGACCTTGGCGACGTTGAGTGACGAATCCTGGACGTGCGCCGTATCGCCTGGTTGAATCCCCAGCACCAGCTGTGAACTCTTACTCAGATACACGTCTCCGTCACGCAAAGACAGTGGCTCTTTGGACTCATCCTCAAGGCGAACATAGTCGTCCAGATCGTTCGTGCGGTCATCGGGCACCACGATCAGCTGCACGGTCTCGCTCTTTCCGCCGAATGTAAAGGTGACGTTGTCGGTCATGATCGGCAGCGTCGAAGTTACGGTCACACCGGAATCCTTGACCGCGCTTCGCTCGTCGAGCGCCGCGCACGTCTGCGAAAAATCGTCGGGATTGGCGACCGCCAGCAAGTCATAGCGCGTGATATGCCCGTACTGTTTGGGCGAAAGCGCCACCGACGTGTCGCGAATGCCCATACCGCAGATCACGAGCGCCGTGCAGCCGGCGATACCGAAGATGGTCATAAAGGCGCGCTTTTTGTAGCGGAACAGGTTACGTGCTGCCACCTTGTTCAGGAAGCCCATGCGGCGCCAAATAAAGCCGATGCGCTCAAGCAAAATGCGTGAGCCGGCACGCGGCGCCTTGGGACGCATGAGCGAAGCCGGCGTCTCGGCCATCTCGTGGCGGCAGGCGATAATCGTAGCGCCCACCACGCCCACGGCAAACAGCGCCACCGAGACAATCGAGGACACGATATCGTACGAAAGCAGCATCTGGGGCAGTGAGTACATATCATCGAACACCGTAAACAGGAACAGCGGTAGCCCCACAAAGCCGATGATGTTGCCGAGCACGCCACCCACCAGGCAGGCCCACAGCGCATAGTCCACGTATTTGGACAGGATACGTCCGCGTGAATAGCCGAGCGCCTTGTACAGGCCAATGAGCGTGCGTTCCTCCTCAACCATGCGCGTGGCGGTGGTAAGGCTGATGAGCACGGCGACGATAAAGAAGATGAATGGGAAAACCGTGGCGATGGCCTCGATCGAAGAGCTGTCGCTCTCGACGCTCGAGTAGCTTGCGATGTTACCGCGGTCCTGGATGTACCAGGTGCATTCGCCCAGATCGGAAAGCTCGGCGCGGGCATCGGCAAACTGTTGGTCGGCGGCGGCGCGGCGCTGGTTCAGGTCGGCCTGCGCCTGCGCGCGTTCCTCGCTGCCCTGGGCCATACGGTCGATGTTTTCCTGTTCAATCCCAAAAAGCATATTCGCCTGGCGCTCGGCCGCATCCAAGCTTGCCGGCGTGTCGACCGTCAGCTCCTGAGCGCGCGCCTTCTCACGCTCCTCGCGGATCTTCTCGATATTGCCCTTGACCTCATTGATCTTTGCCGCGTAGGCATCCGAATAGGAGTTGAGGCTTTTGGCTCCCTCGACGATCACGTGGACCGCGGAGTAGGAAGAAGATGTCGCAGCGTCCTCGCTCACGTAGAACTTATAGTCCGCAGTCGAAGCAGCGCGAAAGGCGTTGACTGTCGAGTCGGAGCTCACGTCGGTAGGATCGAGGACCTCGGCCGTAATGGTGTAATCGCCCGCGGCAAACTGATCCTTGGCGCTTTGGTTCGACGAGCTCGCGTCATTGGCGGCAAAACTCACCGTATCGCCGAGCTTTTTGCCCGAAGCCTTCAGGAACTTTGAAGTCACCGCGACCTCATCGGCGCTCTCGGGCAAATCGCCGTTCACGAGCACCGGCTGATCGATATTCTCTTTGGAGAGACTCTGCACGACCACGCGCTCGCGCGTTGTGCCCACGGCGGTATAGGCAGTCTCGGTATAGATGCCCTCGGCCGTCTCGACGCCGTCGACCTCTTGGATCGCAGCAAGATCGTCGCGCGTAAGGCCATAGGTCGACTGCACGTTAATGTCATAGACATTCTGCTGGTCAAAGTAGGCGTCGACCGAATCGCACAGATCCTCGCAACCCGCCTTAAGACCGCACATCACGCTCACGCCGAGCGCGGTGATGACCACGATAGATAGGAAGCGCTTAAGACTGCCTCGGATTGTGCGATAGATGCCACGGCGAAACACCGTCGGCACCATGTCGTTTGAGCTTTGGGCGGTGCGGTAGGTCGTAAACTCCTGGTCGCGACTCACGTGCTGCGCATCGTGGTTCTGGCTGTTTTGGCGGTCCTGGTCCATGGGCGCTACCACTCGATCGTCTCGATAGGCACGGGATTTTGCTGAACCGTCTCGCTCTCCACGCGGCCGCTCTTAAAGCGGATCAGGCGATCGGCCATGGGCGCCAGCGCGGAGTTGTGGGTGATGATAATGACCGTAATGCCCTGCTTGCGACACGTGTCCTGTAGCAGCTGCAAGATCTGCTTGCCAGTTTTGTAGTCGAGTGCACCCGTGGGCTCGTCGCACAGAAGCAGCTTGGGATTCTTGGCCAGTGCGCGGGCGATGGACACGCGCTGCTGCTCGCCACCCGAAAGCTGCGCCGGAAAGTTAGCAAGGCGCTCGCCCAGGCCAACCTGGCGAAGCGTTTGCTCGGCATCGAGCGAATCGGGGCAGATTTGCGCCGCGAGCTCAACGTTTTCGAGCGCCGTCAGGTTGGGGACCAGATTGTAGAACTGGAAGACAAAGCCGACGTCGGCTCGGCGGTATTCCACGAGCTGCGCCTCGTTGGCGGAGCTCACGTCGCGCCCGTCCACCGTTACGGTGCCGGAGGTTACCGTGTCCATACCGCCCAGGATGTTGAGCGCCGTGGTCTTGCCGGCACCCGAGGCGCCCAGGATAATGGCGAGCTCACCGCGCTCGACCGTAAAACTCGCGCCGTCGAGCGCGTGAATGCGGGCGTCGCCCTCGCCGTATGCCTTGATGACGTCTTTGAATTCGATATAAGCCATCGATTAATTCCCATCTGGTCGGATAACTCTTTAGTATTACCCATTTCACACCGACCAAAAAGGGACAGGTTTATTTTGGAAGGTTCTATATGGGGAAACGGCAGCTATAGATGAGGCGCCGGGGAGGCAGAGAAATCATCGATGGGGTCAGGCCGACCGCCAAACACAACGCACGCATCTCAATCTGTCAGCCAAATCATTCGAACAGCTGTTCGTTTCTATGATATGATTCAGCTATCTAAGCAGGCCAATACGCAGAAAGGCGGCCAACATGGCGTTCGACTTTAAGAAGGAATGCAAGGAGCTCTACAGACCTGCGAGCAAGCCGAGTATCGTAACTGTCCCGCCTATGAGCTACGTTGCCGTTCGCGGAAAGGGCGACCCAAATACCGAAGGTGGCGAGTATCAAAATGCCCTGCCGCTGCTTTACGGCATCGCCTATACCGTCAAGATGTCAAAGAAAGGCTCAAGGAGTATCGAGGGCTATTTCGACTTTGTGGTACCGCCGCTCGAGGGCTTCTGGTGGCAAGACTCCCCGAGCGGCGACATCGATTATGTACGCAAGGACGATTTCAACTTTATCTCGTGCATCCGCCTGCCCGATTTCGTCACTCAGGATGACTTTGACTGGGCGGTCGCGGAAGCCACGGCCAAAAAGAAACTGGACTTTTCTGCCGTCGAGCTGCTTAAAGTTGACGAGGGTCTCTGCGTTCAATGCATGCATACCGGACCCTACGACAGCGAGCCGGCAACCGTAGACGCCATGCATGAATATGCGACCGAGCAGGGCTATGTCCCCGACTTCTCAGACACCCGTTTACATCACGAAATCTATCTTTCCGATCCACGCAAGTGTGCGCCGGAGAAACTTAAGACTGTGGTTCGTCATCCTATCAAGCGCGCTGAATAGCGTGGAGCGTCATTTCACGCGCTGGGTTTTAAGCCAGCCAACCAGCCGCCTCCTAGGCCGTCCGGTAATTATCTTGACGCGGCCCGTCGCATCTTATAAGTTTGTTTTGCTAAAGCTGGAAAGCCTCTCAACGATGCGCAACTCCAGCTCTTTTTCTATCAAGAGGCTTAATGAAATACCAGAAGTCGCGGATATCCATCAACGAACAAATAGCACTATTGACAGAAAACAAGGGTCTTAAGTGCTCTGATCAAAGCGAACTCGAGCGAGCTTTGGTCGAAGCCAACCACTACAGACTGTCGGCCTACTGGTTTCCCTACAAAACCAAATGCAAGTCCGGGATTACCATCTTTCGCGAAGGCACAACATTCGAAACCATCATCTACACGTATGAATTTGACCGAGCCCTCCGGCAGTTAATGTTTGATGCGGTCGGCAGTGCGGTCGGCAGAATTGAGATCTACCTCAGAAGCAGAATTGCCTATCTTGCCTCTGAGGAACGCGGGCCTTTCTGTTACCCAGATGTCGCCATAACGAGGCTCAACTCGGCATGCCCGTCGAGCTCTGCGCCGCACTGGGCTACGCAGCCGTCTTTGGCAGCGCCACCAATACGCTGCTCGCACCCATCCTTATTGGCTGCGAAGTCTTCGGCTTTGGTAACTTGCCGATGTTCATTATTGTCTGCGTTGTGGCTTACCTGTTCAACATGGATAAGTCCATCTACGCCCTGCAGGAGCGGGCGTAGATCGATGTCCAGGCAGGTGGTCTCAGCCGGAAACGGTGTCCCACTCTGAGGCGGGACTGCGGACGATTTCCTGGACCGCTAAATCGCGGCCATCCCCAGCGACG